>NZ_NGJZ01000001.1:0-315060 GCF_003987595.1 Vagococcus entomophilus | reverse complement strand
TAAATACTGTAATGTAATCAACTCAAGGGATTGTTTTTCTGTGAGTGGCTGAATGCGGTCATACATTTTTTTCGCCACACCTTCTCCTGTAAAACAAGTGACCACAATCGCTTTTTTTAAATCTTTTGCTGTTTTAAACTGTTCTTTTAGCATACCTTGGAACGAAAATTGAATACTTTGATAAATATCTTCCAAACTTCGACCGATACTAGCCATGCGGACAGCTTCAAGAACATTCATCGTGCTAGCCATTGTAATCACTTTCGTTCGAACACCTAATTCTTCAAAAATCATATTCCCAAAAGTGTTTAGCGAACCCATGTCTGTCAAAAGCATTAAGCCTTCTTTCATATCTGCTAAATTGTTCCCAACATATTCTTTTAGTTGCTCATAAGCTTCGCGCACTTCCATCGTCAAAGGCATATTGATTGCCTGACCATAAGGAATATTCAGTAAGTCCTGAGCTGCTTCTAACATACTTGAGGCGGTTGATTTTCCATGCATCATCACGATAACTGCTACCCTAGATTGAGGTTTTTGCCGTTTTTCACCAATATCTGCGGCTAAAAACATTGTAATAAAGCCAATTTCATCAAATGGAATCTCAATATCTAGCTTATCTTCTACAATCCCTGATAAATCAATGGCAATCTGAAATTCTTTTGAATAATGTTTTCGTATATTATTTAAATCTGGATGTACAATATTTCTTCCTGTCTTTATTCTTTCAATCGTACTTTGTAAATGCAAAGCAAGAGCAAAACGCATACTTTTACTAAAACTTCTGCCAAGCTGTTCTGCCGCTAAGTCGTATAATTGATTGGCTAATTCCCATATTTTTTGATTGGTCATTTCTTGATAAATATCATTACTTGTCAGTTCTGTAATATAGGTTTGGAAATATCCTTCAACATTTTGTGCAATTAAAGTTTCTAAATCAAAGGTTTCCAACTCTCTTTGGCTCAAACTCTCAACTTTTTCATCGATTTTATTATAGACATCCATGTTTTGAGAAGAATCTTGTGACCAGACAACCTCTAAAGAGCCTGGTTCAAAAGAGATATATTTTCGATTTTTTTCAATAAATTGGTCAATTTCACCTGAGAATTCTTTTATTTTTAATAGCCCTTTTTGAACAGTCAAAGGCAATTCTTTTTGCCTAATGATCAAACGATCTAATTGTTGGGTTCGATAGTTTAAAAAAGCTTTGGCACAGACTAACTTTAAATCTCTTTTTACTTGCCCGATATTCCCCTCTGCCTCATATAACATAAACGCTAACATAACTTCTCTTTCCAAAGAGACTTTCTTTTCGAGTCGGTTAGCCTCTTGTTTCATAAATTGTGCCACAATTTCATAGCGCTCATCAATCGTTCGGCTTTTTAAAGCAGGTAAATGTATGGCCATTGGGATTCTTCGATTAAATGTATTTAAAAATGCATCTGATGACTCCGTTGTAGCACCAATGATTCGAACACTAGCATGATAGGTTTCACTACTTTCACCAAGTGGTCGATAGATCCCTTTATCTATAAAAGTAAACAGCATCTCTTGCCCTTCTGGTGGGAGTCGATGAATTTCATCTAAAAATAAAATTCCTTGATCTGCTTTTGCAATCAACCCTGGTCTGTCTTCCATTGCACCTGTATATGCACCCTTTTTAACCCCAAAAATTTGTGCAAATAGCAATTGTGGATTTTGCGCATAGTCTGCACAATTAAAGGTAATAAATGGCGCATCCTGTACTAAAATTTCAGATTCTATAGAAAAATTGAACATGCATTCAGCAAACAATGATTTTCCGGTTCCGGTCTCACCATAAATAATGGTGTGAAGCCCTGCTGGTGGATAAAGAATCGCTGCCTTTGCTTGTTGGATACTTACTTTCAAAGAGGCTCCACTCCCAACAAGGTTTTCAAAGGAAGGAGCTAGTCCTTGATTGTTCTCTTCATCTTTTTCTACCAAGGCAAACAATACCGGCCGACCTTCAATTTTTTTGACTACATGTTCTTTGTGCAGTTCATTGAGATAACGACTAATGTTACTTCTATCAATCGATAAGATGGAGGCAATTTCTCCCGCATCCATCTTTCGATTCTCTTTCTCTAATAAGCCTAAAATTTGTTTTTTACGATTGGTCATCGTTTCACCTTCACTTCTTTTAGGATTTTTTGCGCGCTCCTTTATCCTTTTGTGCTTTTTTCTTCACTTTAACTTTCTTCTTACTTTTTTTCACTTTTTCTTTGACTTTTTTCTTCACTAATAAAGATTTTTCTTTTGTTTCTGGTATAGAAGAACTTTTTTCTACCAGTATTTCTGGTTTTTCAAAGACAATTGCACCGCCATGAATAAATACTTCTACAAACTTTTCTTTCATCTCTTCCTCAAATTTGCGGATGTCTCTTTTTTGTGATTCCTCACACAAGGAAAGAACGACTCCTTTTTTACCCATTCGACCTGTTCGACCTGAACGATGACGATAATTTTCCACTTTATAAGGCAAATCATACTGTATCACATATGGTAAGGCCTCAAAATCAAGCCCCCTTGCTGCAATGTCCGTTGTCAAAAGAAGTGTTGCCTTTCCTTTTTCAAATAGTTGCAAGGCAAGTTTTCGCTCCCCTTTACTTTGATCCGAAGCAAATGTTGCAATAGGAACTCCTTCATAAATTAGCTTTTCTGCAATGCTTCCCATCTCTGTAAGCTCATTAAAAAAAACTACCGCGCTCATATTTGGGATATGGGCTAATCTACGAAGATAGTCGGCTTTTTTCCTTTTGGGAATTTGTACGTAACAATGGGTTGTTTGGCGATTAGACTGGTCCTCATTTGTAACATCTATGACTTGTGTATTACTATGAATTAGTTTTTGTGCAAGCTCCTTATTTTGAAGGGCGGTCGCCGAAACAAAAATCTGTTGGGCTTGATTGTCTAAACGTTGCATGATTTTTTGTGTAAAGGTGACTTCATTCGTCTGCAACAATTGGTCTACTTCATCTAAAATAATGGTTCGTAGCAAGTGCGCCTTGATTTTTTTGTTTTGAATCCACTCAAAAATTCTTCCCGCACTGCCAACAATAATCTCCGGCTGCTGCTTCAATTTTTCGAGCTGACGCTTTGTATTTGCTCCGCCAATAATGGTTTCACTATGCAACCCAAGTAACTCTGCCCACTCTTTTGTCACTTTTCCAACTTGCATTGCTAATTCATGGGAGGGCAACAAAATTAAAAGCTGATTGCCACTTCCTTTGGTTACTTTCAATAACGTAGGAAAAAGATACGCCAGCGTTTTTCCTGAGCCAGTCGGTGATACTACAACCGCATTCTCACCTTGGAATAGATGAGGAAAACTTTTCACTTGAATCGGCGAAAACTTTTCAAATTTCTTTTCTTGCCAATGCTCTTTCCATTCACTTGGCCACTCTTTTGCAAAACTATCTGTTAATTCTTTCATATTTTCCAAACTTTCTATATTTATTTTCGCTTTTGATCTGCTTCAAATTGAATATTCGCTCGTATCTTCAACTTGGCGATTGTCTCGTGCACCTCTTTGGCTAGTTTTAACCATTCCTGATAGTCTTTTTGTATGACTTCATTCTTTTTATTCGTTAGAACTTCTGCAAAGTTTTCTGCTTCTTCTACCATCGGATTTTCATTATTTTTACAGGCAATCGTTTCTGTCTTTCCGGTTGCTTGACTGTATTCTTTGATACTTGAAATCGAATTAATCGCATTGATTATAATAGTCTTTTCCTCTCCATAAATTTCTGAGGGCAAAAAGCTATTCGCGACTTTTCCAACTTGCATAGTCACATCAAATGTGGGATAACGCAGTAGAATGGTCCCGATACCGTCTACCCCTGTTGGTAATTTCCGAGCAATGTAGTCGACATCTGTAGGACGACCAAACCATCCAATTGCCGCATAGAGTAAATAGATTCCTAAATCCATCAACGCTCCTCCAGAGTACTGACTAGAAAATATATTGGGACTACCACCGTTCTTTAATTCATCATACTTGGAGGAGTATTTCATAAAGGTCAGATTTGCTCCCACAAGCTGAGTTGGCAAATGTTTTTTCACTTGATTGAACCCATCCTCATGCAAAGTGCGTGTTGCTTCAAAAAAGTATTTGTTTTGTTTTTTGGCTAAGTTGAGAATTTCATTCAATTCTTCAACATTTGAAAAAGCTGGCTTTTCTACTATAATATGCTTGCCAGCAAGTAGTGCTTGCCTAGCTTGCGCAAAATGCACACTATTTGGGGAGGCAATGTAGACAACATCTAATTGTTCGTGTGCTAAAAACATTTGCAGGTCATCATACAGCGAAACCTCTTGTCCCACGCCACTCATTTTCTTTGCTTTCTCTAAAGAACGCGAATAAACAGAAACCAATTGGTACCTTTGTGTTTCATCTGCTGCATGGATAAATTGTTCCGTAATCCAACTGGTACCGATTGTCCCTAAGTTTAATTTTTCTACCATTCTTTTTCCTCCTTAACGGATCCTAGATAGCCAAATTCTTTCCTTAAACATACCACATTTTTAACGTTTCTGCATACCTTTTCATTTCCTAAAAAGATAGCTTTTACTATCTTTTTTTCAAGTAACTACTTATAATAAAGAAAAAAGGAGTGAAGTTTATGCGGAAAAAAATCCCTTTCATCTTTGGAGTGTTACTCGCTTCTGGCGTCACAAGTCTTTCTTATTTCAAAAAACGTAACGATGCAGAAACTAAAAAAATTTTGGAAAGCTTTGTTGGCATATGGTATTATGTTGAAAAACATCAGCGAATCCAACACACCTTATCTTTCACCTCAGATTTTACTTTGCTACTAGATGAAAAACCACTCCAAGTTACGCTGATAGAAAAAACAACTCAACACCTTATTTGGCTTGATTCTTATGGGTATCGTCTTATCCTTCGCAAGAGCACACAAAAAAAATATTCGTTTTATGATGAAGCTGAAGACGCTTCGTACCAATTAGTGACTCGGCACAACACATAAAAAGAGGTGGGACAGAAGTTGCTTCTGCTCCCACCATTTATTATGCTAAAAAGTCTGAAACATAACTTAAATGTTATGTTTCAGACTCTTTTTTATCATAGTAAGTCATTCCCCTTCTCCTCACTGGAGTAGAGAAAACAATCTGAGTATACGTTTTTCCGTACTTTTGCAGCAAACCAATAAATTGATCTAACTCATCTGTGCTTGGAAAAACAACCTTAAGTAACATCGCGTATTCTCCCGTTACACAATCACATTCTAACACATTTTGACACGAATCTATAAATGGATAAAACGAATCTTTTTGTTGCGGATCAATTTGGACACTAATAAACGCTTTAATATGAAACCCGATTTTTTTATAATCTACTTCAATCCCGTATGAAGTGATAATCTTCTCCTCTTCTAGTCGATGTATTCGCGCTGATACGGCTGGTGAAGATACAAAACAGCGTTCTGCGATCTTCTTTAATGACATTCTTGCATTTTCATTCAAGCAATTCAAAATCTCTTTATCAATTTGATCCATTCACTTACTCACCTCTCTATACAACCTTATGTTAGATATTAGCACATGAACTTTAAAAAAAGAAGTAATTATTCTTAAATTTTTGAATATTTATTTTATTCAAGGCTGAAGAAAGCAAACATCCCCTTGCTAAAAACTTATAAAAACAAACCCTGACTTCCTGTAAATATTATATTTTTCACTAAATCGATATATTTATATACACAAATATATTGGTGTGATATCTTTTTACATATACTAATAAAGGTGAGGTCCTGTATGAGAATTGAAACTGATAGCATTGGTCCAAAAGCACTCCCCTGTTCTGCTTATTATGGGATTCATTCATTAAGAGCTAGAGAAAATTTTCCACTTTCAAGCGATAACTTACATCCCATTCTAATCAAAAAAATCGCTCAAATAAAGCTAGCCGCTGCAAAAGTTAATGCTCAAACAAACCAACTTTCCCTAAAAAGAAGTGAAGCGATTATTGCCGCATGTACCGAAATCATCCTTGGAAATTTCCATACCGAATTTATTGTTCCGGCTATCCAGGGTGGTGCTGGAACCTCTGCTAATATGAATGCTAATGAAGTAATTGCCAACCTCGCTTTGGAAAAACTAGGATTTGAAAAAGGCTCCTATAAAAGACTGCATCCAAATGACCATGTCAATATGAGTCAATCGACAAATGACGTTTTTCCAACAGCAGGAAAACTTACTTTTTTGGAGTTACTTCTGCCATTAAAAAAGAACTTGACCCTTTTAATTCAATGTTTTCAACAAAAAGCTCTTGAAAGTCGTGGCATTCTCAAAATGGCTCGTACTCAACTGCAAGATGCAGTACCCACAACTGGTGACCGAATGTTTGATGCCTACGCTCAACTAATCCGTCGTGAACTAAAACGAATCGAATTGGCTGAAAAAGAGTTGCATATTTTAAACTTAGGTGGAACGGCTATTGGTAATTCCATCAACGCAACAAAAGCATATGTCCAAAATATTATTCCAGAACTTAGTAAAGTTACAGGAGAAGATTTAGTCCCCGCGCTTGATTTGGTGGATGCTACTCAAAATCTTGATGGATTTATGCAACTTTCCCATAGCTTGAAAGGACTTGCGATTTCCTTATCCAAAATTTCAAATGATTTACGCCTTCTTTCTAGCGGCCCAACTGCTGGTTTACAAGAAATAATGCTGCCAAAACGTCAAGCAGGATCGTCTATTATGCCAGGTAAAGTTAACCCCGTTATCCCAGAAGTCATCTCTCAAGTTGCTTATCACGTCATTGGTACTGACACAACCGTTACAATGGCTGTTGAAGCGGGACAGCTAGAACTCAACGCCTTTGAGCCTATTATTTTTCATGATTTATTCCAATCAATTGAATTACTCACTCAAGCAACTCAAATTTTCCGCACACACTGTATTGAGGGGATTGTCTTTAATGAAGAACATTGCCAACAGATGTTAGAAAGCAGTCCGGTTCTAGCGGTTGTTTTAGCCCCACATATCGGCTATGAACGAGCTAGTAAACTTGTCCAAAAAGCCCATCATTCTGGAAAAACTATTCCAGAATTATTAACAGAAGAGTTACATTACTCTCCCGAAGAAATAAAAAAAATACTTATACAGTCTCATTATCCAGAGAAAACTAGCGCACAAATGTAAGCTGAAAATAAGAAAAGTGCCAAACAAAGGGAGTATTCCTTTTGTTTGGCGCTTCTTTTATTTCGTACTTTCACTCTTCAGACCATTTCGTTTAAATTAAATGGTAGCTTTCAAACGCGTGCAACAAGCCGTCCTCACTAGGTGCAGTGGTTACAAAATCAGCCCTCGCTTTTAATTCCTGGTGCGCTGTTCCGACAGCAATACCAATATCACAATAGGCAAACATCTCCAAATCATTTAGTCCATCCCCTATAGCAAGCGTTTGATTTTGGGGATGTTTGAGATGCTTTAACAAAAAATCAATTGCTGTTGCTTTATGAATACCAGGAACCATCATTTCCCCGCTGTTTTTTCCAAACGCTGGCACGGTACACTGAATCACTTCAAATTCACCATCAAATTCTTGTTTAATTTTTTTAAAATCAATCGCAGGATTCTCTAAAAAGCAAACTTTATTTACATCATCTCGGTATAAATTCTTCTCTCCAAAGATCAAGGCTTCCATAAAAGGGTGACTCTCTCCCTTTACTCCTTCTTGACCATAAAAAAGCAATTCTAGACGCGGTCTCAAGTTATGACTCGCAAATAATCCTCCGTTTGATTCCAAGTAAAAATCAATTTGCTGCTGATTGAAATAATCTACCATATGCTGAACTTGCTGTTTCGAGACTTTTTTGTGATATAAAACTTTCCCATCCGACTCGATATATCCTCCTCCAGCACCGATAATACCATCAAAGCCAATCGCTAAGATGTGGGGGAAAATCTCAGGTTTGGATCTTCCAGTACACAAATAAATTTTGTGCCCATTTTTTCTCGCTTGTTGACACGCATAGATAGCGGTCTCTGCCACTTTTTCTTTCTCATCCACTAAAGTACCATCTATGTCTAAAAAGATAAGCTTTTTCTCCATACTTCCACCCACATTCCTTTAATTGTACTTTTATTATAATACAAAAAAAGTTTGCACCTGTTTTTTTATTTAAAACTAGTTTTTTAAATAAATTAAAAACGAAACCCTTGTTAGGGTTTCGTTTTAGCTTTTATTTAGTCCGTTACTTGCTGTATTCAAACGAATAATTTCCACAACCGTTTGAATGGTTTTCTCCATTGCTTCCACACTAATAAATTCATATTGACCGTGGAAATTTTCTCCGCCGGTAAATAGATTTGGGGTGGGGATTCCTTTATAAGAAATCTTTGAACCATCTGTCCCTCCTCTAAATGGCTTGATAATTGGTTCAATTTCCAAATTTTTCATAGCTGTTTTGGCTAATTCAACGGGATAAAAATCTTTTTTGATAATCTCTGCCATATTATAATATTGATCAAAAATCTCGATTTTTAAAAGTTCTCTACCTAAGCGTATATTTATTTTTTCTACTTGCTGTACTAGAAACTCTTTCCGTGCTTGAAACTTTTGTGTATCATGGTCCCGAATAATATACGTCAGTTCTGCATGGTCAATCGTTCCGTTAAATTTGGTTAGCAAATAAAACCCCTCATACCCTTCCGTTTTTTCTGGAACTTCTTCTGGCGGAAGTAAAGAATCTAGCTCTTCCCCTAATTTTATTGCTTGAATCATTTGATTTTTAGCAGTACCTGGATGAACACTGACTCCCTCAATCGTAATATGTGCTTGGGCAGCATTAAAGGTTTCATACTCAAAATGTCCAATGGTCCCACTATCAAGTGTATAGGCATACTTAGCTCTAAAATGCTTGGCGTCAAACAAATCTGCACCACGCCCAATCTCTTCATCTGGTCCAAAGGCAACCCTAATCTCTCCGTGTGGCCGTTCTGGATGTTCTAGATAATCACTTAACGCTCCAATAATTTCTACAATTCCTGCTTTGTCATCAGCCCCCAAAAGTGTCGTACCATCAGTTGTGATTAAGGTCTGTCCAATGTAAGTAGTGAGGTTTGGGAAGACGTCAGGAGAAAGAAAGATGTTTTTTTCTTGATTCAAGCATAAAGACTCTCCTTGGTAGTTTTCATGGATTTGCGGCTGGATATTCTCTGCCGAATAGTCCGCTGTATCTAAATGAGCTATAAAGCCAATCACGGGTCCGCCTTCTTCTACATTTGCCGGAAGCGTAGCAGTTACAAAACCATTTTGTTCATTATATTCAATTTCTGCTAGGCCCAACTCCTTTAAATCCTCTACCAACACTTGGGCAAATGCTACTTGTCCAAGTGTTGTAGGTACTGTTTTACTCGCTGCATCTGAACGTGTATTTAACTTTGCATACCGAATAAATCTTTCTGCTATTGTTTCTGCCATTCATTTTTCCTTCTTTCACACATTTTCTGTTAGTTGCCACGCAAATATGCTTCCCTAAAATTAAAGTAATCGCCATATAAATGATACTCAATTCCCTTAATATTTGAATTGATCAAATAATTAGAAGCACTTTGGTACAGTGGGACTTGAGCTGCATCTTCTTCAATAAGGATTTTTTCCGCTTTTTTGTAATCTTCAAATTGCTTATTACTATCGTTTGCGTCCGTTGTTTTAGCCGCTGTTACTAGTTTATCATATTCAGAATTGTTGTAGCTGCCATAATTGTAAGCAGATGCACTTTCATACAAAATAAAGTACATAGACAAGTCATTGTCCCCCGCAATCCACCCCGAAAGAGAGAGCTCATAGTTTTTATCTCGGCGGGACTGATTGACATTATTTTTAGGTTGGGTACTAATTTCAATTTTTAGCCCTTCTAAATTTTCTTGAATTTGACTTTGAATAAATTCGGCGACTTTTTTAGAATTATCATCATCCGCTACAAGTAAAGTTAGACTGATATTTTTCCCTAAATTAGCTTGTGCCTTTTTCCATTCGCTTTTCGCTTTATTCTTATTGTACTTCATATAGGTTCCACTATATGTTCTAAAATCTTCTTTGGTTTGCGCATTGCTTGCTAGTTTTGCTGGTATTAGGCCATTAAGCGGTTTAGAACCATCATTTAAAACGTTTGTACTCAAAGCTTCCTTATCAATTGAATAAGCAATTGCTTTTCTTAACGCTTGATTGGCAAGAGGGGTTCCGGCTTTTTTGTTGAAGTCGATGAAATAATTTGCAATATCTGTATGCGTCACAAAACTATTTTCACTTGCATATTGCGGAACAAACTGTCCGCTAATTTTTTGTAAATCTAATTTATTTGTATGGAACAAATCAATCCCAGTATTTTCTTCTTTGATTGTTGTTCCGTCAATTTTTGTTAGCTTCACTTTACTTGCATCATAATACGCTTTATTTTTCTTAAGTGTCCAAGAATCACTGGCCTGTTTCCAGTTTTCAAGTGTGAACGGACCACTATAAAGCAAGTGTTCACTATCTACTCCATAATTTTTCCCTTGGGCTTCTACATACTTTTGTTGTTGTGGTGCTAGCCAACCAATTGAAATCAACGTTAGAAATGAAGGCTGTGGTTGCGATAATACTACTTTAAATTCTGTTTTAGACGGTGCAGATATTCCCAATTCTGAAATATCCTTTTTCCCTAAACGAATCTCTTTACTATTTTTAACGTTATCTAATAGATAAGCATTTGCTGCTCCATTTTCAGGATTGACCAGTTTTTTCCACGCATATACAAAATCTTCTGCAGTAATGCTCTCTCCGTTACTCCACTTGGCATCGGAACGGATATGGAAATCATAGTTTAAACCATCCTTACTTATGTCAACTTTATCTGCAATTCCAGGTACGGGTGTACTATTTTTATCTAAGCGATATAGCCCTTCAAACAAATGTTGTACAATCGTAAAGGTATTTTTATCCATCGTTTGAGTTGTATCCAGTGTGGTTAACTCTGCAGGCAAGCTTACTGAAATTTCTTGTGTTTTAGCCAGTTTAGACTTCGCTGTTGTACTTTCCTTTGTAGTACTATTCGTTTGACCACACCCTACCATTATGCTAAGAATGGCAAGTAATGCTGTAAAAAAACCGATTTTTCTTTTCATCTAACTTCCTCCTTCAATTCCATTAATTGTTTTGATACAACAAAAAAGCTTTCATCCTAAAAAAGGACGAAAGCTTGCGCGCTCGTGGTACCACCTTCATTGATTGTAATTTAGCTAAACGATTACAACCCACTTGTTATTCCAATACACTTTTGTATATTGTAGCGCGATAACAGGCGCACCTGAAACAACTTTACCCACTAAAAAGCTCAGCTGTCCATGCTACGAGACCATCTTCTACCAAGAATAGTTTGCTTATTTTCACCCAACTAAGCTCTCTATAAAACTATTACTATAGTGTACTCTTCTCATCATTGCATTTAAAACAATTAATTTCATTCATAATAAAACGAATTATATGGATTGTCAAGATTAAAGAACTGTTTCATTTTGAACTTATTTTTTTTGATTCACATTTAGCTCAGAAATTTTCCCTGTTTTTAAATATACAATCCATTCACAGATATTCGTTACATAATCACCAATACGTTCCAAGTAACCTGCAACTTGTAAATAATCGGTTCCACCAATCACTGTTTCTGGGTGTTTTTCCATAATTTGGATGCTCTCTGCATAGATTTTTTTGAAAAAATGATTGACATGTTCATCGCTTTTTGCAATCTTACGAGCTGCTTTAGCATCCGATTTTACATAAGCCATAAGCACTGCATCAACCATTTGTTTTACATTTTCTGCCATTTCGTAGATATCGGCTTCTACCTCTGGAATCCGTTTGTTGCCTTTTACACGAATAGTTGATTTGGCAATTGAAACCGCGTGATCGCCCATTCTTTCTAAGTCAGAACTTGCTTTCATAACCGTTACAATCATCCGTAAGTCTTTGGTTACAGGCTGTTGCAACGCAATCATTTCAAAACTTTTCTTTTCAAGTTTGAGCTCTCTTTTATTTATACTTTTATCGCCCTCTATAACTTCTTGAGCTAATGCTTTATCATGATTCACAAATGCTTTCACTGACTTATAAATGGCTTCACTAACAGCCATCCCCATTTCATAAAATTGCGTGTGTAACTTAGTTAAATCTTCATCAAATTGTGATCGTAACATACGATTTCCTCCTCATTATCCAAATTTTCCAGATATATAATCTTCCGTTTCCTGACGGTCAGGATTTAAAAAGATTTTCTTAGTATGATTATGCTCAATTAAATCGCCATTTAAGAAAAATGCTGTTTTGTCCGAAATTCTAGAAGCCTGTTGCATACTATGCGTGACCATAATCATCGTATAGTGCTCTTTTAGGTCAACCAACATATTTTCTATTTTACCACTTGAAACTGGATCTAAGGCACTAGTTGGCTCATCAAGTAAAATAATATCAGGCTGAACAGCAAGTACACGGGCGATACAGACTCTTTGCTGTTGCCCTCCTGAAAGTGACAATGCACTTTTATGCAGTTTATCTTTTACATCATCCCAAACTGCTGCCGCTTTTAAACTTTCCTCTACCACTCTATCCAGTTCTTGTTTGTCTTTTTTGCCCGCAAGCCGAAGACCATAAGTCACATTATCATAGATTGAAAACGGAAATGGATTGGGTTGCTGGAATACCATCCCAATTCTTTTTCTAAGTTCAACAGTATCTACTTTAGAGCTGTAAACATTTTTCCCTTCAAAAAGAACCTCGCCTGTAATGCTAACCGTACCAATCAAATCATTCATACGATTGAGTGTACGGAGGTATGTCGATTTCCCACACCCAGAAGGACCAATCAGTGCTGTGATTTCTCCTTGATCAAATCCCAAAGTAACGCCGTTTAACGCTTCCTTTTTCCCATAGAAAAGATGCAAATCTTTTGTTTCAATAATTGACATATTTGTCCCTCCTAACCAAAATGTCCAGAGACATAATCTTCTGTCGCTTGAATTTTTGGACGTGTAAAGATTTTTTTCGTTTTATCATACTCCAATGCCTTCCCCATATAGAAGAATGCTGTGTAATCACTAATACGAGCTGCTTGCTGCATGTTATGCGTTACTATGACAATGGTATAATTCTCTTTTAAATTAATTAAGGTTTCTTCCACCTTACTTGTTGAGATAGGATCCAAAGCACTAGCGGGCTCATCCAGTAGCAAAATATCTGGTTTCATTGCGATTGATCTAGCAATGCATAGCCGTTGTGCTTGTCCTCCTGATAATGCCAATGCACTTTTGTGCAAATCATCTTTCACTTGGTCCCATAAAGCCGCTTGTTTTAAACTGGTTTCGACAATTTCATCCATTTGCTTTTTATCTTTCATTCCGTGTTGTTTTAAAGCAAATGTAATATTTTCATAAATCGATTTACTAAAAGGATTAGGGCGTTGAAAGACCATGCCTATATGCTTTCTCATTTCATAGACGTCTACATTTTTTGAATTGATGTTTAGCCCTTCGTAATTGATTGCACCTGTTACACGTGTATTGGGGATTTCATCATTCATTCTATTTAGCGAACGTAAATACGTGGATTTTCCACAGCCTGATGGTCCAATTAAAGAAGTGATTTTTTTTGCTTCAAATTGAAGTGAAACACCTTTTATCGCTTCATTTTGCCCATACCAAACATGTAAATCTTCAGTATCTAATGCAATATCATGTTGAGCTTGATCAAGTGTAATAATATGTGAATCTGTTAAACTATATTCTTTCATCCCAACTTCCCTACCTTTATGCAGATGTTATTTTTTTGTGAATTCTTGCTCCAATGAAACGAGCAAAAAAGTTAAACAGTAATACAGCAATAATCAATACAGCAGATGCTCCAGCAGATACTTGGGCTCCGTCTGGCATGTTTCCTTCACTATTCACTTTCCAAATATGTACTGCCAATGTTTCAGCTTGCCTAAAAATATTGAGTGGGCTCGATATACTAAACGGATTCCAATTTGAAAAATCTAGTGCAGGAGCACTTTGCCCAGCAGTATAAATCAATGCTGCTGCTTCTCCAAAAATACGTCCAGCTCCTAAAATAATCCCAGTTAAAATCCCAGGCAAAGCTTCTGGCACAACCACCTTGGTTACTGTTTCCCAGCGGGATAAACCTAAGGAAAGTCCTGCTTCACGTTGAGTAAAGTGAACCGCTTTTAAAGACTCTTCAACATTTCTTGTCAAAAGTGGCAGATTAAAAAAAGTCAGCGCAAGTGCGCCAGATAATATAGAAAAACCCATTCCTGCTTGAATGACAAAAATTAAGAAACCAAAGAGACCCACCACAACTGAAGGTAAGGAACTTAAAATTTCAATCGAAGTTCTAATAACATCGGTTATCCAATTCTTTTTTGCATACTCAGAAAGGTAAATTCCTGCCCCTAGAGAAATGGGGACACTAATAATCATTGTAATGATTAAAAGA
Organism: Vagococcus entomophilus; assembly: GCF_003987595.1. Classification (NCBI taxonomy): domain Bacteria; kingdom Bacillati; phylum Bacillota; class Bacilli; order Lactobacillales; family Enterococcaceae; genus Vagococcus; species Vagococcus entomophilus. The sequence goes on along the minus strand of NZ_NGJZ01000001.1, from coordinate 300,545 downwards.
TACGCAGAGTTGAATAATTGAATGCCAATTCCGCCACCTACTTCGAAAGATTTAGCAGGAGAAGTTAAAAAATGCCAGGAAATATGAGGAACACCCTGTACAAGAATGAATAGTAACAAACTTGCCAAAATTAACACAATAATCGCAGAGATAGTGTATAAAACAGTAGTAGCAATTTTATCGATTTTTTTTGCAGACATTTACTTCATCGCTCCTTTCTTTCCAATCAAGCGAATCACAATATTAAAGAACAAGGACATCAGTAGTAAAATCAACGCTAAAGACCATAATATATTATTTTCAAGCGTTCCCATTACCGTATTTCCAATCCCCATCGTAAGAATACTTGTTAAAGTAGAAGCAGGAGTAGTCAAGTTTTCAGGAATTAGTGCAGCATTCCCTATCACCATTTGAATCGCTAAAGCTTCCCCAAATGCTCGTGCCATCCCAAAAACAACTGCTGTTAAAATACCTGGAACAGCTGCGCGCAATACTACTTTATAAATAGTTTGCCAACGAGTTGCACCTAAAGCAAGAGAAGCTTCGCGGTAATATCTAGGAACTGATTTCAAGGCATCTACCGTCATGGAGGTGACAGTAGGTAAAATCATGACAAATAATACAAAAGTTCCAGCTAAAATACCAAATCCAGTTCCTCCAAAGACTGAGCGTACTGCCGGTACAATGACTGATAGTCCAATAAAGCCATACACTACAGAGGGAATACCAACCAACAACTCAATAACCGGTTGCAGTACTCTTTTCCCTAATTTCGGGGAAATTTCTGTCATAAATACAGCAGCACCAATTGCAAAAGGTGTTGCCACAATTGCAGAGAGGAAAGTGACAATAAAAGAACCTGCAATCATTGGTAACGCTCCAACAATAGGCTTTCCATCTGTCCCCACCGCACTAGGATTCCATTCACTTCCGAATAAAAAAGAACTCAACTTTACACCATTTTTGAAAAAAGGTGTCACTCCCTTACTCGCTACAAAATAAAAAATAGCTAAAACTACCAAAACAATAAATGAAATACACAACAAGCTAAGCGCTTTTCCAAAATGCTCTAATTTCGCTTTCTTCGATTTTTTGAGTAGTTGGCTACGGATATCTTCCAAAATTATTTCCCCCTTAATGATTATTGCTTCAACTGCTTAACTGTTCCCGAGGCATCTTTTTCTACCTTCATTTGTGAGATTGGAATATATCCCAACTTTGGAACTAGTTTGTCTTGAACAGTATCCGAAAGAATATATTCTAAAAAGTCTTTTGTAAGTCCTGTTGCTGCTCCTTTGGTATACATATGCTCATAGGACCAAATGGGCCAAGCATTGGTTTTCACGTGATCCTCATCTGGCTTCACCTGATCAATGGAGAGCGCTTGTACACTACGATCAATATAGTAGAAAGAAACATAACTAATTGCCCCAGGTGTCGAGCCTACAATTTGGCGCACCATTCCAGTTGAATCCTGCTCTTGTGCTCGAATAGACGTTTTCCCATTAAGAACAATCTTCTCAAAGGTATAGCGACTACCACTGCCGGCAGCACGGTTGATTAAAACAATGTCTTGATCTTTCCCACCAAGTTCTTTCCAGTTGGTGATTTTACCTGTAAAAATCGCAGCCAAGTCTTTCATTGATATATTCTTAATTCCTACATTTTTATTTACAATCGGTGCAAGTCCAACGACCGCTACTTTATGATCAACCAGCTTGCTTGCATCTATTCCGGTTTTTTCTTCTGCAAACAAGTCAGAGTTTCCAATATTGACAGCACCTGACTGGACTTGGCTTAGGCCAGTACCACTCCCGCCACCTTGGACATTAATGAATTTTCCAACTTCCTTACTACTATACTGTTCACTTGCTGCCTCAACTAGCGGTTGCATGGCTGAGGAACCTACTATATTTATAGACTGACCTTTGTCGCACCCAGCCATCACAAACAGTCCTGTAATTAAAGCGGTTAATCCGATAATTTTTTTCACAAAGGAATCCTCCCAATTTCTTTTTTACAATATTTTTACATTACCTTCTTAACATATAGGTCATATTAAAAAAAAGCAAGTATTTCTATAGAAAAATTTAATTTTCTTCAAAAAAAGAACAATGATTGTTGTGAGAATACCGACACAGCAGTCATTGTTCAATTTTTATAATAGTGGTGAAATCAAACGTGCTAATCCCTCTTTAATCTTAATGATAAAACCACGTTTACGATATATTTCTTTTGTTAACACTTTTGATTTTTTCGAATCCTCTAAAAAGGCATTTTTAACCTCTTGAGCGGTTTCTTTACTATATACTACTGCATTCACTTCAAAATCTAAGCGGAAAGAACGAATATCAATATTGGCTGAGCCAACTGATACTACTTCTTCATCCACAATCATTGTTTTCGCATGGATAAAACCATTTTCATAAGTCTCAATAATTGCACCTAAATCTAGCAACTCAGCAGCAAAAGAATACGTCGCCCAATATACCAACATATGATCTGGTTTATTGGGAATTTGTAAGTGAACCTTTACCCCAGATAACATCGCGAGCTTCAATGCCTCGTGGATTGAATCATCTGGAATGTAATAGGGGGTTTGAATCAGTATTTCTTTTTTTGCTGTATTAATCATTTTCAGATAAACCATTTTGATTTGTTCGTGTTCGCTATCTGGGCCACTTGTCACAATTTGAATATCCTTGTTTCCTGTCGATAAAATGACAGGAAAATATTCCGGTTCAATCGCTGCTTTAGGCTTATGCTGTGAATTCCAATCCATTAAAAATCGATTTTGCAGTGAATAAACAGCTTCTCCGTAAATTCTTAAGTGGTTGTCTCGCCAATAGCCAAATTTTTCGACTTTCCCCAAATACTCATTGCCGACATTAAAACCACCGGTATAACCTATTTGTCCATCAATTACAACAATTTTCCGATGATTTCGGTAGTTCAATCGCGGGTTGATGTAAGGTAAAAATATTGGGAAAAAATCTTGGATTTGTCCTCCAACATCCTTAAGTGGCTGAAAAAAATTTTTCCCGACTCCTGTTGAACCCCAAGCGTCAATCAAAAGTCTAACTTGTACCCCGCGTTTAGCTGCTTTGATCAAGGCATCGCGCACCTTTATGCCTAAATCATCATTTCGATATATATAGTATTGAATGTGGACATGATGTCGCGCATTCGCGATATCTTCTAATAAAGCATCAAACTTAATCGTACCATCGGTAAACAACTTTACTTCATTATTTGTTGTAAACAAAGAGTTATCATACACCGTCATCATATAAATCAGTTGTTTGGCATCTACAGTCTGCATGTTAGGCAACGGAAAAGTCCCATCTTGCAGCTTTTTCTTTTGATTGGCGAGCTCTTCTTGCAAACCAAGACGATCTTGCAAGCGCAAATCAAAGATTCGATCTTTCGAGATTCCTCTTCCAACAAATATGTACAAAATAAATCCCACAATTGGAACAAACATCAAGACCAACAACCAAGCCCAAGTTTGAGCTGTATTTTTTCTTTCCAAAAAGATAATAGCCAAACTCAACAATAGGTTTAAACAGAATAAAACTGTCAAATAATTTTCTGAAATAAATGTCATATTCTTCCTACTTTCCCAAACAATATCATTCTTTTATACAATAACGAACTATTAAGAAAATGTAAAGAAAAAGTGAACAGGTTGCTCCTGCTCACTTCTATTTTCTTTATGTTCTCAAAAATCTTCTCATAGATAGAATAGATCCCAATGACCCTATGACAACTCCAATGGCTAACATCAGGAGATTCACTTTAAAAATTAATTCGTTGGGGGCAATCAAAGAGTAATTCGATGTAATCAAACTTTTATTAATAATCAAAAATGCTTTTGTATAACCAAAACTCATCAAGAGAATAGGGACAACCGCACCTAAGACACCAATCCAAGCACCTTCGAGGAAAAATGGCCAGCGAATATAACCATTTTTGGCACCAACTAAACGCATGATTTGAATTTCTCTTTTTCTTGATATAATCGTAATCCGAATCGTATTTGATATTAGGAATATTGCAACAAAGAGTAATAAAATCGTTGCTCCAGTGCCCCATTTTTTAATACTATCAGACATTTTTAAAATTTTATCAGAAGATAAACCACCATAATCAGCCTTGAACACATTATCAAGCTTTTGTGCAGCCTGTTGAACACTCTTTGTTTCGTCAGGAGTTTTGACACTTAAAATGTATACGTCATAAAGTGGATTATTATCCCCATCAAACAGTTTCCAAGAATTTCCTAAGCTTTTCACTAATTTCTTATATTGATCTTCACTACTAGAATATTTCACATTTTTTACGTTGGATATTTTTTCCAGCTGACTTTCTAGTGTCTTCATATCTTTTTTAGACGTTCCGATATGTACAAACACAGAAACATTGACATTTTTTTCAACATCTTGAGCTACCTTGGTAACATTTAATATCAAAGATAAAAATGCCCCCACTAATACTAATGTAACTGTAACAGCACTGACAGAAGCAATCGTCATCCAACCATTACGCTTTAAGCTTTTAAAACTTTCTAACAAGTGACGGAACATCCTTCTAATCATCGTAGCCGTATTCCCCCTCACTTTGGTCACGAATAATGCGCCCATTTTCAATTGCTAATACACGATGACGAATCGAATTCACAATCGTACTATTATGTGTAGCCATTACTACTGTCGTTCCTTGGGCATTGATTCTATCCAAAAGTTTCATGATTTCCCAAGAATTATCTGGATCCAAGTTTCCAGTTGGTTCGTCTGCAATTAAAACTTTAGGCGTATTCACTATGGCACGGGCAATAGCAACACGCTGTTGTTCCCCTCCTGATAGTTCGGTTGGGAAAACACGGACTTTGTGACGTAATCCAACTAAATCTAATACTTCCATTACACGACGTTTGATTTCTCTAGGCTTTTTGCCAATAACTTGCATCGCATAAGCAACATTTTCATATACTGTTTTTTTAGGCAATAACTTGTAATCTTGGAACACAACGCCAACTTCTCTTCTTAAAAGAGGTATATGTTTATTTTTAATTTTCACAAGGTCATATCCACAAACATCTAGTACCCCTTTGTTTGCCTTCTCCTCGCGGTACATTAACTTAATAAACGTTGACTTTCCTGCACCACTTGGTCCTACAACATATACGAACTCTCCTTGATCAATGCTGACAGAGATATTACGAATTGCCGTAGTTCCATTGCTATATTTTTTTGCAACATCTTTCATTTCAATCATTGGTAATCTCCCTATTTTTTAACTTCATTACAAAGACTATTACTCATTATAACATTAGTTTGATTTTCATGTTCTGACAATTCATTACATTTTTATTTCTTTCTTTACATATTGTAATATTTTTAAAGCTTTTGTCTTAAATAGGCATCAATAAATCCATCCAGATCCCCATCCATTACAGACTGAACATTTCCGGTTTCATAATTTGTCCGATGATCTTTGACCATCGAATAAGGATGGAATACGTAGGATCTTATTTGTGAGCCCCATCCAATTTCTAATTGCTCTCCACGTAAACTGGCAGCTTCTTGTGCTTTTTTTTCAAGCTCCACTTGGTACAATTTTGCTTTTAACATGCCCATTGCTTGTTCTCTATTTTTTAATTGTGAACGTTGTGCTTGGCTTGATACAACAATTCCAGTTGGCATGTGTGTAATTCGCACAGCCGACTCTGTTTTATTGATATGTTGTCCCCCAGCTCCACTTGCACGGAAAGTATCAATCTTTAAATCATCTGAATTGATTTCTATATTTACTTTGTCATCTAATTCTGGCATGATGTCTACTGAACAAAACGAGGTATGTCTTCTACTTGCTGAATCAAATGGTGAAATTCTGACTAAGCGATGGACTCCCTTTTCAGATTTTAAATACCCATAAGCATTATAGCCTTTAATTAATAAAGTCACACTTTTAATTCCTGCTTCGTCCCCAGCAAGGTAATCCAATGTTTCTACTTGAAAATGATGAGCTTCTGCCCAACGTGTATACATTCTAAGTAACATTGATCCCCAATCTTGTGATTCTGTGCCACCTGCACCTGGATGAAGTTCTAATATAGCATTGTTTGCATCATAAGGTTCACTTAATAATTGCGTCAACTCATAGGTGCTAAGGCGCTCTTTAAACACTTGTACACGCTCTTCTAATTCTTGTTGCATTTGTCCGTCAAATTCTTCTTGTTGCATTTCTAGCATCATTTCAAGTTCTTCTTGTTCTTGCTCTAAAGAGTGAAATTGCTGATATTTTTCTTTTAGTAAATTGGCTTCATTAATCACTACTTGAGCCGCTTCATTATCATTCCAGAAGCTAGGATTCGCCATTCTTTCTTCTGCTTCTGCAATATCTTCTTCCAATTGATCTAAGTCAAAGAGACCCCCTAAACTCAGCAATCTTTTGACTACTCTCTTCTAGATAATTTCGGATTTCACTTAATTCCATGATTTATTTCTCCTTAAAAGAGTATACAGTTTGTAGATTCAAACTGTATACTCTTCGTTTATTCTTATGCATTTTTCCCATGACAGTTTTTGAATTTCTTGCCACTACCACAAGGACAAAGATCATTTCTTCCAATTTTTTCGACATGAATTGGTTTTTTCTTTTGGTTGTCTTCCACTACGCCGTCTTCTTCTGAGGGATGATGGGCATCTCCTTGAGCTACTTGTTCACGTTGGACATTTTGACGAATTTCTGCTTTCATAAATAAACGAGTTGCTTCATATTCAATCGCGCCAACCATCGTTTCAAACATTTGATAACCTTCTTGTTGGTATTCAACAAGCGGATTATTTTGTCCGTATGCACGCAATCCAATCGATTGTCTCAATTGGTCCATCGCGTCAATGTGGTCTGTCCATTTTGTATCTACTACTCTTAGAATCACTACTTTTTGGAATTCTAACATTTGGTCAGAACCTTCTAATTGTTGCTCTTTAACAGCATAAACCTCTTTCGCTTTTGCTGCTAATAATTCTTCGATTTGCTTCGCATCTTTTCCTTCTAAGTCTTTTACTGAAACTTCCTCTTCATGAACGAGACAAGAGCCAGCAAAATCAACAATTCCTTCTAAATTCCAGTCTTTTTGATCCACTTGAGTATGACTCTCAACCACTCTATGAATGGTTCGTTCGATCATGCCCATGAGTACTTCTTTTAGACTGTTATCTTCTCGAATAACTTGATTGCGTTGCCCATATATAACTTCACGTTGTTCACGCATCACATCATCATACTGTAAAATATTTTTACGTGTATCGTAGTTATTTCCTTCGACACGTTTTTGCGCAGATTCGACTTGACGTGAGAGCATTTTACTTTGGATAACTGCATCTTCACCCTCAATTTTTAAGCGATCTAAGAATGCTTTAATTCGTTCAGAGCCAAAGCGTTTCATTAAATCATCTTCAAGAGAAAGATAAAATTGAGACATTCCGGGATCTCCTTGACGTCCAGCACGTCCTCTTAACTGATTATCAATCCGTCTTGATTCATGACGCTCTGTCCCAATAACAGCTAGCCCACCAACTTCTTTGACACCTAAGCCTAACTTAATATCTGTACCACGACCTGCCATATTGGTTGCAATCGTTACCGCACCTTTTTGTCCGGCATTCATAATAATTTCAGCTTCTTTAAAATGGTTTTTCGCATTTAAAACTTCATGTGGCACGTGCTCTTTATTTAGCATATCTGACAATAACTCAGAGGTTTCAACTGCCACAGTTCCGACTAAAATAGGTTGTCCTTTACGATGACGCTCTTTGATATCTTGAACCACAGCATGGAACTTGCTCGTCAAAGTTGGATATAGTAAATCTGCTTTGTCGTCTCTTAGAATTTGTTTGTTGGTTGGAATTTGAATGACTTGCATATTATATATTTCACGAAATTCTTCTTCTTCGGTTTTAGCTGTACCCGTCATCCCAGCTAATTTTTTATACATACGGAAGTAATTCTGGAAAGTGATATTTGCCATTGTTTTGGTCTCGTCTTCAATTTCAACGCCTTCTTTGGCTTCAATTGCTTGATGCAAGCCATCAGAATAACGTCTCCCATCCATGATACGACCTGTAAATTGGTCAACAATCATAACTTTTCCTTCTTGAACCACGTAGTCAAAATCTCGAATCATAATATAGTTTGCCCGTAAAGCTTGATCTAAGTGATGGGTTAAAGCACTATTTTCGATATCATACAAGTTATCTAAGCCAAATGTTTCTTCTGCTTTTCCAATTCCTTCTTCTGTTAAACCAATTGTTTTTGTTTGAATGTCAATTTTGTAATCCTCTTCTTCTTTCAAACGTTTGACAAAATTATCCGCACGAACATATAAAGCAGTTGATTTTTCTGCTTGTCCGGAAATAATTAGTGGTGTTCTTGCTTCATCAATCAAAATGGAGTCAACTTCATCGACAATAGCATAATTCAACGGTCGTTGTACCATTTGCTCACGGTAAACAACCATGTTGTCACGTAGATAGTCAAAACCTAATTCATTATTGGTACTGTATGTGATATCACACGCATAAGCCATTCGTTTTTCATCAGACGTTTTTGAATTAATATTTAACCCAACACTCAAGCCTAAAAAGTTATAAAGTTCGCCCATTTCACTAGCATCACGAGTCGCTAAATACTCGTTGACGGTAACAACATGTACGCCCTCACCTGTCAATGCATTTAAATAAACAGGCATTGTAGCTGTCAAAGTTTTCCCTTCACCCGTCTTCATCTCAGGAATATTGCCGTCATGTAACACAACCCCACCCATTAACTGAACATGGTAAGGATACAAGCCTAGTACTCGCTTAGCTGCTTCTCTGACTAATGCAAAAGCTTCTGGTAGCAGTTGGTCTAATGTTTCCCCTTTTTGATAGCGCGCTTTGAATTCCTCGGTTTTTTCTTTAATTTGTTCATCTTTTAATGCTGCCATTTCTTCTGAAAAAGTTTCTACTTGTTTTGCAATTTTATCTAATCGTTTTAATTCTTTTTTATCACTTTCAATTATCTTCTTTAGAAAATTCGCCATTTTTTGTTCCTCTCTCGCTTAAATATTTCAGTTTTATTTAAATTCATTTGGGCTAAAATGCTAGAATATTAGAATTCATCTCTAATATTCTAGCATTTATTCGGAATAAATGGAACAATTTTTCGGTTACTTTTCAAAATAAAAAAACGACGTAATGTCGTTTTTTTAAGCTTCAGTTTCAATTAAGCCATATTTTCCATCTTTTCTTCTATAAACGATGCTTGTCCCGTTTGTTTCTGCATCTTCAAAAATAAAGAAGTTATGCCCTAACATGTTCATTTGGAGAACAGCTTCTTCACTATCCATCGGTTTTAAGGATAGACGTTTTGTTCGAACAATATCAAACTCTGGTGTTTCATCTGAAGCTTGCTCTTCAAAAAATGTCAGTGCTTCTTCTTTTCCTAAAGAACTTTTTTGTCTCGTTCTTCTATTTACTTTTGTCTTATATTTTCTAATTTGTCTCTCTAATTTATCGACGACTAGATCCGTACTTGCGTATAAATCTGGAGAAGTTTCTTCTGCCCGTAAAAGAATGGAAGAAAGTGGTATTGTCACTTCAACTTTGGCAGTTTTATCTGAGTAAACTTTAAGGTTAATATGTGCATTCGCTTCAGGTGCTTGGTCAAAATATCTTTCTAATTTACCAACTTTTTTCTCTACGTAATTACGAATTGCTTCTGTTACCTCAATATTTTCTCCTCGAACATTATATCTTAACATATGCAGTCCCCTCTTTCGTCTACCATTTAAATTAAAGAATTTATTGGCGGACCACTCGCCTTTTCTTCTAAATTCATTATACCCTAACTACCTATTAAATGACAAATAAACCACCCTTTATCTTTTAATACTTTAAAGAAAATTATCTAGCTAAAGAAAAACTTGCAATACTTTGCGGTCTTTCTAGTGTCAAGACTTGATAGGCTTGGAAAATCGTTTTCCCAGTTGTGTAGATATCATCTACGAGCAAAATTTTTTTCCCATCTATTCGATTTTTGTATTCATTTTTCAGTTTAAAGACTTGCTCCATTTTTAGCCGACTCTTTTTATTTTTACTGGATTGACTTTGAGTGTGTGTGTTCTTTAGTAACATATTCGTATACGAAATCCTTGCTGCATCTAGTAAACTTTCTACTTGATTAAAGCCACGCTCAGCTCTTCGTTCGGTGGAAAGTGGAATTGGAATGATATAGTCAACCTGATAGCTCTCTAGGGCTTTTTCGATAACCGTTGAAAATGTGGTTGCGAGCTGTTCATTGCCCAAAAACTTAAATGTACGAAACCATTCTTTCATAGCTTGATTGTAATAATAAATTGCTCTGTGATTCACGACGTACGGCGGAAAATTTATTCTCCAAGCACGGCAATCTTCACATTCATCTTGCTCTAGCATCTGTCCACAGCTCTGACAACTAAAAGAAGCTGTAACTTTGGCAAACAGACGCGCACATTTGGGGCAAATATCTTTTTCGCTAATTGATTTGAATCTAACTATATCCATCAGTTCATGGACGAAAGGAATCTTTTCAAGACAAAAGCTGCATTCCATTGAATTGCTCCTTTAATCGGCACGATTCATCGTTTTAATTTGTTTGATTGCCAGTTTCATCGCTCTTGACTTTCCTTCATGAAAAAAGTAAACTTTTCCACTTGGAAATTGATAGTTTCTGCCAACCCTGCCCGCTATTTGTACTAAAGACGCTGTATTAAATACCTGATGACTCGCACTTATTACAAAGACATCAATTCCTTTAAATGTCACGCCTCGCTCTAATATAGTTGTTGAAATCAAAACATCATAGTGTTCCTTTCTCATGTTTTCCACTTTTTTCTTACGCTCTGAATCTTCTGCATAAACCCCGCAAATAGAATAGCCCTTATATTCTTTCGACAGCACGCTTTGTAAATTAATCACAAGCTCAACTGTTGGACAAAAAATCAGTAATCTGTGCTTACTGCGCAATTGCTTTTTTAAAAGCGTATGAAACTTAGGCGGTAAACTCCCTTGTGAAATTTTTTGAGGCAAACGAGACAGCCAAATTGTTTTTGGAAGGGGAAGTGGGTAGCCATGATATCTTTTAGGGATTTTGACATAAGATAAATGGCCTTTTTTTATTTGAGAAAGTAAATGTTTATCTGGTGTTGCTGTCAGAAGCACCAGCGCACTCTCTTCTTTGCGAGCGTGACGAACAGCATAATTAAGTTCCACATTCCCTGAGAATGGAAAAGCATCTACCTCATCCAATACAACTACATCAAATGCCCTATAAAATCGAAACAATTGATGGGTAGTGCAAATCACTAACTTGCTATAATGATAGGGTTCTTTTCCATCTCCGTGCAGCAAAGCCATGTTCTCTTTTGGAAAAACTTCCTTAATCCGAGGAAATAGCTCTAAGCAAACATCTACTCTAGGAGAGGTCAGACACACCCGCCAATCTTTACTCAAGGCTTGGTTTAGCATTTCAAAAATCATCTCTGTTTTGCCTGCGCCAGTTACTGCCCAAATCAAAAAGTCCTGTTTGGCTAGCGCATGTGTCACTAAATCAGCAGAAGCTTTTTTTTGATAATCAGTGAGTGTGCCCTTCCAGAAATAATTGATTTCTCTACAAGCTATAGGCTCAGGCTCTTCTAGATAATAAAAGGGCTGGTCACTGCGTACTCTTCCCATCTGAATGCAGGTGGGACAATAGAAAAACTTTATTTTTTCTTTTGGTAGTCCCACCTTTTTTTTACTATGACTGCTCCCGCAGCGCAAACATTGAATATCTGTTTTTCCAAGTTTCATCGAAGGGACTACTACTAAATGTTTCATCCTATTTTTTTTAGAGTTTGGTATCTCTCTTTCTAATAATTTTCGTCCATAAAAAAATCCATCTACTCTTTCCTTTCTTTTTCAATCTAAGATTATATACGCAAAAAAGTGGCAAAAACTTCTGCCACTTGAAAAATTATTATCCGATAGAGCTCATACGTTATTTTATTTGTTAAACCGAAGGAATTTAGATTTCATCAATTTATTAAAAACCACATACTCTTTTTTTAAGTTCACATGAGCAACTTCGTACCCACTATTTAACCAACCATACGCTCCTTTTTCCGGATGCTTATAATCATTTAGCCACCAGTCGGCACTCTTTCTCGCAGTTTTAGGTAAACCAGTCTTTGGAAACAAGAGTTCATCAAATTGAGTAAACGTCAAGGTTACTTGAATTCCACCATTTCTTTTCAAATATTGGGTCAAAGCATCATACTTTTTTTCATGGCGATGAGCTATTTTTATCATCTAGCACACTCCCTTTCCGAGTGAAGATTGCCACTTCTCGTCTACTTTGTCATCATCCCAAATCATTGTTATAATGAAGCATAACAATCTTTAGGAGGTACATAGTGAACGATTATATTACAGTAAAAGCAAACGGATCCTACGAAATAGAAGTAAAAAAATCACGCTTTATCTGTTCTCTATTTAGAATCACATCCGAATCTCAGGCCAAAGAACAGATACACCGTATAAAAAAAGAACATTGGAAAGCCAGCCACAATTGCAATGCGTTTGTTCTAGGTGAGCGAAATGAAATCCAACGAAGCTCAGATGATGGAGAGCCAAGTGGAACAGCGGGCGTACCCATACTTGAAGTTCTAAAGAAACAAGAAGTATCGAATGTATTAGCAGTGGTTACTCGTTATTTTGGTGGAACAAAGTTGGGTGCTGGTGGATTGATCCGCGCGTATACACATGCTGTTTCAGAAGGGATTTCTCAGATTGGGTTAGTAAAAGGTGTGCTTCAAAAAGAAATAATCGTAACTTTGTCTTATTCTTTATTAAGCAAACTGGAACATTTTATTGAACACTCGAATTACTTTATAAAAAATATTGACTATGCACAAGATGTAACCGTCTATTGTTTGGTTCAAAAGCAACAAGTAAAAATATTTGAATCCGACATCATTAATCTTTTAAACAGTCAATGCTCTTTAAAAATTGGCACAGAAGTTTACACTGAGATTCCACTGTAATCTACTTTTAAGCTTTTATTATTTTTCAAAAATAAATTCAAATCGATTGCCTACATATTGTGTTCTTACATATTCAAACGGTTTGCCCGAAGTAAGATAGGAAACCTGCTTCAATCTTAAAACTGCGTCTCCTTTTTTTACGTTTAAGAACTCGGCAATTGTTTCAGTTGCACTCATCGCAGAAACATTTTGAACCGCTTTTCCTAACTGTAATCCTCTTTTTTCTGAAAGCACACGATATAATGATTGAGTAATATCAGACTTGGAATATCCTTGAACAAGTTTAAACGGGACAGTCGTTACCTCAAAACAGATTGGAACATCATCCGCGTAACGAATTCTTTCCATTCTTAAAACAGTGTCCTCTTCTTTAAGAAGTAATTTTTCTTGTTCACTGGCACTAGGTTTCGCTTCTATATATGAAATGGTCTTACTAGAAGGTACTTTTCCTTGCAACAGCATAATCTCCGTAAAACTAGTCGTACCTGACATTTTTTCTTGAACCTTTTTACTTGCGACATATGTGCCAGAACCAATCTTTCTTTCCAAGATTCCTTCTTCTGATAAATTCTGGATTGCTTGTCTTAGTGTCATACGACTTACGCCAAATGTAACAGCTAATTCTCTTTCAGATGGTAAACGACTTCCGATTGCCCACTTTCCCTTTTCAATGTCTTTTTTTATTTGATCGTGAATCTGCATATAAACAGGCAAATTTGATATAGACATATTATCCCTCCAAAAAATTGGTCTAGTTACTAGTATAATACTGGTTAATTTTAAAAATTGCAATATTTTGTTATTTCTATAGAATGGTCTATCTTCTAGTTTCTGAGCACTCACTGTGCTACAATAAATTTATTCTATTAAACAAAGGATGAACTCATGAAAATTCAACATCAAATCAAACAAGGCGACTCTTTTCAAGTGACAATCAAACGACTTGGTATCAATGGTGAAGGGATTGGCTTTCACAAAAAAACTATTGTTTTTGTCCCTGGATCTTTACCTAAAGAAACTGTGCTTGTAAAAGCAAGCTCCATTGCACCAAAATTTGTCGAAGCAGATTTAATAAAGGTCTTAAAAAAATCAAAACACCGCATCCTTCCACCTTGTCCGGTTTATAAAAAATGTGGAGGTTGTCAATTGCAACATCTTGCTTACCCTGAACAATTGATATTTAAAAATGATATTGTCAAGCAAGCTTTAATCAAATACAAACCAAATGGGTATCAAAACTATTTGCTCAAACCAACTATTGGAATGAGTGAGCCTTGGCACTATCGAAACAAATTACAGTTTCAAATACGCAAAGATGAAAATGAAAAAGTTATCTGTGGGCTCTATGAAAGTAACTCACATAAATTAGTTCCAATTGATGACTGCTTGGTCCAAGATAAAGCAACCACAAATGTCATCAATGCTATCGTTTCTTTTCTTTCTGAGTTAAAGATTCCAATCTACGATGAGCAACAAAATAGCGGAATTATTAAAACAGTTATGGTACGCATTGGTGTACAAACTGGTGAACTCCAAGTCGTTTTTATTACCCACAGTCCTAAGCTTCCGGCCAAACGCCAGTTGCTCGAAAAAATTACGACTCAGTTGCCTGATGTCGTATCGGTTATGCAAAATATCCAAAATAAAAAAACCTCCCAAATCATGGGAGAAAAAACAGTTCATTTATGGGGAAAAGAGAGTATCGAAGAAACGCTTAATCAAGTCACTTTTGACTTATCTGCACGCGCCTTCTTCCAACTAAATCCCAAGCAAACAGAAGTATTGTATCAGCAAGCCATTCAAGCGCTCGATCCAAAAGCTTCTGACCATGTGATTGATGCGTATTGCGGGGTGGGTACCATCGGTCTTGCTCTTGCTCCTTTTGTAAAAGAAGTAAGAGGGATGGACATCATACCTTCTGCAGTTGAAGATGCTAAGTTTAATGCGAAACGGTTACAGCTAACCAATACATTCTATGAAGCTGGTACAGCAGAAGTGCTTATTCCAGAGTGGCTACAATCAGGCTTTTCTGTTGACGGACTAATTGTTGACCCCCCTCGTACGGGGCTAGATAAAAAACTTCTCTCTTGTATATTGGCAAATCCTATCCCAAAAATAGTTTATATTTCGTGTAATCCTTCGACTTTTGCTCGGGACATGGTTGAACTCAGCAAAAAATATCGGGTGGAGTATCTGCAATCTGTAGATATGTTCCCACAAACTGCTAGAGCCGAAGTCGTTGCAAAACTAACTTTAAAGAATCCACTATAACTGATTAAAAAAAGAGTAAAGTTCAAACAATCTTGAGCTTTACTCTTTTTTTGTATAGTTCGGTATCCTGTACTATGGAATGACTAATAGTTGTTTTACACTGATCTCATTACTGGTCAATCCATTTTTTTCTTTCAATTGCTCTACAGAAACTCCGTATTTTTGGGCAATTCGGTATAGATTCTCTCCGACTGCAACAGTATGGGTTTTATTTTGACTGTGTGAAGTTGTTGAAGTGGTAACCATCATCTGAGCTACATCAAGTACTTGACCAATACTGATTTCACTATTGATCAATCCATTCTTCTCCTCAATTTGTTTCACTGTCAAATTGTACCTTCTAGCAATACTATAGATAGTATCACCCTTTTGTACAGTATAGAAGGCATTATTATCACTTGTTGTGTCTTGTGTAGCGCTTGTAACTTGTTTTAATCGGAGTATCTGACCAGGAGACAGTTGCTCACTTTGCAAAAAGTTATACGCCCTTAGTTGTTCAACAGTTAAATGGTATTTATGTGCAATAGTAGATAGTGTTTCTCCAGCAGAAACTACATGTTCTTCTTTTTTTTCAATTGCCTGATCAGTAGTGGTTTGACTGGTCATTTCAGTCTTGTCTTTTACTAATCGTAGTATTTGCCCCTGGTAAACATCGGCCGTAGTCAACTTGTTGATGTCCATCAACTCAGCCATGCTTATTTTGTATTTTTCAGCAATTCCACTGAGCGTCTCTCCTAGTTTGACAAGATGCTCTTGAGGATTTGTATCCTCCTCGCTGCTCGTCGTTGAATTTGTTGTTGGCTTACTTGATGTTGTTACGGCACTTTTGGTCATTGCTGTAATTTGTTTTCTTTTTTTACTCATAACTGCTGTTTTACTTTCATAGGAATCCTTTGAGTCTTTCTTTTGCTCGTTCTCTTTTATCATTAAAAATCCGGCAAAACATAGGAAAAGAACCACTAAGAAAAAGAAGGGACTCAACAACACATTTTTCTTTTTGTTTTCTTCCTTGTACAAAGAACTTCGAATGAGTTTTAGCTCTTCTCTTGTTTTTACCGTTGCTGATTCTTCCAATGTATTTGTATATAGATCTTTTAATGAAAATGAAGTTTGCAGCTCACGAAATTTTTCATTGTAAGCTCTTTGTTCTTGTTTGGATAGTTTTTCTGTAAACCATATCATAAACTTTTTATATTGGTGGACAACATCGAAAGTTTGTCCAAATTTTTGTACATTTCCAAAGTGAAGCCAGATGACCTTATCACAAAATCTTTCAATTTGCTCTAATACGGGTGTTACCACAACAATTGTCTTACCTTCTTCTTTGAGCTCAAGAAACTTATCTTGACATTTTTTTACAAACGAAGCATCGCACAAAGTGAGCGCTTCATCTATAATTAAAATATCTGAGTTTTTTTGAATCCCAATGGAAATCTCCAAACGTGCTCTCATTTCCATAGAATAACTACTAACAGCTTGTTCCATAACCGAACCTAAATCTGCAAACTGGATCACATCTTCGATATTTTTTTGCAACTGTTTTTTATTCATATCTTTTTTGGACAAACGTTGTCGCAAAAGCTCTATGCCACAAAGATTATCCTGTATCGCTTCTTCCATATTCACCAAATAAGTCGTACCAGCAGTTTCAACCTTACCACTTGTTGGCAAGATTTCATGATGGATCATCTTACATAAAGTTGACTTACCAGAACCGCTAAAACCAACAATGCCCACGATTTCTCCACTTGCTAATTCCGCATTTACTCCTTTTAACACCCAAAACTTGGTGTTTAAGTAATTTTTTTCATCGAAAACATTTCTTATTTTTTTATAGAAAGATTGTTTATTAGAGTGAGACTTAGTCACAGATATAATTTTTACATTTACTTTTTTATCTACCATATTCACTTCCCCTTTTGGCTTTGATTACTGTATTTCTATTTTATCACCTTACTTTAGTTTTTAAAAGGTCTTTTTATGAAAATTATCAATGAAGATTATGAAAAAAGAAAAAGATCCAAAAGTTAGATGTCTGCTAACTTCTTGGACCTTGTTCACAACTCTATTTTATTTTTCACTCACTAGTCAAGATTAATAGAAAAATCTCCTGCTTTTCTCGTAAGGTTGGGATTATAATAAGGATCATTTTCAATGTATTTTGGCCATTTACTAGCAAAATACTGCGCTTCTTTTAAAAACCGAGTTTGTTTTTCAGGTGTATCTTCATAGCCTCTACTTTGAGATTCATAATGATATAATTCTGCACCATGCAACCATACATTATCTTTTCCTGATGCATAAATTTTCAAACACAAATCAACATCATTATAAGCAACTACTAATTTCTCATCAAAACCTGAAACTTTTTCAAAATCAGTTTTTTTAGTCATCAAACATGCTGCTGTTATAGCAAGATAGTTTACGTTAACAATTAGCTTACCAAAATAGCCAAAATCTCCTTTAGGAAACGTGTGATGCACATGTCCCGCTAAGCCACCTAGTCCAACCACAACTCCCGCATGTTGAATTGTATTGTTTTCGTAATACAATTTAGCTCCAACAGCACCAATACGATCAAACTGTGCAAATGAAACCATTCTCGTCATCCAGTCGGGCGCAATCACTTCTGTATCATTATTTAAAAACAGTAAGTAAGTTCCTGTCGCTTTCTCAGCTGCAATATTATTAATCTTGGCATAGTTAAAAGGAATATCTATTGATTCAACTATAAATTTATTATTTAATTTTTCTTGATAGGCAGCATATAATTCCTTCATTTTGGGATCATCACTACCATTATCTGCAATCATAATTTCATAGTTAGGATATGAGGTTTTATCTATAATTGAGTCTACACATTTTTTTACATCTTTGTAGCCATTTCTTGTTGGGATAATAACCGTCACTTTTTCTTTATGTTTAATTTCATATTGAACATCATAAAATCCTTTTGCAGGTCCATCGAATACCTGTCCCTCATTTTCTCTGCGGGCTAGCGCTTCTTGTAAAGCTTTTCTCCCAGCAGTAAAAGCATACTCTTTACTTGACTGCTCACTTGCGGTTGAAGAAGGCAAGACACGCCAATGATAAAGTATTTTTGCAATATGACCAATTCTCTTAGACTCTGTCTGTTCAACAAAACGCAAAACAAGATCATAATCTTGCGCTCCTTCAAACCCTTCCCTAAAGCCTCCAATTTGTTCTATAATTGAACGTCTATAAACCCCAAGATGTGATATATAGTTGGTTCCCATTAATAAGTCTGGTGACCAATCTGGCTTAAATGCAGGATCCATTCTCACACCTTGTTCGTTTATCTTATCTTCATCACTGTATAGTAAGTCGTATTCTGAGTTCGTATTTAGTCTTGCTACAATCTCATACAAAGCGTTGAGCGCTAACTCATCATCATTATCTAACAATGCAATAAATTCTCCTGTTGCCAGTTTAAGCGCTGAGTTAGTTGCACCACAAATATGTGTGTTTTCTTTGTGAAAAACCACTTTAATTCTTTGGTCTTTTGAAGCATATTCTTCTAAAACTTTTTTAATTTGCACATCGGTAGAGGCATCATCACAAATGCACAGCTCCCAATTTGTATAGTTTTGCTTACACACAGACTCTATGCTTTTTCGAAGCCAAATTTCAGGCACGTTATAGACAGGCATTACAATTGATATTTTAGGTTTGTAATCAAATATTTGATTAGCATCTGCTTCTTCTACTAGACTCTTTTCATTTTTTTGTATCCACTCTAAATAAAGATCATTCGATTTTTTTTGATCAATCTTTAATCTACGATAAGTATTGAGCAAGCCATTGCGCTTGATATACCCCAATCCTTTTTTTACACGTAGGAGTTTTTGCTTGAGCATAGCTTTCGTTTTACCAGCATTAGGATTTCTAACATTGAGCATCAAGTCAACAGACTCTGTCAAGCTTGAATTTTCACCCTCAAATAAAATATCTATTTTTTTCCCATTTGTCTCGCGTAAATTAAAGGTAATCACAAATCCGACTGAGCCATATGGAACTAACTGATACAACTCATTTACATCTGCTCGGTGTGTCAGCTGTACAACTGCCTCTTTAGCTGAAACTTTAATCTTTGGGATCATTCGAGTAGACAAATCCAAAGCCCACCCTACTATGGTTATCTCTTTTGTCTTTGGGTTTTTTATTTTGTCATCTATATTCATGACGATTTGATTTTCATCTGTTGTCATCTTAATTATCTGTCCAATCTATTAGGATTTGAATAGGGATCCTCAGTTTGTTTAAGATGAGTTTCCTCTAAGAATTGCTCTGTTTGAGCTTTGTTCAATTCTCTACTTGCATTATACAAATCTGTCAACACACTATAAGGCTCCCAAACAATCGTCCCCCCTAATTGTTCTCTCACTTTTAGTGATAGCTCAATTCCCATTAATTGGGCATCTAAACTCTCATCAAAACCTTTAACAACCTCAAAATGAGCCTTTTTGATCAGTAGACCTTCCTCCGTTACCGCATAAACATTTCTTGGTAACGAGATACGGAAGTAATAACCTAACGTTTTATTAGAAACCCCTCTGTCTTCAAAAATAAAACTGTTATCTTCCTTATCTAAAGATACTCCTGCATTTAAAATCATGTCATTTTGATTGACAACTTTAGCCCCAACAATACCGACTCCGGGTTGACGACCATAGTTTAGCAATTCTTCTAGCCAAATTTTATTTTTTGGAACAGAAGTATCATTCATGAAGAATAAGTATTCCCCAGTTGCATAACTAGCTAATTCATTGATGGTTTTCGCAGATTTGTATACTACTTTAGAGCTTTTTTTGATTTTTTTATTCATGTTTCGATCAAATAACAGAATCTCTATATTTTGATAACTAGATTCATTCAGATACGTTTCCACACATACTCGGATATCCCCACCATTCGAAATCGGAATAATCGTGACCTTAGGCTGAGTTGGATACTCATAGTCAATTTTATAGGTTCCATAATTGGGAGTCATTGTTACTTTAGCAGCAGTTTGTTTTCTTTCCATCGCTGCTCGTAAAGTATTTTTCCCTGCAACATACGCATAAGTCTTGCTTTCAGGATCCAGCGCTGTCGACGTTTCAATCGTTCTCCAATGATAGAGTATTCTAGGAATGTGATGTATTTTATTTGCGGCCTCTGTAGCTCTTAGTACAAAATCATAGTCTTGGCTTCCGTTAAATTCTGTATTCAAATAGCCAACTTTCTCAATAAGCTCTTTCTTTACTACTACATAATGCGTGATATAATTGTGCCCTAAAATCAAAGTTGGATTCCAGTTAGGCTTGAAAAAAGGATCAAACCTTTGTCCATCAGTTGTTACTTTATCCTCATCAGAATAAATAAAATCAATCGATTCGTCCTCATTCAAAGCTTTCACAACTTCATACAACGCGTTTATAGACAATTCATCATCATTGTCCATAAAACTAATATAGTCGCCAGTTGCAAGCGTGATAGCAGAATTTGTGGCTTCTGAGATGTGTCCATTTTTTTCTCTAAAAATAACTTTTATCCGAGAATCTTCTTTAGCATATTTTTCCAACAACGGTTTAATATGCTCTGCACTTGAACAATCATCTGCCAAACACAATTCCCAATTAGAATAAAATTGATTTTTCAGGGAACTAACAGCAGCATTCAACCATTTTTCTTCGACATTATATATGGGGACAACAATGGAAATTTTAGGTTGGAATTTAAAAGCTTGAATTTCCTTTTTGATTGCCTCCACATCATAGACTTCATTGCGTTTAATCCACGAAGCGTACATGTCTTTATTTTTCAGTCGAAATCCAACATATTTTACAGTATTTAGAATCCCTCGACTTTTTAGCAAACTTAGAGCAAAACCAGCTTTTCTACGAAGTAATTTTTTCTTAGGTTGCTTATCTGATACACGTATATATAGCTCTTCTTGATTCTCTCTTTGTACAACTACATTCAAATATTTTTTAAATTGATAATTCTCTATTGTAATTTCAAATCCATACTGTTCATGTTGCATGAGCTCATATTGCTCTGTAACATCTGGTCTTCCTTTAGTTTTCACTTCAAAAGAAGAGCCTTCGTTTTCAGGAATAAAGAAAGAAAGCGAAGTTTTTGTTTGTTTATCATAGCCCCAACCTTTAACCACAGTAGTGTGATCGTTGACATTCAGAATCGCATCAATATTATAGTGTATCGCTTTTTCAACCACTGAATTTGGCGATGGTTTAAAATTCTGATTGAGCACTTTGGCTGTTGGGTTAATCACTGAGCGATAGTATCTTTCACAAATATCATTATTTTTTTCCAAAATTTCTTGATTTTGATTATTTAGCTCAACAATTTGATTTTCCAAAGATGAAATTCGACTATTTAAGTATTGAGCATTGCTAATTATTTTTCCTTCTAGATACGAAAGATCTCCAATATAAAGAAATTCTAACGTAACTTCAACCTCTTGATTTTGCAGGTTTGTCACATCAAACTCTATATAAGGCTCCCCTTGTCCAAAAGCATAGGTAGTTCCATCTTGCCATAGAGCATTTGTTTCAAAAATTGGCAATTTTTGCCCAGAGCATCGAAGCTCTATATTTAAAACGCCACTCCAAATTCTAGGTACGACCTTTAACTTCTCTGTTTGTGCATCGATCGGAACGTTTACCTTTTCATTTTCTTTGGTATAGAGATTACACACGTAAGTAGTTTCTTTTTCTTCAATAGCAGATTTCTGAATATATCTTACTGGGAATTCAACATTGGAGTTTTGTAGAGGATGAATAATCGGATTTTGAATTTCTTTTTTAGATAGAGAAAAAAAGTACTGATAAACTTCCCCATATGGACGTGTTCTAAAATAATACTGTATTTGTTTTGGTAAATCCCGATACTCTGAACCAATCTCAATTGTTTCTACTGGTGCAAATGTATAATCTTCTTCCGCGATAAATAACTGCTGTTCATTAAAAACTTTTTCAAACCCAGCTTGTGTATAAAAAGTTTTGTGCGTAGCATCTAAGAGACCCGTTGGTCGCCAAGTTAACTTATTATTAAATAAATCAATTAAGACTGCATTATGAGCCAAATTAGGAAATGTAATCAAAATTCTGCCTTCTTCTTTCAAAAAAGGTCGAACCTGTTTCAGTGTTTCTTCTGGATGAAGCAAGTGCTCTAAAACATCTGCAAATAAAATGTAGTCAAATGTTTGATTTTGAAAATGATCGCACCACTTATACTCTTCTATATTTCCAAGATATCCATCATTTGAAAAGGTCATCACATGTTTGTATAGCTCTGGATCAAATTCAACAATTGAAACATCACAATTTTTTTCCTTCACCAAATATTCAGTCATCCGACCATTTCCAGGTCCAAATTCTAAAATTTTACTATTATCTTTAATTGCTGCTATCATTTTACCAGTACTGGTATTATCACCTAAATCCAGCTGAAAATCATACTTCATTTTTTCGCTTCATCCTTCCACTCGTGATCCAAAACCACAATACCTTCCCCAACGTACTTACCAGTAATGAACATATTGATATACTTTGTTTTATAAAGTAGAGGAACCGTTGCATTTTCTTCAAAAAACGCAATGTCAAAATAGTATTCTCCACCTAATAAAGCCATTTTTTTGTAATTCAACTCAAATATATTTTTACCTTTTTTCCAAGGGATTGTTTGTTGGTCTAACAATGTATTAAGTCCACAAACATATTGATTGTTTACTGTTCGAATCGCAATACCCAAGACTGGGTTTCTTTGTGTATCATCTTTTACTTCGTATTCAACTTTTACCGTGACTTCTTGATCTTGCTTCACCATATCTAATTTTTTACCCTGGTTATCTATCAATTCTGCTTTAATTAACTCGACAATATCTGGGCTAAAAGTTTCTTCTTCTTCTTTACTCTTCTCTCTATCAACGGTTTTAATTGATTTTTTCTTTAAAAAGTTATCATAATTTTCTGTAACTTCCATTGTTTCACCAGATTCAACTACGACACCATTTTTCAACCAATAAACTCTATCACAGAAACGACGCACGGAGTTTATATCATGTGAGACAAACAAAATAGTTTTGCCTGCATTTCGTAACTCTGTGAATTTCTCCATACATTTTAGCTGAAACTCTAAATCTCCAACCGCCAACGCCTCATCAATAATTAAAATATCCGGATCTACATTAATTGCTACGGCAAAAGCAAGTCGTACGAACATTCCACTTGAATAGGTTTTTACTGGTTGATTGATATGTGCTCCTATATCCGCAAAATTTACAATTTCATCTACCATTTCATCCACTTCTGCTCTAGAGAAACCTTGAACCATTCCGTTCAAATAGATATTTTCAAACCCACTATATTCTGGATTAAATCCCGAACCTAACTCTAATAGGGCCGCAATTTTCCCATTAATCGTGACTTCCCCTTTTGTGGGTGTTAGTACCCCAGTAATAATTTTTAATAAAGTAGACTTTCCCGATCCATTTTCTCCAACAAAACCGATCATTTCACCCTTTTCTACATAGATATTCACGTCTTTTAATGCGTAAAAAATATTGTGATAACTTTTTTTAAAAGGATTTAATGCTTCTTTCATACGGTCTTTTGGTTGAGCGTACATGTTATATTGTTTCGTTAAATCTTTAATTTCAATTGCATAATTTGACATAAAAGTCTCTCCAATCTATTTACAGTACGTCTGAAAAATGTGGCTTTAATTTTTTAAAAATTAGTGAGCCTACTAGTAATAAAGCGATTGTTATCACCCAAAAATATACAGTTTGAGCCCAATGTTGCCAAAACCAACCTTGACTTAAGAAAGAGTCACGATAGCCAGAAATCACATAATACAGTGGATTCAATTTCAAAATTTTCACAATCCAAGGAGAGGATGCAAAAATTTCAGGTGACCATAAAACTGGGACCGTCCACATTAAAGCTTGCATAACTACTCCGATTAATTGACTAATATCTGAGAAGAAAGGTTGAATTGAAGCAGTAATCCAGGTTAAACCCGTTAAAAACATCGCCAAACAAAATAGATAGTAAATCAGCTGTAAAGTTTGCAAAGTTGGGAAAAAGCCATAAGCAATAGATAGAACAAATGCAACAGCTAGAAAAAAGAAATGTGTATACAAGTTTGAAAGTAGCTTGGCTGTTGGCAAAATTCTGATGTTAAATACTACTTTTTTAACTAAATAACTATACTCTCTAAATACTCCTGTTGCTGTAGAAAGGACATCTGAAAAGAAAAACCATGGAACAATCCCAGTAATTAAATACAAAACAAATGGGAAGCCTTGTGCCGGTGCAGCTTTCAAATGAGAAAATACAAAGCTATAAGTACAAACCATTACTAAAGGATTTACAAATGCCCATATGATACCAAACATGGAACCTGCATACCTTGATTTAAAATCATTTAGTGAGAATTGGACGAGTAACTTTCTATTTTGATAGATATCTTTGAAAAACAGGCATAACTCTTTTAACATTTTATCTAAATCCTTCCAAATATTCTAAGCTAATTTTTATTTAAATTAGATAGATTTTTTTATTATTCGTAGAAAATCGTCTGATATACAATCATGCAAACTACAACAAATACATTTTACAGAAGCTACTAGAATAAAGCAAGTTAGTTCTTAATTTCTAAGCAAAAAGTTACGGATTGAACAAATATATGATTTAGAGTAAAATAGAACTTAGTTCGGATAGAAAGCGAGTAATTTATGAATATAAATTTAAAAAAAATTGTCAAAATAGTAGGAAATATCATCACACTTTTAGCCATTTATTTTGTATTTAAAAAGCTACTTGGAAGTAATGTTGATTATTCCACTCTATTTACCTCCAAAAATTTTTTACCAATTCTAATCATCACCTTGCTCCAAACTCTAATTGTCTACACTAATTGTTTTCCATGGAAAACAATTGTTTCCACTTTAGCACATAAAAAGATTTCATTTAATGAGGCCGTTACGGTGTACACGAAGTCCAATATATTAAAATATTTACCGGGCAATGTCTTCCAGTATGTTGGTCGTAATGAGCTTGCCACAAAAAAAAAGATTTCACACGTAGCTGTTGCTACTTCAACTTTAATCGATATTCTCTTAAATATTCTTGGCGCAATCATTGTTTCCGCCATATTTTTGTCTAATTATCTTATAAAGTTTGTAGCACAAAATAAAACAGTGATTTTTTTGGTTGGTAGTTTATTTGTTATAAGTATGCTCATTCTTTTTCTGTTGTTTAAAACTAAGCTTTACAGCTATGCTCAAAAAAAAGGCATCACTTTTTCAAAACAATTGTTTTCAACTTTTCTTTTCTGTTTACTTTACTATGTTGTAATTTTGTTCTTTTCTAGCCTACTATACATTTTGACACTGAAATACATATTAGGAGTTTCTCTTACCACAAGTCTTTTTGCCAAACTACTATCTGCCTATACATTATCATGGCTAGTTGGATTAATAACGCCTGGTGCACCTGCCGGAATTGGTATCAAAGAAGCTGTGATGTTGAGCGTCACAGAAAATTTGCTTGGCGTAAACGTCATCACGCTTTCCATGATTACATTCCGAGTTTTATGTACAATCGCAGATTTTTTAGCCTTTCTTTTGGCTTTATTATTAGACAAAACAAAATTTAATACAAAATAAAAGAGGGTCCGTAAAGCAAGTAGCTAATCCACTTGCTTCCTTAGCCTAATACTTAAAGAAACGCATAAAAATAGTCGTGCTAAAATGCACGACTATTTTTCATTTGATACCTTATAAAGCATCAAATAACGTTTTGTATTCTTCTCCTATTTTCTGAAAATCAAACTCTTCAGCTTTTTTTCTTGCTTGAATAGAAAAATCTTTTCTCAATATTTTATCATCCAATATTTTTTTTAGTGATTCTGCTAGTTCCTCTACCTCTTCAGGTTGAATCAAATAACCATTTTCTCCGTTTATTACCGCTTCTCCAATACCACCTACATCGCTTGCAACAACAGGAGAACCTGAAGCCATAGCTTCAATTAAAGCAACTGGTAGTCCATCTTTATCTCCATCTTTTGCAATAACAGATGGCACACAAAACACATCACACGAAGCATAGATCTCTTGTAGCTCTGTTTTATTTTTAGATCCTAAAAACAAAATTTCTTGTTTGCTTTTTTTAGCTAGCTCATAAAGCATCTTTTTTTCTGGCCCATCTCCAACAATTACTAGCTTTATATTTTCTAGTTTTTCAATGGCCTGAATCAAATACTGAGCACCTTTTTTTTCGGCTAGACGTCCAACAAATAAAATTATTTTCTTCCCATCGTCTCCAAAAAGCTTTTCTTTTCTATTTTCAGGAGAAAAGAGCGATAAATCACAGCCCATAGGAATCACTTTCACATTTTGGGCATGATAGACTTTCTCTAATTCTTTTTTCAAGTCATGTGAAACTGCTGTTACCACCTTGGCATTATTTACTGACTTTTGCTTAAGCTTTTTTACAATGCCTCTATTCAATGATGTCACATCTCCACCTAATCCCGTTAGAATATAAGGCTTTTTAAAAAAAGCTTGAATGATCCCTTGAGGTATTAGCCAATTACAATGAACAAAATCAAAATGTTTAATGATTTTTTTCAGATTAAAAAACATACTGCAAAAAAGAAATGGTACCAGTAACATTCTTACTTTTTTTTCCTTGATTCTGGGAACAATCGCACCTGGATAGCATAAAGTTTCTAATTTCTTTATCGGAAAATAATGGTATCTAATAACATGCATTCCTTCCATCTCTTCGAAATCTTTTGCCCCAGGAGCAGCTGGCACAAGGACTGTTACGTCATAATATTTCGTATACTCTTTGCATAAATCATAGATAAAACTAGGTTCTGTATCATGTTTGTATCTAGGGAATGTTGAAGCAGTTACAAGGAGCTTTTTCATCATTTCACTTCTTTCGTTAGATTATAGGCTAGAAAAATAGCTTAATAGTTTTTCTATTCCATCTAATATGCTGGTCATTTTTTTTGTCTGAGCAATTTCCATATATCTGCCTGTGTTTAAAACATTATACGGCACGTCTACGTTTCTTGCTTCTTCATAACAAATTTGAAATTTTTTATCTGCTACTTTCTCTATAAACGCAACAATTTCTCTTATAGAATAACCCTTGTCTGAGCCTAAATTAAAGATTTTATTTTCTCCTTCATATTGAGCAATACGCAAGATTCCATCTATCGCATCATCAATATAAATATAGTCTCTGACAACATTTCCATCTCCATAAATAGTAATAGGTTCATTTTGAATCATTTTGTAACAAAATGCCGTTACCACGCCTTGACCCCCATTAGGATTTTGTCCTGGGCCAAATGGATTTGCCAACCTTATGATTCGGTAGTCTAGATTGTAGAGATGGTAGTACAACTGAATGTATTTTTCAATCGCTAATTTTTGTATCCCATACGAGTTAATGGGATTTGTCTCATCTGTTTCTAGGAAAGGAATTCCCGCTCCCTTTCCGTAAACCGTCCCACCAGAAGAAATAAAGACAATTTTCTTTACTTTGTTCTTGACACAAGCATCTAACAACTTAATTGTTCCCAATACATTGTCCTCAATTTCTTTTTTTAAAGAAACCGTGGATGCTGGGACAGTTGTGCTGATTAAATGAAAGACAACATCAATACCTTCGGTCAACTGATCAAAATCATACTCTGAACCAAATTCTCCGGAGATAAATGTTCTAGTTGAATGACCAACTTCCATCTTATTAGAATGTCTGTCAAAAAGGCGCACAGTATCTTCTGAATTTGTCATTTTTTTTACTAGGTTGCTTCCTATGAAACCAGACGATCCTAATATCAAATAGTTCATTTCCACACCGCCAATTCTATAAATTCTTTCTATTTACTTTTACAATAGTTTGTCAGCCAATTCTGTATTCTTTTTTTTATAATAAACAACACTATTAACAGGATGAGCGCACTCAGAGCTATTTTTATAAATAATTTTACTTTAGTTGGTGCATAAACCAATTTTACCTTTGATTCTCCTTTTGGTACTTCAATCGCTCTGAACAAATAGTTTCCTTTATACATCTGAACTTTTTTTCCATTGACATATGCTTGCCAATTGCCATCATTGTACTCGTTCATAAGTAAAAATCTTTTAGTATTAGTCTTAACAGACAAAGTGACTTGACCATTATCCTCATCTTGGATAACAGTGATTTTTTCATTTGCTGCAATTTTTTCCTTAGACAGGCTTTTAGCATTTTTAATTTTTCTTGCTTGCTCTTCATCTAAGAATAAAGTATTTTTTTTGTATGATTGTTTCATACTACTTAAAACTGATTCAGAATTTTTTTTGATTTCGATGTTATTAATTAACTGTAACTGTGGAGAATAGTTTTGATATTGATGAACCCCTAATTTATCTTTTCCTTTATAAGCATTATCTTTATAATTTAGATAAACTACCAGATTGCCTTCGACTTTTTCGGCATTATAAATAAAATCATTTGCATAAAGTGATACTGCTGCTTTATACAAGGTAAAAGGCAATTGTTCACTATTATCACTGGTTATCAATATTTTATACTTTTTCCCTTTAGAATTTTCTATAGGTGCGAAAGAAATATTTAACACTTGATTATCTTTAATTTTACTTAATGGCGTTTTCTTATTCACCACCACTTGTCCAGAATCAATATCAATAATTTGCAACGTCATGCTTTCGTTTGTAAACTTATGTTGATAATTTGCAGCTACAAACTCGATGTTATTCCAATCGTTCTGCTCTGCTTCAATCTCTTGTTCTATACCCGTTCCAGTATATATTGGCCCAACTGGTTCCAACTCTTTTCCCGTGTAACTGTCATCTACTAAATTAGCTTTAGGAGACACTACGTACTTAACTCCCATATATTTTAATAAATTAGTATTCTCAATCTTGCTAAAGGATACTCTAGTAGCAGAGTCATACGCATCAGACTCGATTCCTTCATAATAATTTTGAACATCTTGATTTGTATAGATAAAATCATGTCCACGAATGTCTCGTAAATTATAAAACATATTTGTTGAAGGGAAAAAGGTCCAACTACCCAAAGCAACAACTTTTTCGTTATTTTGTGTATTTTTTTGCAAGAAGTTGATCGTATCAGTTTTCTTTGGAACAGCCGAGACTTGTTTTGAAACAAATGGTAAGTATTCCTTTGCAAAATTTCCTGAATCATAAATACTGGCAGTACATAAAACGAATGATACAACTGCAAGTATTTTAGGATTTTTCGACTTAATCAGTAGGAATAACATTAAAAATAAAGTAATAAATAAAAGGATGCTACTGATTACTTCCGACTGCTGAGTTCCTGTCAGACTGCTGAACAACCCCACTTTTTTAAAAGCGATTAACAAGATGATAAATGAAAAATAACCCGCAATTAATGCTTTAATTTTATTCTTTTTGTAATAGTCTTGATTGATGAAAAAATCATTTAGAGTAATTGCTAAGTTTATTGCAAATGCAAAGTTCAAAAGCACGATGACCCGATACTTCAAAGATGTATTAATCATTGGCAAATGGCTATATATCGGTGTTAGCCAATTGGTAAAAATCAAAAGTAGCAATATACCAATTGAAGTTAACCAAAATAAAGAATTTTTCTTTTTTTTATAATTTAGAAAAGAAAAAGGTAGCAGCAAGATTGCAAATAAACCTGAAAATAATGTCGATTCATTTAAATGCATGGTCATTGTATTGGAGCGGATATAAGGATAAATTAATGTTTGTAAGAAGTCAGAGCTCAATACCTCGCTTGACTGACCTTTTCTAGATGCTGCATATCCATTTGAACCGACTGAATTTAGTAATTCACCTGTATATGGCAAGCTCAATAAAATAGCGAATAAGACACTCACTCCAAAACCACCAAAGAAAAACAGCAATTTTTTTGGTTCTTTTCTATAATTTTTTATTCCATAAAATAAGACATACATTCCAAGTAGATATAAGAAATATGCTGCAAATGTCGGCATGCCTGCAACTAGCATTAAATAAAGAAAAATAATTACTAAAAACAGGTATTTGATATCCAATTTTTTTAAAAATTTTTCCATAAATAAAAATAGAAATGGTGCAAACATCGCAACATCTGAATGTGGCCAACCATGCCACATTACTAACGCTGCAGAGAATGTATAGCTAATGGCTCCAATTGCTGCTGGTACCTTCTTGACTCCATATTCTCTTGCAAAGAAATACATTCCCAAAAATCCAATCAGAAACTTTGAATATGAAATGAGTGCAATCGCTACTCCAAATGGTAACAGGTAGAAATAATTCAATACATACATGTACAAGCTCATACTTTGTGTTGTTCCGATACCTAAAGACGACATCCAATAAGTAAAGTCTAAATTGTGCAGATATTTATACGCAACAGGATACATATGATCTGCTACATCGGATAAAATAGGTCCCTTGGTTGCAATTTTCATTGAATCGAATGGAGAGAAACTATACATTATATTCAGAAATGACAGGTTGTAATGATCAAAAAAGTAGGAAGAATATACAAACAAGCTAGCACCAAATATTCCAATGAATAGCCATTTATTTTCTTTAACAAACTTCTTCATATTCGACCGCATCGGGTTTTTACTATTCATCAACTTTCATTCCACCCAACTCATTTTTTATTTTCTTGCTCGTAATCCATTTTTCTAACGCGATACTGAACATCTTCTAATAGTTTACGATTGGCAGAAATCAAATCTGCTTGCAAGCCCACAATAACTGTCTGAAAACCAATCATCAACATGGTGCTTGCAAGGATTAGTGACTGAATATGCCCTCTTCCTGTGCCATTTAAAAAGAAAATAAGAAAACGTCCACCGATAATCAAACCGACTACAAAGAAAATCCCTCCCAATAATGTAAAGAATCTTAACGGCTTATACATCATAAATGCTCGTAAAATCGTTAGAACAGATTTCTTTATGTAACCAAACATACTAGAGAACAATCTTGATTCGCGTAATTCAGGATTGGTTCTTACTGGAACAGACTCCATTGCAATTTTATTTCTTCCAGCTTGAACAATCGTTTCTAATGTATACGTGTACTCATTGGCAACATTCATCTGCATTGCAGCATCCCGGCTATATGCTCTAAATCCACTCGGAGCATCAGGAATATCACTTTTTGATGCCTTACGAACAACCCAGCTTCCTAATTTTTGCAATTTCTTTTTCAATGGTGAAAAATGCTCTGTATCAGCTATAGGGCGTTCGCCAATGACGATATCTGTTTTTCCTTCAATAATTGGTCGAACTAATTTTTCAATGTCCGCCCCGCAATATTGATTATCTGCATCCGTATTCACTATGATGTCTGCCCCTTGTCTCAAACAAGCATCCAAACCAGCCATAAAGCCTTTCGCTAGACCTTTGTTGCGCTTAAAAGAAACCACATGATGAATCCCCCATTTTTGGGCAACCTCTACAGTATTATCTTTGCTACCATCATTGATGATTAGATACTCAATCTCATCAATGCCTGCAATTTTTTTAGGTAGATCATTTAAGGCTATTTCCAACGTTTCTTCCTCATTATAACAAGGAATTTGAATTATTAATTTCACAATCAGTTCTCCTATTCAATCAGTATATTAGTCACGTCTGTACAAGTCACGTGTATAAACTTTTTCTTTAACATCTGCTAACTGATCGTCCCAACGATTCGTCACAATAATATCAGAAAGCTCTTTAAACTCATCCAGATCTCGTATAATTTTAGAATGAAAGAAAGATTCTTCCGCATATTTAGGCTCATAAACGACCACATTGATGCCTTTAGCCTTTATACGTTTCATAACGCCTTGAATGGAGGAATATCTAAAATTATCTGAGTCCGATTTCATTGTTAAGCGGAAAATTCCGACTGTCTTTGGATGCTGTGCAATAATTTGTTCTGCTATAAAGTCTTTTCGTGTAACATTTGCTGAAACGATGGCTTCTATCAGATTATTTGGTACTTCATGATAGTTTGCTAGCAACTGTTTGGTGTCTTTAGGCAAGCAATAGCCACCATAGCCAAAGGATGGATTATTGTAGTGACTTCCAATTCTTGGGTCAAGTGATACGCCTTCAATGATTTGCTGTGTATTTAGCTTTCTCACAGTCGCATATGTATCTAACTCATTATAGAAAGAGACGCGCATAGCCAGATAAGTATTCGCAAATAATTTAACAGCTTCTGCTTCGGTTGGTTCTGTTAACAAAACAGGTGTCTCAGGCTCTTCTGAGTTTTCCAGAAAAAGACTGGCAATTTCTTCCCCAGTTGGACTAGTGTCACCGACAACAATTCTAGACGGATGAAGATTATCGTACAACGCTCTTCCTTCTCTTAGAAACTCTGGAGAAAAGAAAATATTTTTAGTTTGATATTTTTCTCTAAGTGATACAACATAGCCTACTGGAATAGTAGATTTTATAATCACTTTTGCTGCATGATTCATTTTAAGTATTGCTTCAAGTGCTTGTTCAACAGAAGAAGTATTAAAATAATTTTGTTTCTCATCATAATCTGTTGGCGTTGCAATAATATAATAGTCTTGATCACTCGAAATTTCCCCAAGCTTATCTGTGAACGTTACATTCAACGTTCTATTAGTTAAGAAATCTTTAATCTCTTCGTCTTCAAGCGGGGATTTTTTTTCTTTTAACAATGCAACTTTTTCAGACAAAATATCGTAAGCGATTACTTTTTCATTTTGTGCCAATAGTAATGCATTGGCCAATCCTACATAGCCTAAGCCAAAAACTGCTATTTTCTTCATAACATGCCTTCCTTGTCCTATACTTTAAATTTTAGTTAAAATTCCACATTGATTATTATATCAGACATCCCTTACTTTTAAAATGTTTATCCTTTAAAAAAATGTTATAATACTATGAAGAATCACTTTATAAATGCAGAAAGGATGCTCTATAAATGAATGCCCTATTTGTCATCGTCTTATACAATACGCCTCTATCAAAATGTGAAAGTTATGCTTCACTAATTCAAAGTCTGGCCCATGTTGACTTTCATTATTCTATTTTGATTTATGATAATAGTCCTTTAAAGCAGCTTGATATCCAATTAGACACTTCTTGTTCTTATCAGCATAATCCTGATAATCCTGGAACCGCAGCTGCCTACAACTATGCGTTAAATCAGATTTCAGAATCAAATGATACTTGGCTCATTTTGCTTGATCAAGATACACAGGTTACCACTGAATTTATAGTCCAAGGATACATTCAGCAAAAAAAACTTTCAAATCAAATCGTTGCAATGATCCCTCGCATCTACAGCGATTCCCGTCAAATCTCTCCAACAGAATCAGATACCTTGCAAGCAATCCACCACCCGATTCTAGTATCTGGAACGTTTAAAGAAAATTTGACAGCTATTGCATCTGGAACATGGATTCGCTCTTCTTTCTTACATTCAATTAACGGATTTAGTCCCCTCTTTCCATTAGATTATCTTGATCATTGGCTTTTTTTTGAAATTTTCAATCAAAAAATGGCAGTCTTAATTTTGGATACCACACTTTCTCATGACCTATCTGTTTTATCCATGAATCAAGTTTCTTTAGAAAGGTACCAAAATATTTTGGATTCGGAGCACTTATACTATTCCAAATATCGAAGAAATTTACATGTACGGTATAAAGCTCAGTTACTCCTACGCTTTTTCAAGCAGTTGCTTACGGTTCGTAACAAAAAAATCGCCTATCATACGTTTCTTTTTTTATTTAAATAACCAAAATAGTCACCCGATTTTTCAAAATAAAGA
This sequence comes from Vagococcus entomophilus, assembly GCF_003987595.1. Taxonomy (NCBI): domain Bacteria; kingdom Bacillati; phylum Bacillota; class Bacilli; order Lactobacillales; family Enterococcaceae; genus Vagococcus; species Vagococcus entomophilus. Next base: position 266,295 of record NZ_NGJZ01000001.1, on the reverse strand, counting down.
CTTGCTTATGTTGACTTGAAAAAGCCTCTATACCAAATGATTGGTATAGAGGCTTTTCTAAACTAAAAGTTTTCAAACTTTTTATGAGTAATAATGATTTACTATGATTGTGTAAAACACTGCAATAAAAACTAAAATCACGCCACTTAGTGCCACACGTTCTAAAGTTTTTACTTTAATGTCACTTTTAATTTTGGGCGAATTTAATAAATAAATCATTGGAAAGAAAATGGGCAAGATATATCTGCCTTGAAATCCAGCAACCACTTGTGCACCAACTGGTGTAAAAGTCATATATAACGCAGTTAAAGACAACACAAGAGAGCCTAAAAATTGAAAAATAATTAAAACCTTATCCTGTATCATAAAATTAGGTTTTAGACTATCTTGTTCTTCATTAGAATCAAGAAAGCCAAGATAGATAAATATAAACATTATTACCGCACTGAAAAGTTGTGGAATACCAGAAAAATAAGCAAAAAAGCCAAACATGTTTTGTCCATAGTCAAAAACTCTAGTTGACATGTAAACATAGATCATTTTCAAATAAGCTAAAGGATGACTAATAATTCCACTTACCTGTTTCGCGGAGTCTACATTTGGAATACTCCACTGAACTAACCCAAATACACTACTATAATAGTATGTACCAATTGCAACAATTCCTCCTGTGATGAAAATAGCCGCCACATAGCTCACGTATTTTTTTGTCGAAGAAAAATGTTTTTTCCCAAGCATAAACATTAGTAAGAATACTGGCGCATAAGTTACTTTTGCAATCGTTACACAGCTCAATAATAAAGCTAATACTAGATATTTTTTAACAGTCATTTCCTTATTTCTACACTTTATATCCATTAAATAAGCAATCGCATAAAAAACACAGCTCATCGCCATAAAGTCACATGATAAAGATGCCGCAATAAATAAATTAATTGGCAGTAGACCGTAGAATGCCATCGCCCTCTTGCCAAAAGGTATTTTCTTTATTGAGAAGTAAAGCATAAACGCATAAAACAAAACATTCATAAACCTACCTAGCCATAACATAAAAATTACAGGAAGATGTAAAGTTAAAGCTATTTTTACGCCAATTCCGCTAAAAATATAGGGAATAAATAAATTTAGTAACGCACTCGTTGATTTTTTTTGAGGGGTCTGATCGTTGGAAGGCATAGCCAAATAATGATTTTTGACTTCTTTAAAATCTTTATAACTATGATATTCCAAGCCAGAATTAAATCCAAGTTTATCAGTATCCTTGGGATAACTAATTTCTTCTTGATCGTGCAGTATCAGATGCCCGGCTGCAACGCTATAAGATTTTGTAAAATGAGAAAATTCATCCCAAGTGTAATGGGGCGGTGTAATCACCGAGAATATCCCCCCGTATAAAATAGCGAATAATAAAACCAATCGTTCAAATTTAATACCAAATTTTCTAAAAGAAAAAATAATTAAAACAGAAAAAGCAAGAATTGCAACAATCAAAAAGCGAACAAGATTAAATTGAAATTTATTTTCTACTTTTACGATACCCACACTAAACTTTTGTTTTTCTATATTTTTCATGGATAATTTAATTTCAGCAGTTTTTTCTTTAATTACAATTGTCTTTTCGACAAGTCCAAAATATTTACTTGGCACACCGTCATTGACCGTATTAGCAGTAAGCTTTTCTTTATCATTAACCATAACAGAATAAAACATGCCACTACCTTTGCTAACATTTACAGGCTGAAAGCTAAAATTGCTAACATATTTTTTTGGGAACACATAAATGATTTCTCCCTCACCTGCTTTTCCTTCGTACATATTATTTCCCAAAGATTTCACACCAACTAGCTTAGCATGCGTTGGTACACATGAATAATTTTTACTAATAAGGCTTCTAAAGTTAAAAAAACCTATTTCCAAAATTAATGAAAATAGTATAGACACTAAAAATAAAATAGCGATCCCTTTGATACTTTTACTACGACTAATTTTTCTTTCTCGCCCTTCTTCTTGTTGTATTCTTGTTTTTTTCATTACAATACTCCCTCAATTGCTTCTTATTTCATAATGATTATGCCAACAATAATCACTATTATACCTATTACCCCTCTAATACTAATCGGTTCTCCAAGGAAAAAATGCGATCCTAAAAGAATAGCTATGTTTATAAAAGCAATTGACATCGGATATATATAACTTAATTGACTTTTATTAACTATAACTAACCATAAAAGAAAACTGACTAGATAACAAATGATACCTGCAATCATCGTTAATGACAATGATGCCGTAAAAAGGTGTCCTTGAAAAAGAATGCTCAAACTTTTCGATCCCATCTTGAACAAGATTAGTCCCAAAGAGGACAATACCACATAAATAATAAATAAAATCATTTTATTTGCCATCCTTACCTTTTGATTTAATGATAGAAATTTCTTGGACTAAAACTTTTATTTGTTCTTCTTGCCTAGAGGTTATGATATTACTTAAGATCGTATGAAATAGTAAATAAAATAACCCACAAGTATAAATAAAATTAGCAGTTGTTTCAAAACCTAAGCTGGTTGCACACCAATTGGGAATTTTTGGAAACAACGCAAAAAGAACCATCCCACATGTTAAAAAGAACCATCCTAGAGAATTTTTTAGAGAAAATCGGTTTTTATTAATAGAACGGACAACAAAAAATAATCCCAATAAAGCTACTACTAACAATTCTATGCGCAAAATACTGGACAAACTAATCTTCCTCCTTCATAAACCCAGAAACAATTACTGCAAGGCTGACTAAAAACATGTATTTGACCGATTTAAAAGCACGGATAGAGGACTCTCCACATTCTCTTTCTCTCATATTTACTGGTTTTTCAGAGATATTATATTTTTTTTTCAGCAAATGAACAATCGATTCTGGCTCTGGAAAATCAACTGGATATCTATGACAAAATTCTGCAATAACTTTTTTATTTGCTGCTCTAAATCCAGATGTCACATCATATATTTTTTTTCCACTTACACATTTAATAAAGAAAGAAATGATTTGAATTCCAGTTCGTCTTGCAGCTGATGACTGAAACGTTGATACTCCTTTTTTTACAAACCTTGACCCGATTACAAAATCGCATTCACCATTTTTAATGGGGTCAACTATAGTTGGAATATATGCAGCATCATGCTGCCCATCGCCATCAAACTGGATGGCAACATCATAGTCATGCTCCAATGCGTATCGATATCCAGTTTGGACAGCTCCTCCTATACCTAAGTTTTGTATGAGGTTTATCGAATTGATATTATTTTCCTGTAAAACTTTTCTTGTACCATCCGTTGATCCATCATTAACTACAACGTAATCAATCGTATAAGGATTCTCTTTTTTATCTTTAAACGCTTCTAAATCTTTGACTGTTTTTGCTATATTCTCTTCCTCATTATATGCAGGAATAATTACTAACACTTTCATACCCAACACCTCTTTACTCCTAACTTCTTTCCATTTATTATTCTAACATTCCAGCTAATGCTTCTTTCCAAGTAGGAATAGTAAATCCTAACGCTTTAGCTTTACTCAAATCTAATACAGAATACTGAGGACGTTTGGCTTTTTGCGGAAACTTAGAAGAGTCCACAGGAGTTACCTCGACATCAACATCTTTCAAAATTTCAGTTGCAAAATCATACCATGTACAACTTTCATCGTTTGAGAAATGATACGTTCCATACTCAGCTTTTTTATCCGTTACAAAAAGCATGAACTCCGCAAGATTTCTGGTCCAAGTTGGACGCCCAAATTGGTCATCTACTACAGTCAATTTAGGATGTGTTTCGGCTAATTTTTGCATAGTAAACACAAAGTTATGTCCATATTGACCAAAAACCCATGAAGTCCGAATAATATAATAATTTGAAGCAAAGTTTCGCACAGCTTCTTCACCTTCAAATTTTGCACGTCCATATTCATTTTGTGGATTTGCCACATCTTCTGTCGTATATTCTCCGTCCTTTTTTGTTCCGTCAAATACATAGTCTGTGCTAATATAAACAAGCGTTGCTCCAGATTTTTCTGAAGCTTTTGCAATATTTTTCGTTCCCTCAACATTTACTAACTGATTAAGCTCTTTGCCCTCATCTTCCGCCTTATCAACCGCTGTATAAGCTGCACAGTGGAAAACAAGCGTTGGCTTGTTTTCTTGAAAATATTGAGTCACTTTTTCTTCATTTGTAATGTCTAATTCGTTTGTATCTGTTGCATTATAACGAATACCTTTTTCATCTAATAAGTGTCTTAATTCTGTTCCCAGTTGTCCGCTTGCACCTGTAATTAAAATCATTTTGTTTATCCTCCTGAAAAAAGGCAAGCCTACACTTGCCTTTCGTTTTTATAATACGCGCTGTTTACTGACCATTTTTAGCATAATTTGCTTCAACAGCTGCTTTTTCAGCTTGCCACCAGTTTTGGTTTTCTTGATACCAATTAATGGTGTCTTGCAGCCCTGATTTAAAGTCGGTAAACTCAGGGTGCCAACCTAGTTCTTCTCGTAACTTCGTAGAATCAATTGCATAACGTAAATCATGCCCAGCTCGATCACTAACATGTTCATAAGCATCTTTTGGTTGTCCCATCAATTCTAAGATTAACTCCATCACGGCTTTATTATCTTCTTCACCGTCCGCCCCAATAAGATAGGTCTCTCCGATTTTTCCTTTTGTCAAAATAGCCCAAACAGCAGAAGAATGATCATTGGTATGAATCCAATCACGAACATTTTTTCCAGCACCATATAATTTAGGCTTAATTCCTGACAAAACGTTTGTAATTTGACGTGGAATAAACTTTTCAATATGTTGGTAAGGTCCGTAGTTATTCGAACAATTAGAAATGGTTGCCTTTAAGCCAAACGAACGCACCCAAGCTCTCACTAATAAATCAGAACCAGCTTTAGTTGAAGAATATGGGCTTGAAGGATTATAAGGTGTTTGATCGGTAAACTTTTCTCCAGGTCCTTCCCCTTTTTCAGGTAAATCTTCTCTTAAAGGTAAATCACCATAGACCTCATCAGTGGACACATGATGATAGCGTACCCCCTGTTTTCTACAAGCCTCAATGAGTGTATATGTCCCAATAATGTTGGTTTGAACAAACGGAAACGGATCCTTTAGGGAATTGTCATTGTGTGATTCAGCCGCATAATGAACGACTGCATCAGTTTCTTTGACCAATGATTCCACCAAAGTTGCATCTGCAATATCGCCCACGACCAATTTCACACGGTCTTCTGGTAGTCCTGCTAAGTTTTCTTTGTTTCCTGCGTAAGTTAATTTGTCTAGCACCGTTACATGAATCTCAGGATGATGATTCACTACATAATGTACAAAGTTTGAACCAATAAAACCGGCTCCACCTGTCACAATAATTTTTTTCATCAATAAAGTCCTCCAGTAATTCTACTTAAATTTCACCATATACAAATGGATTTTCCGCTTCAAATTCTTTTAGAGTTGGATGTTTACTATCTTTTTCAGATGTAATCGCTTTGTTCACATCAATCGGCCAGATAATTCCTAACTCTTTATCATCAAAGCTAATTCCTCCATCCGCAGCAGCATCATAGTCGTTATCGCATTTATACAAAAAGTTCACATTAGGGGTCAAGGTCACAAATCCATGGGCAAAACCACGTGGAACAAGTAATTGACGATGATTGTGTTCTGAAATAATGTACCCTTCCCACTCACCATATGTTGGGCTACCTTTACGAATATCTACAATCACATCTAAAACAGCACCTGTTACCACACGAATTAACTTCGTTTGGGCTGATTTTCCCTTTTGAAAGTGGAGACCACGTAGAACACCTGCTTCTTGTGACAAGGAATGATTATCTTGAATAAAATTAAAATCAATGCCGGCCTCTTTAAAGTCTTTATCTGAATAGCTTTCCATGAAAAAGCCGCGATGATCGCCGAAAACAGCTGGCTCAATTAATTTTACATCTTGTAGTTTCGTCGGGATCACATTAATTTTTCCCATTATTTTTCGCCTGCCAATCTTAGAATATATTTTCCGTATTCATTTTTTTTCAATGGTTGTGCAAGTTTTACCAATTGCTCTTTGTTTATGTAGCCCATACGATAGGCAATTTCTTCTAAACAAGCTACTTTTAAGTTTTGTCTTTTTTCTATTGTTTCAATGAATGTACTTGCTTCTAGTAAAGACTCATGTGTGCCCGTATCTAGCCAAGCATATCCTCGACCTAATAGCTCAACACTTAAGTTCCCTTGTTCTAGATATTTTTTATTCACATCTGTAATTTCAAGCTCTCCTCTTGGTGAAGGAGCAATATTTTTAGCAATGTCAACAACTGAATTGTCATAAAAATACAAACCTGTCACAGCATAATTACTTTTTGGTTTTTCAGGTTTTTCTTCAATCGACATAGCTTTCATATTTTCATCAAAATCAACAACGCCAAAACGTTCTGGATCATTGACATGATAGCCAAAAACAGTCGCTCCTTTTTCTTTTACGGCCGCACGTTGTAGCATTTTAGAAAGACCGCCACCATAATAAATATTGTCTCCTAATATGAGGCAAACAGAATCATTTCCAATAAATTCTTCTCCAATAATAAACGCTTGCGCAAGTCCATCTGGGCTTTCTTGAACTTTATATTCGATATGAATCCCAAGCTCGTGTCCGTCGCCAAATAATTGCTCAAATCGTGGTGTATCAGTTGGTGTTGAAATGATTAAAATATCTTTTATTCCCGCTAACATCAAAGTAGACATTGGGTAATAAATCATCGGTTTGTCATAAATGGGCATTAATTGTTTTGATACTGCTTTTGTCAATGGATACAAGCGTGTACCGCTTCCTCCAGCAAGGATTATTCCTTTCATCTGTAACATGCTCCTTTATCTTGTATGTTTTTTAGAGTAGAACATTCACTTTATTATCTCATCTAAATCCGGTTTTGTCATTTTTTTTTTGATAATTAATCCGATTTTAATATTTAACATGCATTCGCTTTATTAACAAATATGTAATGGTAACACGCCATTTTATCTGCTGCCAAAAGCTAGCTTTCGTTTTGATCTCCGAAACATTCTTTTCATGTCTTCTGTAAAAAACTAACTTTTCGGGAATCATTAGTACTTGATGTTTTTTATCGGCAAGTAGCCCAATCCACATGTCATGCATTGGTACAGTTTTAGGAATTGGAAGTATTTCCTTTTTAAATTCCGAACGAAAAACCATGGCACAACCTATATAAGAACTTCGAAATAAGTTTTTCAAAAATCCTGTTTTGCACTTCCTGAATTGATAATACGAAGGCATGATTTCATTTCCCGAAGCATCCATTACAATTAAGTCAGACATCAGCACTTGCTTGTCAGGATAGTCTTCAAAATAATTTTTCATGATTTCCACTTTTTCTGGATGCCAAATGTCGTCTTGATCGGCTAAAAAAATCAATTCATTTTGTGCATATTTGATCGCTGTTTCGAAGTTTTGAATGACCCCACTTCCAACATTTTTTATTAGTTTTATTCCAGGCTCTACTTGCTGGATTCTTTTGATAATGCGGAGTGTTGCATCACTTGATCCATCATCTGAAATAATGAGCTCGTCTCCTTTTGAAAGCTGAGGTAAAATACTTTTAATTTGTTGATCAACATAGTCTTCTCCATTGTATGTTGCCATGCATACAGAAATGCGCTTCGTCAAAACCACTTCCACCCCCATTTATTAAAAAATTGCGCCAAAGAACGCATAAATACAAAAAACATTTTCAAACTTTTATGTGCTGCTTTCTCGTACATATGTGTAACCGTTAAGAAAGGTGTGTATAAAATGCTGTATCCTCGTTCTTCAAAGCGTAGACAAAGATCGTTATCTTCAAAATACATAAAGAATCGCTCATCAAAGCCCCCAACTTCTTTAAACTTTTCAATATCGACGGTCAAAAAGCAACCCGATCCCATACGAATAATTGTATTTCTGTCATCGGGTAAATCATGACATTCGTACCTGGCTAATCTTTTTTTATCAAATTTTATCGGACAAAATCGTAAAAAGTAATCCCAAACAGTCACTCTTTTTCTCACCAAATGCTGAGTTGTACCGTCTTCATTTAAAACTTTGGGCGAAACAGCTGCTAAAGAGACATCTGTTTGAAGTAATTGAACTACCGATTCTAGTACCTCTCTTTTCACTAAAATATCCGGATTAAATATAATCCCGTATTTAGCAGAGGAATGAAGCAACACTTGGTTATGTCCATGTCCAAAGCCCGCATTTTCTGGTGAAAAAATAAGCGTGACAAAAGATTCATACGTACGCAATTTTTGTTGGTATTCTTCCGTTGAAGCATTATCATGAATGATAATCTTAAATTGTTCAGTATCTGCTAATTCCTGCTGTAAATGGTCCAACACACGAAAGATTTCTTTGCTATCATGTGTGACAATACTAATGATAATTGGTTGTGTTTCAGTCTTCATTACTCACTGGACCTTTCTGATAGAAGTCTTTTCTATTTTATCATTAAAAAGAGCCCTCCACTAGTGGGAAGACTCTTTTTTATTGAAAATAAACCATTTACTAAAGAAATAATTTAAAAGAATTACTACTACTTGAACGATTACTTTTGCAACCATTGAGTTTAAGTTTAGTAGTGAAATGAACAGGTACATCAAAAACATATCCATGATTAAAGAGACAACTCGATACCAGAAAAACAATAACATTTCTTTAAAAAATTCTCCAAAGGTTGTCTGTTTTGTCATAAATACAAAATACTTATTTGTGAAAAAAGCAAAAAGTACTGAAAAAAACCAGGCTACTAGATTACTACTATAAACGCCTATATTTAGCTGCTTTGTAAAAAGAAAAAAAACAACAAAGTTCACTACAAATGTTAAACCACCAAAGAAAAGATAGGCGAATACTTCATAATGTTTTTGAATAAATACTTTGATTTGTGTCATAACGCTACTCGATTCATTATTTTTTTATTTTGTATTTTTTTAGTTGATCATCTCGAAAACTTTTATTTCCAAGCAATTTAAATAAATACATCACTGGCTGTCTCTTAGGTCCAACCAACTCAATAAGCTCTATAAAAAGTTCAATCCCTAGGCCAACTGCAATAATCAGCAACACGCTTCCCCAAAAGCTCGTATAATTGAGCAATAAAGCTATAAATGAAAATACTAAAGCTAAACAATAAATGGTTAACACCGCCCCCTTATGACTAAATCCTAATGAAATTAGGCGATGATGTAGATGCATCTTATCAGCTGATGAAATGGGTTTTTTATTAAGCAGACGTCGAATGATTGCCGATAATGTATCTGTAATTGGAACGCCTAAAATAAATAACGGTGTAATTAAGGTAATAATAGTGGCATTTTTTAATCCTTGCAGTGAGACTACCGATATCATAAACCCTAAAAAAAGCGCCCCCGTATCCCCAAGATAAATTTTCGCAGGATGATAATTATAAGGGAAAAAACCTAATATCGCAGCTACTAAGACAAATATCATGATTGGAATATGGATGCTTGATACATGTAAAAAGAAAAAGCCTATAATCCCAATCGTCGAAAGTGCAATGATTGAAACACCTGATGCAAGCCCATCTAACCCATCAATTAGATTAATCGCATTGGTCAGACCAAGTATCCAAAGAACCGTCAGTGGCATACTAAAAATACCAAAATGGATTTTCCCAATAAAAAAGATACTGATTGAATCAAGTCGAATATCATCTGCAACATAGTAAATAATCAATGCAGCTATGGTAAGTCCAAGCAGTTTCATCTTTGGCGATATTTCTTTTACATCGTCTATGAATCCCGTAAGTACAACAATACCCGCAGCTAATAAAATGGGCCATAAATAACTTTTTGGAATATTTTCTCTAAATAAAAACCAAGTCGAAAAAGCAAACGTTATAAAAATCGGTATCCCACCTGCTGTTGGCATTGGTTCTTTATTGATTCTTCGCTCATTGGGCATATCTACCGCACCTAAACGAAACGTTATTAACTTAAGAATTGGCGTTAGTACAATACATATGATGACTGTGATGAACAATTTAACAATAAATTGATAGGTAAACGTCACTCTTATTTCCTACTTTCCTCAGACACATCTTTTTTCAAAATGTTACGATCTGTCTCTTTTAATATATATATAGGTCTGTTCTTTGTTTCTAAAAAAATCTTTCCAATGTATTTTCCGACAATTCCCAAACAAAACAATTGTAGTCCTGATGCTAGCAAAACAATACTAATCATCGAAGGCCACCCACTTGTTGGATCTCCAAATATTAAGGTACGCGTAATTATAAATAAGATCATTATAATTGCTACAACAAAAAATAAGAATCCCACAAAAGATGCAATCATAAGTGGTGCTTCCGAAAAATTGATGATTCCTTCAATAGAATACTTAAACAACGACCAAAACGACCAGGAGGTATTTCCTGCAATGCGTTCCTTGTTTTCAAATGATAAATACTTAGTCTTAAAACCTACCCAACTAAAAATTCCTTTTGAAAAACGATTATATTCACTAATTTCTAGTATTGCATCCACCATTTGTCTTGTCATCAAGCGATAGTCGCGGACACCATCAATCATCTCAGTTTGTGAAATTTTATTCATTAAAAAATAAAACCCTTTTGAAAAAATACTTCTAAGTGGTGGCTCACCTTTACGATCTTTTCTTCTAGTCCCCACACAGTCATAATCCTCTGTTTGTAAAATGTTTAACATCTTTGGCAGTAATTCTGGTGGATCTTGTAAATCAGCATCCATAACCGTTATGTAATCTCCAGTTGAATGCTTTAGCCCAGCATACAAAGCAGCTTCTTTCCCGAAATTACGTGAAAAGGATAGATAGTGTGCATTGACATCTTTTTGATTCAACTCTTTTAAAACTGCTAAAGTATTATCTGACGAACCGTCGTTTATAAAGATATATTCAAAATGTTCATTCATTTTTATTCTTGTTTTTTCCATCTCTTTGTAAAAAAGAGGAATAGATTCTTCTTCATTGAAGCAAGGGATAACTACTGATATCATCTTTACACTCCCAATTTAATTAATCATATAAGAAATACTATAGTTACTCAACCATTTCCTATTACATATAAAATGTATCATTTCAATTATCAAATAGCAATTATATCCCTCAATAAATATTAAAAATTTATAAAAATGAAAAAAACCTAGCTATACTGTTAGAATATGGTTTATCATATTTAATGTTGTGAAAGTATTTTTTGATAAGGAGTTAAATTATGAAAAAAAATAAAAAGAATTTAATGTTTTATAGTTTACTATTTTTAAGTCCTATTTTTTTAGTTATATTACTATTCTTTATTCTATCAATCACACCTTTTGGTACCAAAACAATTTGGTACATAGATCTCCCAGCTCAATTAAGTTTTTTTTATTCTCACCTACAAGAAGTTTTTAAAGGTCAAGCAAGCATTTTATTTTCTTGGAATTATGGATTAGGAGAAAATTTTTGGGCAACTTTCACCTATTATCTTTCTTCCCCATTTTCTATACTCATTGCTTTATTTCCTAAAAACTTAGTTCCATTAGGAATCATTTTTATTTGGTTGCTAAAATTAGGAACTAGCGCTGTAACCATGTGCCTATTTTTAAAATCTAAGGTAACCAAAAACCCTTTTATTTTATATATTACTTCTTTCTATTATTCTTTAATTGGATTTTCTCTGACGTACTTCTTTTTACCTATGTGGATTGATGCAGTTTATCTACTGCCTTTAATCATTTTAGGAGTAGATCGAATCATTTATCAAAAAAAAGAAAAACTATTTCTTTTTTCACTAACGCTACTTTTTATAGCTAATTTTTATACTGGTTATATGGTTGGAATTTTCACGTTTCTCTATTTTATTGCAGAACTATTTAATAGCTATCAAAGAAAAAAAGAAATTCTTCACGATTGCTTCCTTTTTTTTAAAAATACTATCTTAGCGTTTATTTTCACATTATTCATCACTGTTCCAACTTACATGGTGCTAAAAGAATCCAATTTTTCTAGTCCACTTCAAACTTTCCATAATTTTATTGGATTGCGTGATACGTACATCAAAATGTTCAATGGGTATTCAGACTTGCAAAGCCTCTCTCTGTATTCAGGAGTTCTGATTTTATTGTTAACCCCTTTATTCTTTTTGATAAAAGAAATTCCAACGCGTCAAAAAGTTAGTTATTTCTTTGTAGGCTTAATTCTCTTTTCAAGCATACGTAATGGTCTGCTAAATTATATATGGCACGCTTTTGAACAGCCAAACGGTGCCTCTTGGCGCTATGTCTTCGTTTTTTCTTTCTTTTGTCTATTTTTAAGTAGTATTGCACTAAGTCATTTATTAAAAAGTAAAAATAAGAATTACTTCATTTATTTGTTCATTATTTTCTGTTTAAATGTGGCGTTTTTATATTTTAATACTGACCTGACATTTTTCACAAGAAAAGAACTATTAAACATTGGTCTACTTACCCTATTCTTTCTCGCTCTTTTACTATTGTTGAAAAAATATCAGAGTAAAAAGGTTTTATTCTGTTTAATTGCTCTCACTTTTATCGATATCAGTTTTAATTCCGTCCAAATTTTAAAAAAATATTCTGATATTTCTTTATCTGATGCTTATTTTGAAAATATTGGTCATAATTATTATGCTCATGCGCTTAATAAACTAGTGGTTTCAGATAAAACTTTTTATAGAATAAACACTGAACCAGGAATTAAAAATGCTAACGACTCCTTAAAATATGAATATAAAGGAATGGCTGCCTATACCTCTACAATAAATCTCAACAACAATTCTTCTCTTTCTTCATTTGGTTTTACAACTGGAATGAGAGAATTCAGTGCAGAGAGTGGTTTCACTCCATTTAATTGTTTTTTATCTCAGAAGTATTTTTTATCGCAACAAACTCTAAGTCCATATATGTACAAGCTAGTGGATGAGCATGGTCCCTTAAAAACCTATTTGAATAAATTTTATATTCCTTTTGGCTATATGGTTAACAGAAATTTTTTGAACGAGACTTTGCCAAACCAACAAAGTGTTTTTGAAAACCAAAATAAACTTGCCGAAATAGCTAGTAGTTCCCCTCTATTTGGTATCTGCCAAGAGGTCTCAAGTAGCTCTTACAATTTAAAAGAGTCCAAAGATCCTAATGGGAATGTCTACTTGCTAAAAAAGAACAAACAACAAAAAGCTTCAATCGAGTATACAGTTAAGGTCGATGAATTATCTCAAGTTTATCTTTCTTTTGGCACCTCGACTATGCACCCAAATATACAAATAAAGCTGCCCGATTCCAATAATGCTTATCTGACCTCTAACAATACTTGGGATTTAGGAACGTATGCCGGACAAGAAGTGAAAATTATTGTCGAGTTAACTGATTCAGAAACACTGTACGCCACTCCAATATTTTATAAGTTAAACTTAAATTCCATGAATAAACTGGTAACAAAAATCAAAAAAGATACTCTAAGTAACCTCAAGCAAACAAATACTTCTATTAGTGGAGAGATTAATGTCCATTCCAAAGATGATCAAGTACTTTTTCTTTCTATACCCTATGACAAAAATTGGACTGCACGTGTGGACAATAACAAAGTAAAAATACTCAAACAAGGAATGTTTATGGGGATTCCTTTGACAAAAGGAAAACATCAAATTTCAGTAACGTATGTCCCAAAAATGTTTTACATTTGTCTTTTTATTTCTATAAGCAGCTTGTTGTTTTACTTATCTGTCAATACATTTAGAACTAGAAAAAACAGAAAGCATTCGTATTGAATGCTTTCTGTTTTTTTTAAAATCATAAGCCGATTTTGACTAACTAAGACTTTTCTATTAATTGTTATCGCTATACGCTCCGTAACTCGGATAAGTTTTCGTGCTTGGTATGCCATCTGTTTTGAAAGTATAACCCTCTGCATCTCGCTCATCTTTACTATCTAACCCGAGAGCTAAGCGGAACTTGTGACTAACATAAGATAAACTGTCTGCATTGAGTGAAACATAACTAGCTGACCCTGCACCATTGGGATCAGAGGTAAAGCTACTCCAATCAAACACATAAGAATGGATACTGTAGCTGGTCTTAAGGGCGGATTGTGCAACTGAAAGCATAGTATCCGACTTCATATCAGTCCACATATGGCCTTTTAAAGCAGTCAGTACTTTATTGTATTTCGTAATTGAACCTACTTCTGTTGCCTTTTCAATCACTTTTTGTACCACTAACTGCTGTCTTTTTCCACGTTCAATGTCATTATCAATTTTTCGAATCCTAGCAAAAATCAAGGCATTTTTACCATTTAGGGTCTGCTCTCCCTTATGAATAAGAATTTCTCCAGCATTAGGATCTTCCTCACTAGCATATTCGGAATGGATATTCATTGGAACATTCACCTTTATTCCACCTAGTGCATCAATAATGTCTTCAAAAGCCTGAAAGTCAATGGTCAAATAGTAATTTATTGGAACATTCGTCAAATCTTGAACAGCCTGAATAGCCCCTTCATCTCCACCATAAGTATAGGCTGTATTAATTTTATCATAGCCGACAAATTTCTTCGTATTGATAGAAGTATAGGTGTCTCTTGGTATGGTCACCATGTTAATGGAGCCTTCTTTTGGATTTAAAGTCAGCAACATCATGGTATCCGTCCTAGCAGAACCGAGCTTTCTCTCAGAATTATCATCAATACCCATTACTAAGATTGAGATTGGATCTTTTATCGGATCAATATTTTCGTTAAGGTTCCCAACTGACTTCCCATTAATAGTTGTCGTATTTTTTCTCGGCGTATAGGCGGAATCTAATAAGTTTTGCGCTCCAGCCAGTACCAACGAAAAATAAGATAAGGCTATTATTAAAATAACCAATACAGCAGCAAGAATACTTTTTAAAATTAATTTCTTTTTTCGTTTGTCTTGAGAAAAATTTTGTCTATATTCGTCTCTAGATGGTGTTCTTTGCGTTCTTCTTTTTCTGTTTGATTTTCTAGAATTCACATTATCTTTCTTATTCCGCACAATCACTATTCCTTTACTATAAACTTTTACTTTATCCATAATACCATAAAAAGAGGCTTGATTCTCTTCAAAATTCCTTAAATTTTCTTTTTATTCTAATTTTTTCAGGTCAATATCCTTATTTTTAGTCAATAGTCTTTTTTAATTTCTTCTTAATTTTTTCAATTCCAGCTTTATTTTGCCGAATTTTACCTGTTAAAAATTCTTCAAGAACCGCGTTGATTATTCCACCAATCAAAATCAAGGTCGCAGCAAAATTAAGCCATATGATAAAAATCATGACACTTCCGATTACACCATAACTTGACATGCTTTTTGAGAAATATTTGACATATAACCCGAAAGCCTGTGTTAAAAGCATCCAACCAGTTGTCGTGAAGATGGCACCTGGGAAGACATACCGGATACTGACTTTGGCATTAGGGATAAAATAGTAAATCACTGACATCATAAAAAAGAGAATAAAAATTGTTACTGGCCATTTCAACGTGACAAAATAAGTCGTAAAGTCATCTGGAATAGTAAAAAATTGATTCACATAGTCTAACGTTGCTTGTCCTAAACCAAAAACTAGCAAACTAGCTGCGATTGCGACTAAGAGAAAGAAAATCATCCCAAAAGAAAAAAGACGAGAGACAATCGCATTGACTCGGTTTTCAACTCCGTAAATTTTATTTAACGAAAGTTGTAGGGCATTTACACTCTTACTAGCCGCCCAAATGGTGGCTATTGCTGAAATAGAAAGTAGCCCACCATCCGCATTTTTTAATAAATTACTAATCGTGCTCTCAATCAAACTATAGACAGCTGCTGGAACCATTTCTTTTAAATAAGGAAGTACCGTAGCAGGATTGATATTAAAAAAGGGTAAAATATTTCCAATGGCAATAATTAGCGGGAACAAGGAAAGCAGTAAATAATAGGTAACAATTACCGCTGAATTATTAATATCAGAATCCTTCACTCGCGTAAATAGTGTATGAAAAAAGCGGCGAACGTCATGATTATTTTTTATTTTTTTTAGGAAAGCATTCATTAAGTTCCAACTCTCTTTATTCGTCACCTTGTGAAGTTAAAATTCTCGGTCCAGCTTTTGTAATGGCCAAGGTATGTTCGTATTGACAACTTAGACCTCCGTCTAGGGTTCTAGCTGTCCAACCATTATCATCCATCTTCATTCGCCAGGTTCCCGTGTTGACCATTGGTTCAATTGTAATAACCATTCCTTCTTTTAGACGCAATCCTTTTCCTGCTTCTCCGTAATGTGGAACTGCTGGCTCTTCATGAATGGTTGGTCCGATACCATGTCCAATAAAATCACGCACTACTGACAAGTTTTCTGATTCTACATAAGTTTGAATCGCATGACCGATATCTCCGATGCGGTTTCCTACTTGAGCCTGTTCGATCCCTATGTATAAGGCTTTTTTCGTTACTTCCATCAAATGATCAATCTCTGGAGTCGATTTTCCCACTACATAAGCCCAGCAAGAATCGGACATTGCCCCTTTAAGATCAATACACATATCTACTTTGATCAAATCACCTTCTTTTAACTTTTGCTTTCTTGGAAATCCGTGACAAATTTCATCATTTATCGTACAACAAGTTGCATATTTGTATCCTTCAAAGCCCTTTTGTGCTGCAATCCCACCATGTTTTTGAATAAAGTCATCCACAAAACACTCAATATCCCAACTCGTAATTCCTGGCTTAATAAAACTTCTTAGATGACGATGAACGTCTGCAAGTAAAGCACCTGATTCATCCATTGCCTCTATTTCTCTTGCTGATTTTAATGTTATCATTTTTTCTGACCCCTTTTCTATTTTTGCACTCCCTATTTTATCATAATCTTGACGGCTCTCCAAGTCACGTCTTTTAGCACATGGAGCATTGAAAATGGTTGAAAAGCTTCTTCGTTCTGTTATAATTTATATGAGACAAGCAGGAAAGGATGAATAGAAATGACACTAGCCAAAATAGTTTATGCAAGTATGACTGGAAATACAGAAGAAATCGCCGATATTGTGGCTGAAGAACTTGAGAATTTAGGGATAGATGTAGAAAAAGAAGAATGCACGCAAGTTGATGCTGAAGACTTTAACGATGCAGATATCTGCATCGTTGCCACTTATACGTATGGAGATGGCGAATTGCCTGATGAAATCGTTGACTTTTATGAAGAGTTGCAAGATACAACATTGAACGGAAAAGTATTTGGTGTTGTTGGATCTGGCGATACTTTTTATGAATTCTTTTGTCAGTCAGTTAATGATTTTGAACAAGCTTTTCTCAAAACAGGAGCGACAAAAGGAGCCGAATCTGTAAAAGTTGATTTGGCCGCTGAAGAAGAAGATATCGAAAAATTAGAAGCTTTTGCAAAAAAAGTAGTAGAAACTGTTCAAGCATAGTTATCTACATAAAAAAGAAGAGTAATCATTCACGATTACTCTTCTTTTTCAAATAGTAGGGTTTCTAACATCTCATTATTATCTTTTAGTATATTATCAATCGCTTTTTCTATCAACAAAACAATTTCTTTTCTTTCTGGCGTAAGAATGCCGCCTGACATCAATGAAGCCAATCCTGTTGCTACAATCCATATTCCAGTAAATAGCTCATGCTTTTTTTGATTCGTCAGTTGATTAAACCGTCCTGAAGCCTCAAGATTCTTCTCAAATAATTCATAGCTAAACTTATTTAAGTAATCTTTCTCATTATGATTTTCCATATAAATCGCTCGGTAAAGTACTTTCTGGTTTTGCGCCAGCTCAATATAATTTAGTGCCATATCTATTAAAGGATCCCCAATTTGTGGAATAGAAAAGACTTCATTCTCAAGGTAATCACCAATTTTTTTAAACAAGGCTAATTTTAGATCTTCCATATTTTTAAATTCAAGATAAATGGGTTGCGTGGAACAATTCATTTTACTTGCGATATTTCTTGCCGTAAAATGAGCAAAACCTTCTGTTGCAACAACTTGAAAAGCTGCATTCAAAATTTGTTCTCTCGTAATTGTTTTTCTCCTAGCCATTGACTCTACCTCTCCTTCTACTGTCACAAACACCTAAAAATAAACACAAACACTTTATAATTAACTAACGTTTATATGATACTTATCCATTGTATCATGTTATCTAAAAAAACAAAAGTAAGTTGAATTTTTGACCACCTCTAAGCCACATCTTGTTAATTATCAACTTTTTCACTTTTTAATCTCAAGTGAAATCCTTGGTATTTGAGCGATAAAAAAATTTATGTTATTATACGGTTGCAACTATCATATTGGAGGCTCATACTATGGAAAATACAATTTTTTTAAAAAATCTTCAAAAATACGCAGAACTCATCACTTCTGTTGGCGTAAACGTAAAAGAACATCACACTGTTGTTCTTCAAATTAGTGTAGAACAAGTAGAACTTGCACGCTTAATCGTTAAAGAAGCATACAAATTAGGCGCAAAAGAAGTGATTGTCAAATGGACCGACGAAGTCATTCAACGTGAATTTTTGGCAAATGCTGAAGACTCTGTTTTGAATGAAATACCCGCTTACCGAATAGATGAGACAGATTCCTGGGTGGAAAAAGGTGCAAGTAGAATTAGCGTCGTTTCAAGTAATCCTGATGCATTTTCAGGCATCGATGCTCAGCGCATTGCCACCTACCAAAATTCTGCTGGTAAGGCCATGGTATCCCTAAGAAAAGCCACTCAAGCCAACAAAGTTAGTTGGACGGTCGTAGCTGCGGCAAGTGCTGGTTGGTCAGAAAAAGTTTTTCCAAACTTAAACTCTACCGAAGAACAAGTAGCGGCATTATGGGATCAAATATTTAAAACAACTCGAATCTATGAGACAGATCCTGTAAGTGCATGGCAAAAACATGACCAAACACTTGCAACAAAAGCAGAAGAACTCAACAAAGAACAATTTGATGCGCTACATTATACAGCACCTGGTACTGATTTAACGATTGGACTTCCAAAAAATCATTTATGGGAAGGTGCTGGAAGCTACAACAGCAGAAAAGAAAAATTCATGGCAAATATGCCAACAGAAGAAGTTTTTACTGCCCCAGATGCAAAAAGAATTGATGGAATTGTGAGCAGTACCAAGCCGCTAAGCTACGCTGGTACGACAATCACAGGCATGAACTTCACTTTCAAAGACGGAAAAGTCGTATCTGCAAGTGCTGAGCAAGGTGAAGAAACACTAAAAAAATTATTGGATACAGATGAGGGAGCAAAAAGCCTTGGAGAAGTGGCTTTAGTACCAGATCCTTCCCCAATCTCGCAATCCGGAATTACTTTTTATAATACGCTATTTGACGAAAATGCTTCGAATCACCTTGCACTTGGATCTGCTTATGCCTTTAGTGTACAAGGTGGAACGGAAATGTCTGAAGAAGAATTAGTAGCTGCTGGCTTAAATAGAAGCCAAACACATGTCGACTTTATGATTGGTTCTGATAAAATGAATGTAGATGGTATCCGAGCTGATGGTAGCGTTGTGCCAATTTTTAGAAACGGTGACTGGGCTTAGTCTTATTGCAAAAAACGAGCGTCCCTTGACGCTCGTTTTTCTTTTATCTGACATTTTGCAATCTAAGCTTTTCATTGAGTGTATTCTCATCCTTTAGTGGCTATACATTTTTTTCAAATTTCACATTCCCATGTCATGTATTAAGCGAAATATCCCTTCCTAATTAAAGAAAGAAATTGCCATATCCTTATTATTTGAAGCGCACAAAAAAAAGACTCTTCCAGAAGAAGAGTCTTTTTGCTTTAAATATTTAAGCAATTTTCATGCTTATTTATTTTTTAAGTTGTAGAAAGATTTCAAACCTTTGTACTGAGCAACTTCACCAAGTTGGTCTTCAATTCTTAATAATTGATTGTATTTTGCAATACGGTCAGTACGGCTTAGAGAACCTGTTTTGATTTGTCCAGCATTTGTTGCAACAGCGATATCAGAGATTGTTGAATCTTCTGTTTCACCAGAACGGTGAGATACTACTGCTGTATAGCCAGCTTCTTTAGCCATTTCGATAGCTTCAAAAGTTTCTGTTAAAGTACCAATTTGGTTAACTTTAATAAGGATTGAATTAGCAATTCCTTTTTCGATACCTTCAGCTAATTTTTGAGTGTTTGTTACGAATAAATCGTCCCCTACTAATTGAACTTTATCGCCTAATTCATCAGTAAGTTTTTTGAATCCGTCCCAATCGTTTTCATCTAAACCATCTTCAATAGAGATGATTGGGTATTTAGCACATAATTCTTTATAAAGTTGGATCATTTCTTCAGTTGTTTTTTCGCCTTCGCCTGAATCAGCTAAAACGTAAACACCTTTATCTTTATCGTAGAATTCTGAAGAAGCAGCATCCATAGCAAGAACAACGTCTTTACCAGGTTTGTAGCCAGCTTTTTCAATTGCTTCGATAATTACTTCAAATCCTTCTTCGTTAGAACCTAAGTTTGGAGCGAAACCACCTTCGTCACCAACAGAAGTTGCTAAACCTTTTGCTTTTAAAATTGAAGCTAGTGCGTGGAATACTTCAGCACCCATACGTAAAGCTTCTTTAAATGTAGGAGCTCCTACAGGCATGATCATGAATTCTTGGAAGTCAATACTGTTATCAGCATGTGAACCACCATTGATGATGTTCATCATTGGAGTTGGTAATACTTTAGTATTGAATCCACCTAAGTAATGATATAAAGGAACTTCTAAGTAATCAGCTGCAGCACGTGCTACGGCAATAGAAACACCTAAGATCGCATTTGCGCCTAATTTACCTTTATTTGGAGTACCATCTAAAGCAATCATCGCTTTATCAATTGCTTGTTGTTCTGTTACATCGTAACCAATGATTGCTTCAGCAATCACGTTGTTTACGTTATCAACTGCTTTAGTTACGCCTTTTCCACCATAACGAGATTTGTCTCCATCACGTAATTCAACGGCTTCATATTCACCAGTTGAAGCACCAGAAGGAACCATTCCGCGACCAAAAGCACCGCTTTCTGTGTAAACTTCCACTTCGATTGTTGGGTTACCACGTGAGTCAAGGACTTCGCGAGCGTAAATATCAGTAATAATTGACATGTTTGAGTCTCTCCTTTGAGTTCTTTATTTCTAAGGAATTATCCATTCCATAGTTCATTGTAATGAATTTTCAACGAATTTGCAATTATTCTCGAAAATTACTTTTTAATTAATGATTCACCTGTCATTTCGACTGGTTTTTCTACTCCAAGTAAGTCTAACATTGTAGGTGCAACGTCCGCTAAACGACCGTCTGTACGTAAAGTCACACCTTTTTTTGTTACGATAACAGGAACCGGAACAGTAGTATGCGCTGTATGTGGTTTTCCTTCTGGAGTAGACATTGTTTCAGAGTTCCCATGGTCAGCAAAGATAATGGCATGGCCATCTTTTGCAAGAATAGCATCAACTACTCGACCAAGGTTTTCATCCACAGCTTCAATCGCTTTAATAGTAGGCTCAAGCATACCAGAGTGACCTACCATATCAGGATTTGCAAAATTTAAAATAATCGCATCATGCTTGTCTGCTTCGATATCTGCTACCAAAGCATCCGTCACTTCATATGCACTCATTTCTGGTTGTAAGTCATACGTTTCAACTTTAGGTGAGTTGATTAAGATCCGACTTTCACCTGGAAATTCCTCATTGCGACCACCATTCATAAAGAACGTTACATGCGGATATTTCTCAGTTTCCGCAATGCGTAATTGAGAAAGACCTTTATCAGAAAGAACCTCTCCAATCACGTTTTTCATTTCAATTGGTGGGAAAGCAACATCAGCAACAATACTTGGGTTATATAAAGTCATCGTAACGAATTTCACATTTTTAGGATGTTGATTTCGTTCAAAGTGTTCCCACTGTTCATCTGTAAAAGCATTTGACAATTGAATCGCACGGTCTGGTCTGAAATTAAAGAAGATAACTGCATCATTGTCTTTAACCGTTCCAACCGGTTTGCCGTCTTTTTCGATAACTGTTGGGATAAAGAATTCATCATTGACACCATCCGCATAAGAAGCCTCAATTGCTTCAATCGGACTTGTGGCATGATTTCCTTCACCATTTACAAGCACGTTGTATGCTTTTGATACACGTTCCCAACGTTTATCACGGTCCATCGCATAGAATCTACCAGAAACAGAAGCAACTTCACCGTAGTTTAGCTCTTCCATTTTTGCAAGTAAATCTTCCATGTAACCTTTTGCAGAAGTTGGTGCAACATCACGTCCATCTAAGAAGACATGAACAAAAGTTTGTTTCACACCTTTTGCTTTAGCAGTTTCAAGCAAAGCATATAAATGATTTTGGTGACTATGCACTCCACCATCAGATAAAAGACCAAATAAATGCAAGGCTGAATTATTTTTAATCGCATAATCCATTGCTTTTGCAAGCGACTCATTTTTTTGGAATTCACCGTCAGCGATGGCTTTATCAATTCTTGTTAAGCTTTGATATACGATGCGTCCTGCACCGATATTTGTATGGCCTACTTCAGAGTTACCCATTTGTCCCTCAGGTAAACCAACATCAAGTCCCGCTGCCTTTAAAGAGCTTGTTGGAAATTCATTCCAATAACGGTCAAAATTTGGTTTATTTGCTTGGGCTACTGCATTTCCTACAGTTTCATCTCTTAGTCCAAAACCATCTAGGATAATGATTGCTACTGGAGATTTGCTCATATTATTTTACAGCCTCCAATAAAGCTAAGAATGAATCAGGTTGTAAGCTTGCGCCACCTACTAATGCACCATCAACATTTTCTTTTGCCATGTATTCAGCGATGTTCTCAGGTTTCACAGAACCACCGTATTGGATACGAACGCTTTCAGATACTTCTTTTCCGTATAATTTTTCAACAGTTTTACGCACAACTCCACAAATATCATCTGCAATGTTTGCATCTGCTGATTTACCAGTTCCGATAGCCCAGATTGGTTCATAAGCAATAACCATTGAAGCTACTTGCTCATTGCTCAATCCAACTAAACCATTTGTAATTTGGCTTTCAATCCATTCAGCTGTTTTTCCAGCTTCATAAGTTTCTAAGGTTTCACCACAACAGAAAATTGGTGTCATGTTGTTCGCAAAAATTGCTTTTGCTTTTTTATTGATGTCTTCATCTGTTTCATGGAAATATTCACGACGTTCAGAGTGACCAATGATCACATAGTCCACACCTAAATCATTTAAAGCTGCTGGTGAAGTTTCACCAGTGAAAGCACCCGCATTTTCAAAGTAGCAATTTTGAGCAGAGATTTTAAGTTCTGTTCCATTTGCTGATTCTACTAATTCTTGTAAGAACAAAGCAGGAGATCCAACAACAGAATCTACTTTTGAATTGCTTGGGATGTTATTTTTTACTGCTTCAGCAAATTCTTTTGCTTCCTTAGCAGTTTTGTTCATTTTCCAGTTACCTGCGATAATTGGTTTACGTGCCATTTTTTCCACCTCTTAATTTTGTCTAAGCAAAGGAAGAGGCAATTTTGCCCCTACCTCGCAAGTTTTATTTATCTGTTAAAGCTGCAAGACCTGGTAATTCTTTTCCTTCAAGAAGTTCTAGGGACGCACCGCCACCAGTAGAAATCCAAGAGAATTTGTCTGCACGGCCTAAGTTGATTGCAGCAGCTGCTGAATCTCCTCCACCGATAATTGAAGTTGCCCCATCTTGAGCTGCAATAGCATCCATTACAGCGATTGTACCTTTAGCAAAATCTTCGTTTTCAAACACACCCATTGGTCCGTTCCAAACAACTGTTTTGGCTCCATCGATTACTGATTCGAATAATTCAATAGACTTAGGTCCAATGTCAAGACCAAGGAAACCTTTATCCACTGCTTCGCCATCTGTTGCTTTTACTTCTGAATAGCCAGCAAAAGCATTTGCTTCGATTGAATCAACTGGCAATACTAATTTATCTCCAGCTTTTTCAATTAATGATTTAGCCAAATCAACTTTGTCTAATTCAACTAAAGAATCCCCAATTTCAATTCCTTTAGCAGCGTAGAACGTATAAGTCATTCCACCACCAACAATTACTTTGTCAGCTTTTTCTAATAAGTTTTCAATCACACCAATTTTATCTGATACTTTTGATCCACCAAGAATCGCAACAAATGGACGAACTGGTTTTTCAACAGCTTCTTTGATAAATTTGATTTCGTTTTCCATTAAGAAACCAGCAGCTGCTTTTGAAACGTTTGAAGAAATCCCAACGTTTGAAGCATGTGCGCGGTGAGCAGTACCAAAAGCGTCATTGACAAAAATGTCATCGCCTAAAGATGCCCAATATTTTCCTAATTCAGAATCATTTTTGGATTCTTTTTTGCCATCAACGTCTTCAAAACGCGTGTTTTCAACTAATAAAACATCTCCGTCATTTAATCCATTGATTGCTTCTTCTAGTTTAGGTCCACGAGTTACACCCGGAACAAAAGTGACTTCTTTACCTAATTTTTTAGATAAGTCAGCAGCCACTGGTGCTAAAGATTTATCCGCTTTGTCCGCTTCTTCTTTTACACGGCCTAAATGAGAGAAAAGAACAGCTTTTCCACCATTTTCAGTGATGTATTTAATTGTTGGCAAAGCAGCAGTGATACGATTATCATTTGTAATCACGCCATCTTTAAGTGGAACATTAAAATCTACACGAACTAAAACTTTTTTCCCTTTTAATTCAAGGTCTTTTACAGTTAATTTTGCCATTTCAGTGCAACTTCCTTTCAAGGATATTATTTTCAAAAAAAAGCGAGGAAGCGACGCGCTTCCCCGCTTTCGATACAGTCACATTAAATTTAGGGATTAACCTAATTTAGCAAAGTATTCTAAAGTACGAACTAATTGTGAAGTGTAAGACATTTCATTGTCATACCAAGATACAGTTTTAACTAATTGTTTGTCACCAACAGTCATTACTTTAGTTTGAGTAGCATCAAATAATGATCCGTAAGTAATTCCTACGATATCAGAAGAAACGATTTCGTCTTCAGTATATCCGTAAGATTCGTTAGCAGCAGCTTTCATAGCAGCGTTAACTTCTTCAACAGTAACTTTTTTGTCAAGAACAGTAACTAATTCAGTTAATGATCCAGTTGGAACAGGAACACGTTGAGCAGCTCCGTCTAATTTTCCGTTTAATTCAGGAATTACTAAACCGATTGCTTTAGCAGCACCAGTTGAGTTAGGAGTAATGTTTGCAGCAGCAGCGCGTGCACGACGGAAGTCACCTTTAGGATGAGGTCCATCTAAAGTCATTTGGTCTCCAGTGTAAGCATGGATAGTTGTCATTAATCCTTCAACAACACCAAATTTGTCATTTAAAGTTTTAGCCATAGGTGCTAAACAGTTAGTAGTACATGAAGCACCTGAGATAACTGTTTCTTTACCTGTTAAGATATCATGGTTAGTGTTGTAAACAACTGTTGGTACGTCGTTTCCGCCTGGTGCAGAGATAACAACACGTTTAGCTCCACCTTTAAGATGTTTTTCAGCGCCTTCTTTAGAAGTGAAGAAACCAGTACATTCAAGAACGATTTCTACTCCAAGGTCTCCCCATGGTAATTCTTCTGGATTACGGTTAGCAAGAACTTTAACTTCTTTACCGTTAACTTTGAAAAATCCATCATGAACTTCAACTTCACCGTTGAAACGTCCTTGAGTTGTATCATATTTTAATAAGTGTGCTAACATTTTAGCATCTGTTAAGTCATTGATTGCAACAACTTCGATTCCTTCTAATTCTTGGATACGACGGAAAGCTAAGCGTCCGATACGTCCAAATCCATTAATACCTACTTTAACTGTCATTCTAGATTTCCTCCTTTAGAAAATCAAAAAATTTATTTATTTTAAAGGGTTACCCCTTTTAAAATCTGGTCTGTTGCTCCTTCATCTGTGATTAACCACGTCTGAGTTGGGGCATTTTTCATGTAAGAATGAATTGCCTTCGCTTTAGATTTTCCACCAGCAATCGCAAAAATGCAAGCGATATGCTTTAAATCTTCCAACTGCAACCCAATTCTTGGGATTTTGTAGACAACTTCGCCGTTTTCATCAAAAAAGTAACCGAAAGATTCGGCAACGGCTTTTCGTTGTTTGAGCATTGCAAGCTGTTCGGGCGTCATCCCTCTTCTTGCAGCCATATGTAAAGCTCGTCCAATACTGTGAATCACACAGTTGGCTTCTTGGATTAAGTCAAGGACCTGTTGCACAGATGGCTCTTGTAGTAAAGACTTATATGTTTCTGAGCTAACCTGCTCTGGTACATATAACGCCCTGTACGATCCACCCGACTTCATCGCCATCATGGCACTGATAGAATTTGATTGAATGCTGACCGACTCACCAATCCCGCCTCGAGCAGGCACAAAGATATTGTGTCTATTCGGTTTCTCAAGATTTGATAAATGTTCGGCAACCGAGGCCATTGTCGTTCCTCCCATGACCGCCACAATATTTTCTCCCTGTGGCAATACTTCAAGGAGTGCTTTTGTAAGCTCTGTACCAAAATTTTCTAGCACTTTGCTTTCTTGGTCACTATCACCTGCAACGACAATACATCGTTCAACGTTGAAATACTCAGCTAATTTTTTTTCCTTTAGCTGTGTTCCCATCAATTCTTCCATTACCTCTTCTAATTGGTCAAAAACTTCTTTTCCTTTTGGTGTCAAAGTCATGCCGCTCTTAGAAGTTTCAATCAACTGTAAGTTTTTCAAAAAGTCCGTTTCAGTCCTTAAAACACGTTCTGTAACGTTCATCTTAGTTGCGAGCGTTCTTCTTCCAACAGGAGACATCCAGTAGATGTTTCTTAAAATTAAGAATCTACTTTGTAATGTCATCATGACATCTGGCGCAAGTACGCGAATCATTTCTAGTTCCTTCTGCATGATATTACTCCTTTTATTGGACGAAATACGTCCAACGAAGACTTAAAGCGACCCATAGACTTCAAAAAAATAATTGAAAACAATAAATTCGTCTATTTCAAAACTATTTTTTGTCATCAACCTTACAAAAACATTCTAACAGCTTTCTATTTTTTTTTCAACTGATTTCTATCCAAAAAAAGAAGTGTTCGAAAGTTTCCTATCGAACACTTCTTTTATCTAGTCTTTTGAAAGCATGTGATTAAGATAAATGCGTTCCTTTGTCTACATAAATCACATCACCAGTAAGTCCTGTTGAAAGATCACTCATCAAGAAAGCAACAGCTTTTCCAACTTCCTCTGTTGTCACTTGCTTTCCTGAAGGGGTGCGTTCAATCGCTTCATCCAAAAGATTTCTAAATCCTTTAATACCTGAAGAGGCTAACGTTTTGATTGCACCAGCTGAGACTGCGTTCACACGAATATCTTGTTTGGCAAGGTCTACAGCTAAGTAACGAACAGCAGATTCAAGAGAAGCTTTTGCTAGCCCCATAACATTGTAGTTATTGACAGCTCTGGAAGAACCTACGTAGGTCATAGTACTAATGCTCCCACCTTCATTCATGATTTTACGTGCCTCACGACATACTGCAATGAATGAAAAAGCACTGACATCTTGCGCAATCCCGTATCCTTCACGAGAAGCTTCTGTTAGTTCCCCTTCTAATTCTTCTTTTCTAGCAAATGCAATAGAGTGAACAACCCCATCAATGTTGCCAACTTTTTCGTGAATCTCATTAAAAGCTTGTTCGATTTCTGCATCACTTGATACATCACACTGAACCGTAATGTCTTCTTCAGTGATTAATTTGTCTAATTGTTTTTTCACACGATCATTTTGATAGGTATAGACAATCGTTGCCCCACAGTTTTGTAACGCAAGTGCACAGCCCCAAGCAATACTTGCCTTATTTACAACGCCCATTAACACAATTTTTTTCCCTTTTAGTAATGTATTCATTTTCCTACCTACGCTTTCTTATTCTTTAGTATCGTACCTTTTTCTTTTTGTAGAACCCGCAATGCCCAACGCTTCACGGTATTTTGCAATCGTTCTACGCGAAACTTGGATTGACTCAGCATTTAATAAGTCAACCAATTTTTGATCAGACAGTGGTTTTGCTTTGTTCTCATTTTGAATCAGTACTTGAATTTTTTTCTTAACCGTATCCGAAGAAACAAATTCTTCTGTTTTTTGATTGACTAATCCACTTTGAAAAAATGAACGCAGTTCAAAAATTCCAAAAGGCGTTTGCATGTACTTTCCATTCACAGCACGACTGACACTCGATTCATGTAGCTGTAGCGTACTAGCGATTTGCTTTAGTGTTAGTGGAAAAAGAGGGCGGCTTTCTTCTAAAAAGAAGGGACCTTGTCTTTTAACAATCTCTTTGGCTACCCGTAAAATGGTATCCCCTCTTTGCACTAAACTTTTTTGAATCCAATCAAATTCCGCCTTTTTTTCGTCCATATACTTTTGCACTTCTTGATCTTCTACTTGCTTCATTTTATCAAAATATGTCTGTTGAAATGAAATAGAAGGGGCACCTTTTTTGGTAGATTGAACCAAAATAGTTTGATCTGAAATAGTAATCAAAATATCTGGATAAATATAGGTATCATACTGTGGTGTCCCGTATATTACTCCGGGAAAAGGCGTTAGAGTTTGAACAAAGTCAAAAATAGTTTGAACTCCGCCTAATGATATCTCGTATTTTTTGGAAATAACCGCCCATTTTTTTTGTGCAAAGTTTTCAAATTCTTCTTCAAGTATGATATACGCCAAATTCGGCGCAGTATCATCACGCTCAATCTGGAGCAATAAACATTCTTGTAAATTTCTCGCTCCTACACCTGCTGGATCTAATTGTTGCAAAAGCGTCAATGCATCCAGTAATTCTAGATAGGTTGCTCCTGTCTTTTCCATCGCCTCTTCTAAAGAAATTTTTAAGTAGCCGTTTACATCTATATACTCTGTCAAAAATAATATTAAAGACCGCAAGTAAGTCTCTCTATAATTAAGGTGAATTTGACTGATAAGATGCTCAAATAATGAAGGCTCTTGTTGTGAAAAATGATTAATATAATTGCTTTTATCTTCCGAAGAGGAATAATTTGGAGTAAAACTTTCCCCAACATAGTCTGCACTCACCACGACATCTAATAAGGGATTTTCTAGAGATTTTGTCTCTAAAAAAGAATACAACTCTTCATGATTATATTGGAGAATTTGAATAGACTGCTGTAGTTGCTGAGTAAGTACAAATTTTTGCTCTTGCTTTTGAAGCTGCTTAGCTTGAAACGTTTGTTCAAAGCGCATGTTCATTCCTCACTTTATTAAAATAAACAAAAAGAATTTCTCCTTGATATTTTGGCTAAAATTCGATACACTAGTACTCGTATCTGCATCCTTAGTGTAATGGATATCACGTAAGATTCCGGTTCTTGAGATAGGGGTTCGATTCCCTTAGGATGCATAATAGCAGTTTTTTAGCAATCAAAGACAGTTTTTCATCGCCTCTTTTAAAACTAGCTAAGAAAAATTCCTTGAACATATTATATACTATAATTTCCAATCCACCAACTTTTTTTAGCTTCCTAACATGAAGCTTTTTTATTTTCAGTTGAATTGTGAATGATTTTAATCCACTAATCTGATGCAAAAACGTTATACAAGGAGGAGCTTCATTGATAAAAAAAACAAGCAAAGATACCCTTAACTGGATTGAAGTATGCGACCCAGATTCTAGTGAAATCCATACTTTGAAGCAACAATACAAATTAAACAGTGAAATGATTAGTTATTCAATCGATAAAAATGAACGTGCACGTGTTGAGTATGATGCTGCCGAACACAAGCTTATTATTATCTATAATGCAGTGGTCCAAAGACAAATCAACGAACATTACGAAACCGAACCGATTACATTTATCGTAGATAAAACATCCATTATTTCATTTTATTCTAACCATACCCAGTATCTTAGCCAGCTCATTAAGACTGTCGTAAATGACGAAAAAAATACAACCGTATACGGCTTATTATTTGATATTTTATTCAAACTCTCTGATGAATATTTCCCGTTAATTGAAGAAGTCAATCGTCAACGAATCCAACTAACAAAAATGCTCCGCGAAAAAACGACGAATACCAATTTGCTAAAGCTTTCTGATTTAGAGCTAGGTCTCGTCTACTTTTTATCTGCAACTAAGGGCAACACAGTTCTTTTAGAGCAATTAAAACTTCTAACTGTAGCTAGAAATCTTCCAGAAGAAGAAAAAGAACGTTTAGATGACGTGATTGTAGAAACCAAACAAGCAGTTGAAATGACACATATTGCTTCAGAAATATTAGAAAAACTTTCTGGAACATACAATAATTTGTTGAATAATAATCTTAACAATAACATGAAATTTTTGACAGTTTGGACATTAATTTTAACTGTTCCAACAATTGTTACAGGATTTTTTGGTATGAATGTCCCGCTCCCTTTTACTCATGAACCATTAGGCTGGGGGATTGCTCTTTTAATCAGTATTTTCTTTTCACTGTGGATTGCGATTGCTCTTTGGATTCGAAAAATCATGTAAAAAAAGGTTGAACCAAAAATGCGATACATTTTTGGCTCAACCTTTTTTGACTGACTATTTATTCCTGATCTTGCTTCTATTTAGTCCTCTTCATATAAGTAAACGATAATTTTTCCATTGACGTATTCGCCCACATAGACGGAGCTGAGTTCAACATTTTGTTCATTCAATTGCTCTTGAAGCCAATCTTCGTCCTTACCAACAGCATCTAGCACATCTTCACTCATTTGGCCATTTGTAATAATAGGAAATTTAATTGATTCTTCTCCGTACTGAATGACAGATATTTGACCATTTTGTTCTTGAATGGCTTTTTTTACTTTTTTAATTTCATACACCCCAGCAGAACGTAGTTTGAACATCAAATCATTGGCTGATATCCCTATTTGCATACATTCATTCACTAAGATCTGGCCATTTTGAACCAAAACAATTGGTTTACCATCAATAAATTCTTTGATATAACGGTTGTGATCTTTTAGATATTTCAAAACCAAAACCAGTAATGTCCAAATCACCAATACTAAGAAAAATTGAAAAACTGTGATACTTTCGTTGTAAATCACGCCGCCAATAATTCCCCCTAGAACATAATTTTGAACTTGGTCCATCGCGGAAGTAGGAGCTAAATTTCCCTTTCCCATCAAATTAATTTGAATGATTAAACAAAGAATTCCTAAAGCTAATTTTATCGCCACATCTGTATAAGAGCCCATGTTATTTTTCCCCCATTAATTTTTCGTATTGATTTGATCATTGATGATATAGGCTTCTTCTAAATTATATGAAGAATAATCCGTATTAAAATTGACT
Organism: Vagococcus entomophilus; assembly: GCF_003987595.1. NCBI lineage: Bacteria > Bacillati > Bacillota > Bacilli > Lactobacillales > Enterococcaceae > Vagococcus > Vagococcus entomophilus. The sequence continues at coordinate 234,805 of NZ_NGJZ01000001.1, read as the reverse complement.
TGATAGTAACGCTCTCCAATTTTTATAACCATCTGATCCGTTAAATTCGTTGAATTAATTGCGATATTTTTTTTGTTGACTTCCAAATTTTTACTGGCCGAATCGATAAATACTAGCATCTTGGAATTATTGTCTTTATTGACACGCCCCAACTTATAATCATTTAATTGAATACCTGCCAACAATATAATACTTAGCAATAATATAAAAGTTAAATCACGGTACTTAGTTTTCACGCGATTACGAAAATTTTTCATGACCACAAAAAATAATGCCAACAATAAAATTAAAATAATACCATATTTTAAATACACATTACTTTGTGCTTGATTTTGAAAATACTGGTAGGTGTAAAAAGTCATTCTTTTGCGCTTCCTCTCTTGCTTACGTAAATTTTTATAATAAATATGCAAATAAAATTATGTAGTTAGTATAACACAAATAAGCCTTTTTCAAAAAAGACTTATTTGTATTCTATTACATTTCGCCATTTTTGATAAATAGTTTCTGTCCTACAGAATTATTTTTCGTAACTAACACCCATACTATCCATTGCTTTTTGAACTATTTTTATTTTTTCTTGCAAACTTTTTTTCTCTTCTCCATCAGAAAGTAGCGCAACTGCATTTTTTGCTTTTAAATATTCATCCATCGTAAATCCTTGAACAACCGAGTCATTTTGAACGATAGCAGCAACCGCCGATTGTGCTACTTCAATTGTAGCTGTGTCAGGTTTTTTTTTCGTGACTTGGCTAAAAGCCACGTCCAACGCTTTAAGCAAGAGCTTGTTCCATTCATCTTGACTTTCGCTATTTAACAGCTCGTTTTTAAGTTGGGCAACGTTATTCTCATTTACATTATTTTTTATTTTTGCTTGGCTGTTTAACTTTTCACCCACCACTATAGGAACATCAAATAGTTGATTTAAGCGATTTTGTAAGTTCAGCTTTTTGGCAGCAGTCACTACCAATTTTTTTTGATTTAAATCCGACGTATGCTTCATTTCCTTTTGTAGCGTACGAATACTTTCTTTTTTTACATTTTCTGCTAAAAAAAGATGCTTCCTTGAGGTAAACAATTGTTCTAGTTTCTTATTGAAGTCTAGACTTCTATGAGTATCCACAACCTCATTTTTTTTAACTTTTTGGTTAAAACCTATCCACCCTATACTGGTCGTTAAAAGGGCAAAAATAATAGAAAATAAAAGCACTAAATTTTTTTTACTCACGCTTAGAACTCCCTTATCATAGATTTATTTGCTCAAACCAACTTTTGCAAGCTACTATAAAAACTAAGCTGCCTTTGTCAAATATGCTCCCTATTTATTCGAAGCGGTTATTATCTACGTTTACTTTGGATTTATATCAATTAATATGTGCACTTTTTTGCGACTATGGGACTTTCTTTCAACATTTTTCTTGCCCTTATCGCCATGAGAAACTTGCTATCACTCATACTTTTTATTAAAAGTAGCATTTCCTATGTAGACCTCGTGTACATCTGTATCAAACTTTCATCACTTCTTTGTAGTCACACTTGCGCTTCTTGCCTATTAGTAAATTGTAGGGAGTGTAGCTAGCGCAAACCAATTATCCCCCTACACTAATTACTACTGATTGACCATCAAAAAATCCAAAAATTTTTGCTCTTTTTATTTATCCGTTGAGTGCTATTTTTCCAAATTCCTCCCTACTTTACTTTTTTTTGTATACTTTTTCTTTGATCAAATTTATTACTGGGACTTTAAAAATAATGGATAGAAAAAAATAGACACTCATCCCCAAAGTCGCTTGAACAACCGTTGTCTTCGGAGAAGGAACTTTCAGGGTAAAACCTACCACAATAGTAATTGCTCCCATTACAAATGCCATAAAACCATATAAAGATACGTGCTTGATTAGTTCTGTTTTTCTAATACTATTTTTAGCGTGATAAAGCATAATACTTGCCACAATCATTTCTGATAACACTGTTGAAACTGCTGCTCCGTTTGCTTTAAAAAGAGGAATGAATAAGAAATTAGAAAGGAGATTAAGCCCCGCTCCTGCAATTACTGCCATTGTATATTTTTTTATTTGATTCATTGGCAATAGTATTTGGTTACCTAAAATCGTTCCCCATGCTATAAATAAAATTACAGGAGCGATTATTTGCAAAATTAAAACAACGGGGTTGAACCCTTCACCAAAAAACCAAGGGACAAACCATGGTGCACACGTGATAATCCCAACCATAATTGGAATAGACATATACGTTGCAATATCTAGTGTTACGTTTAAATACTGATCAATCAAACGTAACTTATTTTGGGTATAGAGTGAAGATATTCTGGGCAGCATCACCAATCCAATTGTCGAAATCAGGGCAGTGATAATTTTAATCACTTTATCCGAGCTATCAAAATAGCCTACTTCAGTGGTATTAGTTAAAAAACCAAGTATCACTTTGTTTATGACCACATAGATTTTAATAGCTAGCTGTGGAATAAACATTGTCATTGCCCCTATAAAAACAGTTGCTATCATTTTTTTATTAATTTTTGTAAAGACAATTTCTTTTTTTATATCTACCCATAAAATAATTTGCCCGATTAGCTGACTAAGTGAGAGTACCCAGATATACTTGCCTAAATCATTTTTGTTTTTGACAAAAATAAAAATAGAAACAAAACCCAAAATTTTAACCACAGAATTCTTAAATACAGATTTCTTAAAATTCTCTATTCCAATATAAAACCAAGAAATATCAAATGCACTAGATATCAAATATACAATCTGAATGTACAAGTAGTACTTGTATCTAGGTAAAGCAAAATTTGCAAAAGCAATCATTGCTACTACAGAAAATAGTGTGCTAAAAAGAGTTAAGTAAACGATGCTCCAAAAATTCTCACTTTTCTCTTTCAAATTTTCTTTAGTATATGCAATTTGTCTTGTTCCATAGCTATTTATTCCTAAATTCGCTAACAACATAAAATTTTGCATAATTGCAAATGTATAAGAGTATACGCCTACTCCCCCAACTCCTAAAACCCTAGAAATATAAGGCACTGATAATAAGGGCATTAAAACAAGCATCACTTGATAACTCAGATTGTAAAAAAAATTTTTAATCATAGCTTATCTCCATTTCTTTGCTATCTCCTCCCACCTAATTCTTCTTGAACCAGCTTTAAAGCGGCGTGGATTACTTGATGCATATCATAATAAGTATACTGCCCCAATCTTCCACCAAAAATAACTTGTTCTTGCTGGTCAGCTAGCTTTTTATATTTCTTATAAAGATGATTATTTTCACTATTGTTCACTGGATAATAGGGCTCATCTCCTCTTTTCCAGGCTTTGGGATATTCTTTGGTAATGACCGTATCCTTTTGAGTGCCAAATTCAAAGTGTTTATGCTCAATAATTCTAGTAAAAGGGGTTTCTTTATCTGTGTAGTTCACGACAGCATTCCCTTGATAGTTTTCTACATTTTTCATCTGTTCGGTTTCAAAGATTAAACTACGATATTCCAATGCTCCATACTGATAATCAAAATATTGATCAATCATTCCCGTATAAATAATCTTTTTAGATTCCTCATGGTAGTGTTCTTTTTTCTCAAAGAAATCTACATTGGTATCGACTTGAATATTCTCATGAGATAGCATTTTTTCGATAATTTGAGTATATCCTCCGATTGGAATTCCTTGATAACGATCTTTAAAATAATTATTATCATACGTATAACGAACAGGTAGGCGTCGAATGATAAAAGAAGGCAACTCATTTGCAGGGATTCCCCACTGTTTTTCTGTATATTCTTTTATTAACTTTAGATAAATATCGGTGCCAACAAGCGCAATAGCTTGCTCTTCTAAATTTTTAGGACTTTTCCCTTTTAAAATAGAGCGCTGTTCGGCTATCTTTTTTCGTGCTGTCTGTGGTGTCACTACTCCCCAAAGCTGATTGAACGTATTCATATTAAAAGGTAAATTATAAATTTCACCATGAAAATTAGCAATTGGGCTATTTGTATAACGATTAAACTCAGCAAATTGATTAACATAGTCCCAAATCTCTTGATTGTCTGTATGAAATATATGCGCTCCATACCGATGAACTTGTATCCCCGCTATAGATTCTGTATAGATATTGCCCCCGATATGCTTCCTTTTTTCAATGACCTTCACTTTTTTATGTTTTTTGGCCGCTTCGTATGCGAAAACTGCACCAAATAATCCTGATCCTACAATCAAATAATCATTCATATAGCACACCTTTTTTCTTTGTTTTTGTCATTAGATAAACTAAAAATACGTTTGTTCCGATATCAAAAATTTTATTTTCCATTAATCCATAGATAAGTAGCGACATCATAATACATAACATCTTTATATCGTCATTTTTTATAGCTTTTTGAATACTCTTTTTATAGAGCACAAAATACCCAGCTAAAATCAAAATCCCGTTATTTATCAAGGTTGATACATAGGCATTATCAATATAAATTGATTGAAATCCGTATAAATTATTTAAGCTAGTTAGCAAATATTTTGTATCTTGCCCAATAATGCTAAATCCATAGTAATTGTAGGCTAAACTGGATAAATAAATCCTTTTTGAAAGAAATATATCTAACCGAAAAAAAATATTGTTAGGATGATAATACTTCACAGCTATCATACTCAAAAGAGAGCAAATCAAAAATAAACTGTAATATTTTCTTGGCCTCCATTTTCTTTTCTCTCTAATAACAAGAACGGAATAGAAAAAACAAAAGACTACCATCGAAACCAATACACTTCTAGAACCCGAGAAAAAATAAATAAAGAGATAACAGCTGATTAGCTGAATGTAACTAAGCCTTCTTCCGTAAAAATAGAAAATTTCAAAAAAAAACATCATAATAAACAATCCTAATATATTGGTGTGTCTAAAGCCTAACGAATTATTTATCAAATTTCCAAATCTCTGAGTATAACTACTTTCGATTAGTCCCAAAAAAGCAGCTCCACCAATTATGATAAGACATAGCGCTTTAATTATTAAATCTAGCTTTATCATCCTCTTAAAGTCTACTTGTACAGAAGATAGGATAAACAAAATGGTTACTAGTAAAAACCAGCTAGAATTTACATAGGTTGAATATGAAACAATCCCAATTATTATTATTTTCATAATGATTGCTTTTAATTTTTGTTTGTGACAAAAAGGTAATATTAATAACGGAATCATAACGAGTATTGCAATCAGCTTATATATCAATTGACTTATAGGAAATGAACTAAAATTGCTCATGCTACAAATATAAAAAGTGCTCATGTACATATAAAAACAGCAATAATAACAAAGTTCACCTACCTTAAACCTTTTTTTCATTTGCTTCTCCATTCTTCCAGTAGTAATAAACTGTTTTTAAATCTCAAAATGCGATTTTTGAGATACTTTTTCAACAAGAATGTCATGCAATTCTTGTTTTTTCTCATCGAAAGCAGTAATTTTTTCACTATCATTGATACAAATTAATTTTGACTTTTCTAATAGTAATTCTTTTTTTATTCCTTCAATGTCGTCCAATTCAAAATAGCTACCAAAATTCCTGCTTTGAGGAACAAAATTCCCTGTGCATAAATTAAAATATCGAATCAACCAATGATTTATGTCTCTTTCTGTTCTAAATCTGTTTCTAGAAGTTAAATCACATCTTGAAAATTCCTTTTTCCATAAGTCAGTAAAATTAGATTTTAAGTGTGGTTGACACACATGTGGAGCAAAAAAACCATTGAACTTAGGATAGGGCAATAATGATAGGGTTCGAATTAAATTTTTCCCGTATTTAATTGTAAAAAACTTATTGAGATTTGCTTTCAACACTCGTTTCTTATCAAAATATTTATTAATTATTTCTATATTATTAACCTCAATATGAGAAATTGCCTTTTCTTCTGGTACTATTGGACTCAATATACCAAAGTCTTTAGGCACACCATTTAAGAAAAAATCTTCTGGCACTACTGATTTATTAAGGAACACGTCATCATTAAAAAGTACAAATTTTTCTGATAGAGTGTCTATTTTATCTAAATTTAGTTCTATAACATTTGAATTAAAGGTAGGCAAGTACTTTTTGGGGATATAATCTTGATGGTCTACACAAATGATCTGTTTCTGACTCGTATCCAGCCATTTTGGAACTTGATTATCGGTTATGAGATACACTTTATTAACCCAAGGAGCATGTTTCTCAACTAGCCTAAACCAAAATTTTAAGGTGTCATAGTCCCGAAAGCGTATCTCTGAATTCATCTGCTCATTTTCTGGTAAATATTGTTTCCTTTTGTTTTGCCATTCTTTATCCAATCCATCAACCCAAGTAACAACAAAATCTATTGTTTCATTAATCAACTTACACACCTTTTTTCTTTTTATAAATAACTGCATATCTTTTCGGAAAACCTTTCATTAAGAGAAAACCTAATTTGTATTTTATGGGAATAGATGAAAAAAATACTTGGCGTATCTTGATTGCACGGATTTGCTCTCTTATACCCAAATGTGCGTTATCAACATCACAGTTTACAATACTTCGATTCAAATAAAAAATAACAAGCCTTATTTTCAGTGAAAAAAGAATCTCCGTCAGCTCTTTTTCTTCCAGAACTCCAAGTCTTTCTAGCTTACTTTCTATTAATTCAAAATATCGATCACAAATTTCTTTTAAATTAATTTCATGTGTATGAGTAGTGCTCCCACTTCTTTTAACTAAAAAATAGAGAGGTTCTTCTATAAAATAGATATCTGTCACTTCAATATGCAGTAAATAGCTTAAAACAAATAAAGAATCTTCAAAATAATTGTCTAGTTCAAAGGTTAGATTATGGCAATCAATTATTTTTTTTTCAAATAATTTGTTCCATAATCCCACATCCATTTCTTTATTTTTCGTAAGATAAGTTGCTATTAAATTTTTTTGATTGTTAGCTTTTTTTAGGTTCGAGCAAGTCTCAATTTGAAGAACCTTCCCCGCTTCATTAATTTTAGAGATGCCTGTTATAATCAGTGATTTATTTGTAGCGAATAACTTTTCAAACATCGTTTTCGCCATTCTATCATCTGAATCAAGAAATAAGATTTTCTCTCCTTTAGCAACACTTAGTCCCTTATTGCGCGCAACAGCTTGTTTTTGATTTTTTTGCCAAATATAAATAATCTCTTTTTTCTCTTTCATTAGTTCAAAAACCAATTTTTTACTGTCATCTGTCGATCCATCATCCACGATAACAATTTCAAATTTGGGTAAATAAGTTTGATTGTAGATGTCATTTATCATATTGGAAATCCAACATTCTGCATTGTACATTGGAATAATTATACTCAGTTTTATCATTCTTTCACTCTATTGTTCACTCTTATAGCATATTTCAATAAGTTGAACTTATATAACAAATATTTTATTTTTAACCTTGTAGTTATTAGTGGATTTGTTAACACTTGTTTTCTAGGCATTCTATCATTAATTTCCTTGTCAACTTCTTGATCTCCAAGACAGAGCTGATTTAGACGATATGCTTTTAAAAGATAAAGTAAATTATACTTAATTAAAAGAGCGTCATATTTTTTATTAGACTTTACTACCTCATTCACCATAACTAAGGCTTTTATCCTATCTAATAAATTTTTCCGATTGAATGTTCTTACGGTTGAATTTGGATGCTGAATATATTTGTAAATTGGAACCGGATAGTAAGTAATTTTATTACTGCTCATTATTTGGTTGAATACAAACGGAATATCTTCAAATTTCATATCAAAAAAACAATTTTCTGCTAGTATTGCTTTTTTAAACATTTTATTCCAGCTGTACCCTCCTATAAAATCTCCTTCGTCTTCTAAAAATTTCATAACAAAATCTTGACAGTCTCCTAGTTTTTTATCCACTCTCACTTCTAACGATTGCCCATCTTTTGACAAAATTTCATAACCAAAAATTAACATATCAAAATCTGGAGATTGATTAATATTTTTTAGCATCGCATTATACAAGTGATGATCAATATAATCATCACTGTCAACAAATGTTATGAATTTCCCAGTTGCAACGTTTAACCCTTGATTTCGAGCCACAGCTTGTCCCGCATTTTCTTGGCAAAGAACTATTATTCTATTATCTAGTTTTTCGTATTTTTTTAAAATGTCTAATGTATCGTCTTTTGACCCATCATCGATACAGATCAACTCTAAATCTTGTTTGTTAAGCAACAATAAGCTGCTCAAACATTTTTCAATTGTACTTGACACATTATAACAAGGTATAATGATGCTTAATTTTCCCATTTTAGTCATATTTCACCAAGCTTTTTCTTTTTATTTTTCTCATCAAAAAATTTTTCCCTTTTAACACCCAATTTTCTTTTTCCATAAACGAGTAATTTTGTTCATAATAAGAAACTTGTTGATATTGAATCCAAACATCTAAGAGTCTTTCACTCAAAAAGCCAAACACTCTAGTTTGATAAGGATCATATCCCTCACAGTCAATACGATTTTCTACTTCAAATAGAATAGAAAATAGCCATTGGCAGTAAGCATCCAACTTTTCTTTTTTCATAATCATCAGATTAAACCTATGCCCACTTGTTTTTTTCATGACTTGATCAAAATCCGCTAGATACTCTGGATGTAGCTCTTCAATTACTGACCGTGTTGTATCTAAATCTTTAACATTATGTGCATGAGCATAGTGACTATAATTAGTTTCTATAAAATAGTGCCTTATTTTCGGTAAAATAACATCATATTGCTTGAACAATTTTAGGACTCGTTTCTCTGATAAAATATGCTCAAATTTGTTTTTTTTGCGCACCTTTCCTTCCGTGAAGTACCTTCGATAATGTACCAGCCCCATATAGTCAAGCTTTGAAAAATTACTATCTTGCCACATCGCGTATAAGGCGGTAAGTTCACAATAAGAGTCATTTTTTTTGGCAATGCTCCTATTTTCTAATGCATCATCCGTATAAAATTTATTGAAAGTTAGTTTTTGTTTATTTTTACCAACTGTTATTGGCATATATATTTTTTCAATAGGCATTGGGTAGTCTTTGTGTGTGACAACAAAAATGTAACCTTCTAGTTTCTTATCCATCAAAAAGCCCCTCTTTTTTGAAAAACATGATAAATCGTTACTAAAACAACCCAACTATCAAAGATCAAGCCTCTTTTAGAAAGATATGACAGCTCCAACTCGCATCTTTCCGGATAACCAACATTACTTCGTCCATTTACTTGCCATACTCCAGTAATTCCTGGCTTCATCTGTAGAAAAGTTTCCTTTAGTTCACCATATTCTTTCAATTCTTCTTCCACAATAGGTCTTGGACCAACAATGCTCATTTCACCTCTTAGGACGTTGATAAACTGGGGAATTTCATCCAAACTCGTTCTTCTAATAAATTTACCAAAATTTGTGATTCTTGGATCTTCGCTTGGTTCCAACTTATAGTTATTATCAATATACTTTTGATATAGTTCAGGATTGTTTTTCAGTTTTTCGTCTGCATGTTTTATCATAGAGCGAAATTTATAAATATAAAAATATTTCCCATCTTTTCCTATTCTTTTTTGTTTATATAATGGATGTCCTTTATTTTCACCGAGCATATATATCGGAAAAAAGAGCACAAATACACAAAAAAAAGTAATGACTCCGAAAGATGCAATGAAAATATCAAACAGGCGCTTACCAAGAAAATTTTCCGATACACTAGTTGCTTTACAGATCTCTATATTCCCAGAATATGACTCTTTTATTTTTCCCACTAGCCTAGACCTCCCATAGTTATTATTCCAGTTTCTATTTAAAATTACCAAATATGGTTTTATACGGTTCTGTATAGGGCAAAACCTTACATATATCTCCATTGACCATATCTTTAGCAGTTTGTTTAAATTTTTGAACTTTTTCACTTCCAAAGTCTTGCTCAATCTTTTCATATGCTTCTTTTAAAAAGAAAGGGCGTTTCGTTACTCCGTGCGCATCGCTAGCCACCATATGTACCAAGTTATGTTTCACCATTAATTGGGATATTTTTTGAACTTTTTTTCCAAAAAAACCTGTATAACTCGGAGCAGTTAGTTGGGATAAAGCACCCATGTCAAGAAAATGAGTGAGGTATTTTGGGTTTGATTGGAAAATAGCATTTCGTTCTGGATGAACAATAACTGGTGTTATCCCTTGAGTAAGTAAACTGGAAAAAATTTGTGCGGTATATTTAGGAACATCAATCGTTGGAAACTCAATTAATAGGTACTTATTTTTTATATCCACAAACAAAATATTATCTTGCTTAATTTCCGTCAATAGTTCTCCTGTAATTCTTACTTCCTGACCTTCATATAAAATTAGTGGAATCTTTTGATCATCTAATAGGCGCTGAAACTTGGCTACTCTGGAAATCACTGTATGTTTTGCATTATTGTATTTCCCATTATTGTGGTGTGGTGTACATAAAATATGGGTAATACCACTTGCTACTGCAGCTCTTGCCATATCAACAGCCTCTTGTTCCGTTTGCGCTCCATCATCTACTCCATACAAAATATGACAATGTAAATCAATCATACAATACTCCCTTCCTTTTAATTTTCTCCACCATAATAATAATATCCTTTATCTTTACTTCTAGATGCTCCATTATAGACAACTCCTAAGAAATCTGCCTTCACAATCTCTAATAAGTTTTTAGCTTTTTTCAATAATGCTTTATCCGTAACATTCTCTCGAACAACCAAAATAGTTCCATCGGCTTTCGCTGCCATGATTTGAGCATCAGTGACTGTAACAACTGGAGGCATATCGAAAAGAATGAGATCATATTTTTCTTTCATTTCAGCTATTATTCCATTCATTCGATTAGAATTCAAAATTTCAGATGGGTTTGCCGGCTTTGGACCACTTGTTAAAATATCTAAATTGGCTATGCTAGACAACTGTATCGCCTGCTCAATCGTAGCCCGATTTCCCAAGAGCGTACTTAATCCTGAATAATTGGGCAGAACAAAAGTTTTATCCACTGTCGGCTTTCTCAAATCAGCATCTACTAGGAGCACCTTAAAACCAGAGCTAGCAAATACAACTGCTAAATTAGCAGAAGTCGTTGACTTGCCTTCTCCTGGCCCAGAAGAGGTAATGACTAGTGTTTGCAACTCGTTATTTACCATAGAAAATTGAATATTTGTCCGGATACTTCGATATTGTTCCGATATGGGCGAAGTTTTATCTATCAATGTTATCAAACTAACTGCTCGATTATTTTCTTTTACTTTTCTATTCCTATTAAACATATATCAAAATCCCTCACTATACTCTGGTTCTGTTTCTACTTTTTACTTGCTCTTGTTCTGCACTATTGACTTTGTTTAATTGACTCATTTCTGATCTGCCACTATTACTTGTGACAGATTGTGCTTGAAGCTCTTTAGCTGCCATTTGTGGCACAGTACCTAATGTAGTTAAACCAAACGTTTCTTCAATATACTCACTGCTTTTAACTGTATGATCCAACATCTCCAGTATGATAGCGATTGTCAGCCCCAATAATAAACCTACCAAAAATCCAACTGCTAACATCAATTTTTTATTAGGAAAAATAGGATCTTTCATTACTTGGGCATTCGAAACAACACTCACTTTGTCAACATTTGTCAATACCTCTTTCACTTGATTTTGAAAAACAACCGCCATTGTATTGGCAATCTGTGCCGCATCCGAACTTTTTGTTGCTGTGGCGGTTATAGTAAACATTTGTGAATTTTGCTCCTGACTTACATGAATCATTTTCTTTAAATCCTCAGAAGTACCAGAAAACCCTATTGATTTTTCTAGTTCTTTTTGCGCTTTTTCGGTTACAATATTGCCTTTTTGAATGAAATCTTTGTATGTATTAATCATCATTAAATTTGCATTCACATCATTCAAATTGATGCTGTTCTGTGCCGTATTTGGCAATGTTACAATCAACTGAGTCGACGAACTAAACTTGGGTGTTAAAATAAAAAAGGTGAAAACGGCACTAATTCCTATTGAAATAAAAACAGAACTCAATATAATATTCCACCATTTTTTAAAAATAATTAAAATATCTTTTACATTCATATTTTCTTGCATTTCTTTCTCCTGTATATCTTTTAACGTTCTTTTAACGAAATTGACTTCTCATTTATTCTACCCTATGTAGCCTTAATTAATCAACTTTTTTATTGATATTTTTTTTATTTATTTTCATCCGTTTTAAAAAGCATCTTTTTAAGTACAAAATTATTCTTTTAAAATTTTATTTATATATTAGACTTTTAATCGTAAATTTTGTATTATTATCTATTGCTTAAATGAACGATAAAATTTCCCCCAAAAAAAAGACTGATTTGTAATTTTCATACATTTCAGCCTCGTTCTTTATTTTTTAGTTGTTTTCCATAATTCCTTTGCAATTGGAATATTGCCTAATTCCGTCATGTTACTTGGTAATATGACGGTATTCGTATCACTTTCAACAATCTTTTGGAACGCTTCAATGCCAAGATAAGCAATTGCTGCATCATCTAAGTTGCTTTCTTTAATCGCTTGATTAAGTTCCATAATCCGTTTTTTCTCAGCTTCTGTAATCACTCTGATTTTCTCAGCCTCAGCCTCGGCATCAATCCTAGTTCTTTCGGCTCTAGCTTCAGCATCTACCTTGGTTTGTTTAGCTCTGGCTTCGGCATCAATTTCCATCTCAGAGGCTTTAGCTTCGGACTCCAAAATAACAGACTGCTTTCTTCCTTCAGAAATCGTAATGGAAGATTGCTTGTCTCTGCTTGCAGTGATTAATTTATTCATTGAGTTGATAATTTCAGCAGAAACTTTAATTTCTCCAATATTAATGCGGTCAATTGAAAGACCATATCCCGCTGTAATATCCTTCACGCTTTGAAATAATGCAACATTAATCTCTTCTGTTCCATTAAGCACTTCATTAAGATCCATTTTCCCAATAATTCCACGCAAATTAGACTGGCAATCTTGAATCATTGATGTTACTGAATCCTCATTGTCATATACAAAAGCACGAACGTCTGTCACGTGATATTTGATTGCTTCATCAATTTCAACAATAACGTTATCTTTTGTAATGACACTTTGAGGTTGAATTTCAAGTGGCGTTTGTTTTAATGAAACTCTGCTACGGACATTATATAGAATCGGAACTAAAAAGTGTAAACCAGGTTCTAATGTTTTTACATATTTCCCAAAACTTTCAACCACTTTCACCTCACCTTGTTGAACAACAATAACCATTTTGGAAATAATCACTAAAATGAAGACAAGAACAATTACTAAAAAAATAATACTACCTATCAATACAATTCACATCGCTTTCCGTTAGTTCTGGATTTACTCGAACAAGTAAATCTCGATTCGTATAGCCTATAATTTCTAGCATAGTATTTTTATGTGCAATTCCCTCTGTTACTTTGTATGTATATGGAATTCCAAATACACGAATAAAGCCAAAAGAGTCATCAGATTTTGACCGAAAACATTTGCCCAACGCTTTTTCCATTTGATAATCCACCTGACTACAAGACCTCCTTCGTTTTTACTCTCTATACTTTATTTATATTTTATACGCTATTAAGTTCATTATAGGGTATTCAATAAAAAATCACAATAAACACTTTTTTAAGTCCTTAAAAATCATGAGTATCACGAACTTTATATAAAAGAGAACCCTATCCAAATTTGGATAGGGTTAGGGGTAATACTGTGAAAAAGCTTTATTAAGCTTTAGATTTATTAGACCTTATTTATCATTAAAAATCAATGAGATTTACCATTCTTAAGAAATTCCTAATATTTTTTTGATTTTTCTGACTATTTCGTGCAAGCTTCTATTCTAGCATTTTCCGTACTCTTTCTTTATTAGCGTTATTCTTTCTTGTTTTGCTTTGGGTACTTTGTTTATTTTACCTATTATTTATTTAATTCTCATTTTTTTTAATTTAACTAATGATAAAATAGAATAGTCAGGAGGTGTCGTATGAATAAAAAAATTTGCTTAGGTATCTTCGTTTCATGTCTGCTATTTTTAAGCGCTTGTTCCGCTCAAAAGAACTCCTTTTCTTGGTTGAATGGTGCTTGGCATTCCAATGATAACAAGACAACAGTTACGATAAAAAATCAGGGTCAAGCCCTACATATTTCTGGTTGGAATAAAACCAAAATCGTAGCAAAGTTTAAACGTAAAGAAAAAGACAAGAGCCTATTTCAAACGGATCAAGGTGTCAACTATTACATTACTAAAATTGACAAAACACATATCACTTTTTATCAAGAAGCACCCGCTGGAAGTTTAGGTCTAACTGCAACCATTGACCTGCATAAAAACTAAGAAAAGTCTAGGACCTAACATAAAAGTTATCTCCTAGACTTTTAGTGCCCAAATAATGGTGGAAAAAAAGCAAATCAGCCGAACTCCCCAAACGCTTATCTATTTTTCGGAATTAACCCCTTTTGTTCCAACCATGTCTTCGGCTTTTTCCTTATTTTTGCTTATACGTACTTAAAAATTTAGCCATTTTTTCCATTGTCATCTTTAAGTCATCCAATTTTGGTAAATAAACCAACCTGAAATGATCGGGTTCTTTCCAATTAAAACCTCCACCATGTACTAGTAAAATGTGATGTTCGTGTAAAAAATCTAAAACGAACTGTTCATCATCTTTTATGTTGAAGCGCTGGCTGTCAATTTTAGGAAAGATATAAAAGGCTGCTTTGGGTTTCACTGCACTAATCCCGGGAATTGAATTTAACGCTTGATAAACATATTCGCGCTGCTCATAAATTCGTCCCCCTGGTAATAATAGCTGATCTACACTTTGAACCCCTCCCAACGCGGTCTGAATAATTTGTTGTGATAAAACATTGGAGCACAATCTCATAGAAGCTAACATATTTAGGCCTTCTATATAACCTTTTGCATGTTTTTTTTCTCCGCTTAAAATCATCCAGCCACACCTAAATCCAGCAACTCGATGTGATTTTGATAGTCCACCAAACGTTACGACTAACAAATCAGGCGCAAGTGTTGCAATTGGAATGTGAGTTAGTCCATCCATAACTAAACGGTCATATATTTCATCTGAATAAACAATCAAGTTGTGTTCACGTGCAAGTCGTACAATATCTTTCAAAACTTCTTCTGGGTACAACGCACCAGTTGGGTTATTCGGATTGATAATCACAAGCGCTTTTGTACGTGGCGTAATTTTTTTGCGCATGTCTTCAATATCTGGATACCACTCTGCTTGCTCATCACAAATGTAATGTACCGGCGTACCACCAGCAAGTGAAACAGACGCGGTCCATAATGGGTAATCAGGCATTGGCACAAGTACTTCATCCCCGTTGTCAAGTAACCCTTGCATACTTAACGTAATCAGTTCACTCACACCATTTCCAGTAAAGATATCTTTTATTTCAACATTCGGAAAGTTCTTTAATTGACAATATTGTTGAATCGCCTTACGTGCTGAAAAAATTCCTCTTGAATCGGAATATCCTTCTGAATTGCGAACATTCATAATTAAATCACGGATGATTTCATTAGGGGCATCAAATCCAAATGTCGCTGGATTTCCTGTGTTTAATTTTAAAATATTGATTCCTTCTTCCGACATACGATCCGCTTCTTCTAAAACAGGACCTCGTACATCATAACTGACGCCTTCTAATTTTGTAGACTTTTCAAATTCTTTCATAACACCCGCTCCTTCATTTATGACAGACTTGTTTCTCATTTTAAATTACCTCAGACCATCAAAAAAAGCAATTTATTTAAAAAAATTTAACCAAAGATAAAAAAAATACATACTTGAAACCAACTCAACGAGTTTATTCCAAGTGTGTATCTTAAAAATTTTTTATTTTTTTGATGCTGGATCTAGTTTTCTCTCCACTATACCTAAAAGCCAATCTACCATAACTGCCATCAGTGCAGTAGGCAAAGCACCCACTAAAATAATGGCTGTCCCATTGGTAGCGTTGGTTCCCCTTATAATGATATCACCTAACCCGCCAGCCCCCACAAATGAGCCAATCGCGGCAATTCCAATTGCAATGACTAAAGCATTCCTAATTCCTGCCATCATCACCGAGACAGATAAGGGCAATTCAATCATGTATAAGCGTTGAAATTTAGTCATACCCATTCCTTTTCCTACATCTAACATCACATCATCTACTTGTCTCATTCCTGTATAAGTATTCGAAATAATGGGTAATAAAGAATAAAGGAATACTGTAACGATAACTGTATTTACGCCAAGACCCAATCCTAGCATTAAAATTGAAAGCATGGCCAAAGAGGGAACGGTTTGAATTACATTCGCAAACCCAATAATCCATTTTGCTAGCTTTTTCTTACGGGCAATCATGATACCCAAAGGAATACCAATGATGGATGCAAAGAGCACACCATAAAAAGAAATCAAGAAATGGCGAACAAATTGAGAAAATACGTAACTCCCATTTTGTTGGAAATAATAAATGAACTGTTGAAAAAGATTCATACCTTGCACAATTATTCGCCCCCTTTGTCTTCAAAATAGTTGTGTTCTGCAAGAAACTCTTTTGCCACAACTTCTGGTTCAAGCAAATCGTTATCTGCACGGTAATTAAGTTTTTGCATTGTTTCAGTATTAATTGTTCCCTCAAGTCTACTTAAGACTTTTTCTAATTCTGGATGCTCTTTTAAGATGGCATCCGTCGCTACAGGACTTGCATCATACGGTGGAAAGAAATGCAAATCATCTTCCAGCATAACTAAATCATAACTGGCAATACGTCCATCTGTAGAATAGCCTAATACTACATCCATTTTTCCGGCATGAACGGCATCATAGACAAGACCAATCTGCATGGGATAGGCTTTTTTAAATTGGACTCCGTATTCTTCAATGAAAGCTTTGTATCCATCTCCATCACGATTCATCCATGAGGTATCCACACCAGCTGTCAATTGATTCGGAACTTTTTTTAAATCACTAATTGTCTTTAAATGATACTTTTCTGCTGTTTCTTTTGTCACCATAAAAGCGTAGGTATTGGCAAAGCCATATGAAGGATACCATTTTTGGTGATATCTTTTTTGAAATTCAGTTTGAACAACTTTTAAAGCTTTCTTCGGATCTTTTGTTGGCTTTTCTTGCAATGTGCCCGTCAAATCTGTTCCAGTATAGCGAACAGCTGAAATACTCACATCATTGTTCATCATTGCTTGATGTACCACAGTTGTTGTACCCAAATTGTTGACGGTGTTTACCTTTAGATTTGTATAGTGTTCAACCATCCCTTTTACCATTCCTGCCATAATTTGGGCTTCGGTCGATGCCTGCGAGGCTACTGAAATCGAGTTTTTACCGCTATTTGTTGTTAGACCTGGCAGTGAACAAGAACTAAGAAATACCAAACTCGTCATGAAAAAGCCTAACAGTACTTTTTTAAATTTCATTACTCTTCCCCCCTCTTATAAGCAGGAGTCAACTTATCTTCTAATTTTCCAAAAAGAAAATCGGCAAGTAAAGCAAGCACCGTAACCGGAATCGTTCCTCCAATTATGAGTGCAGGTTTGTACAAATTTAATCCGCCAAAAATCAAATCACCCAAACCACCAGCACCTACGTATGACGCAAGTGTTGCCCAAGCAATCACATAAACTGCTCCAAGACGAATTCCTGCCATAATAGTCGGCAAAGAGTTGGGAATTTCTACCAAGTAAATTGACTGAAATGACGTCATCCCCATTCCTTTCGCTGCATCTTTTAGATTGCTATCTACTTCATTTACACCAATATATGTATTTCTTAAAATCGGTAACAGTGAGTATATAAACAATGCTACAATGGCAGTTGTTTTACCAACGCCAAAAAAAGGAACCATCAAAGCAAGCAAAGCAAGAGAAGGAACGGTTTGTAGCAAACTGGCCAAGCCAATTGTAAAACCTGCTAATTTTTTAGTCCTTGTCAGTGCAATTCCAGCTGGAACAGCCACTAACACACCTAGGGCAAGTGCCACAAAAGAAATCCATAAGTGTTCTCCTGTTTTGACAATTAACTCTTGTCCGTGCTCAAGTAAAAACGTATTCATTACACTTCCCCCTGACGAACAGCAGGTTCTTTCGTTGAAATCTCTTCACTCGCGCTAGATAAGTCCTCTAACTGTTCTTCGCCCCAGATAACATCATAAACAATATCTACTAGTGAAGCTCGTGTTATAATCCCCACAAGTCGTTGTTTTTCATCTACAACAGGTACATACTTGACACCACGCTTTAATATTCTTTGCATCGTATCTCGCAACAACTTATCTTGTTGCACATAAAATATATTCCGATTTAAAATATCGCCAATACTCGTGGCTTTTCTACGACTTTTATCAATATTTTCAACGTCAACATATCCCTTTAAAACACCTGACCCATCCACAACTAATAACGTATCTACACGTTTTTCCCGCATTAGACGAATTCCTTCTGAAAGTGATTTTTCTGGTGTAATCGACACAACATTTTTCGTCATCACTTGCGCAACAGTGGTTACATCTGCCCGTGTTTGTAATAAACGTTCTTCTCCAAGCAATTCTTCGACAAACTTATTGGCAGGTGATCTTAATATTGCTTCTGGCGTATCAAATTGAATCACTTTTCCTTCGCTCATAATCATAATACGATTTGCCAGCTTAAGTGCTTCATCCATATCATGCGTCACAAAAATAATAGTCTTACCCAGACGTTCTTGTAAATCTTTAACCAAATCCTGTAAGGATTCTCTAGTGATTGGGTCAAGCGCTCCAAAGGGTTCATCCATTAAAATGATATCTTGATCCGCAGCAAGCGCTCGAACAACTCCAATCCGTTGCTGTTGTCCACCGGAGAGTTCCCCTGGATAGCGGTCCAACATCTCTTCAGGCAGCTCTACAAGTTGAATCATTTTTTTGGCTATTTCATTTCTTTTCTCTTCTGGCCATTTTAATAGTTTGGGAACAAGAACAATATTTTCGCGAATCGTCATATGAGGAAGTAAGCCAATATTTTGAATGACATACCCGATTTTTCTACGCAATTCAACAGGATTTTTCTTGCGAATATCCTCCCCATCAATTAAAATCGTTCCACTTGATGGTTCAATCATTCGATTGATCATTCTCATAGTGGTTGTCTTCCCACTCCCACTTGTCCCAATGAAACAAATAAATTCTCCTTTATTAAACGTCAAATTAACATCTGCTACTGCCTTTTTTCCGCCCTTAAATACTTTTGATACCTCTTTAAATTCAATCAAAAATGAACACCTCATCTCTTTCCTTACTTTCATTATGGGGGATATGGCAACTTTTTTCAAATAATAGCGTTTTTTATTCACTTAGTCCATTTCATACACGCTTCAGCGCAAAGCTGATTCCCAATTTTTATTTGATGCCTAGAAACCACTTCTTCTTCTTCAATCAGGTCCCAATAACTTTCAATCTCATTACCATATTCCACTTCTTTATCAAATTTGATGCTCACTTGCTGCAAATTGTGGGACGTCAAGAAATCGTAGCCCAAAACATCCAACATCCATTCAAAATAACGCGAATTATTGACATGGCTATTTCCATCGATATCTGCAAAACGAACTCGGTAATTTAATGATTGACTGCCAGATGGGGCAACTATTTTAGGTGAACGCTTAATTTTCATGATTTTTTCACTCTCAAAAGGAGCAATAATTTCTTCTGGAACACTGGCCAATTTTCGAGTATCAATTCCCATCAATACAAAAACTGATTCTATTTTGGCACATTCTTTCCCCTCATTATCATGAATCCAAAAGTTACGATAGCAAAAATACTTATTATAGCTGACTGCTTCTGTAGTAATAGCGATTTGCTCTCCATTTTTTGGAAATCTGCTTACTTGAATATCGTAATGAGTAATGACCCAAGTCAGACCGTATTTAGAAATAAACGATTTGTCTCTGCCTAATGCGTCACTTTGTTCTTCAGAGGATTTAATCACACAATTAATCATCATTGGCAAGCGCATTTTCCCTGTTGTATCGCATTCATAATAAACTACTTGATGTGTTTCTGTAAATTTTTTCCCCATTCTTTTCCCTCTATTTCTAATTTTAATTCTTTTATTGCTTTACTATTTTAACTGCTTCTCTCTTATTATAGACAGCAAAAAAATGAAAAGCAACTTACGATTATTTTTGTCAAAAATTTTGTTTAAAAAAAGCCTAGGACACAACTTAAAAGTTATGCCCTAGGCTCTTAGTATTGGGATAAATGGCAGGAGTATAAGCATTTCTGTCTCAACTACTTCACTATTTAGTGTAGCGTCACATTCGATGTCCCCATTATTTTTGTGAAACAAAAGACCGTAAGCTAACATCACAAACTTCTGCTGCTTTTCTTCCTTCACGAATCGCCCAAATAACTAAGCTTGGCCCCCTCCTTGCATCCCCTGCAAGATAAATTTTTTCATCATTTGTAGAATAATCATCAAAAACTTCTGTTACCCCAAATTGATTGAGTAACTGGTTTTCTGGTCCTACAAATCCCATTGCAAGAAGAACAACATCTGCTCTTAGTACCGCTTCTGACCCTTTGATTGTCTGAAAATGCTCATCCACTTTTACAGTCTGAATTCCAACCAACTGCCCTTGCTCTGAACCTAAGAAAGCCGTAGTAGAGGTTTGATAGTAATTTAGTTTTTCGGTTTGATACATTCCAGCCTCTTCTTGACCATATCCAACCCGACTCGTCATCGGATACTCAGGCCAAGGATTATCGGCATTTCTTTTAAGTGGTGACTCGGGGTTTATCTCTAATTGTTTCACAGAAGCACAACCTTGTCGAATCACAGAAGCAATACAATCGTTTCCGGTATCCCCACCTCCAATAACCACTACATGTTTTCCAGCAAGAAAATTATTTGTTTGTTCATTTCCATACGCTAATACGTGCTTAGTCGTTTCAGTCAAGTAATCCACAGCAAAGCGAATGCCCGAAAGTTGCCGTCCTGGTATTTCTAAATCTCTTGGGACACTGGCTCCCGTACATAAAATCACTCGATCAAACTGTTGACGTAAAGTTGCGGCCTCAATTGTTTTCCCAATTTCACAATTTATTTCAAAACAAATCCCAACTTCTTGCATGACCTTAATCCTTCGTTGGACAACAGACTTGTCTAGCTTCATATTGGGAATCCCGTACATCAGTAAACCACCCAAACGATCGGAGCGTTCATAAACGGTTACACTATGCCCTAATTGATTGAGACGCCACGCTGCTGATAATCCTGCTGGTCCACTCCCTACAATCGCCACCTTGTATCCAGTTCGTTTGCTCGCTGGCATTCCCGTTCCTTTAACCCAATCTTTTTCAAAAGCATAATCGATAATGAACCGTTCATTATCATGGATAGCTACTCCTTCTCCATTTAAAGCTTCTGTGCATGATTTTTCACAAGGAGCAGGACAAACTCTTCCTGTCATTTCAGGTAAAGGATTGGTTCGACTCAACCGTTCCCAAGCTTTTTTAAACTCTCCACGGTAAATTAAGTCATTCCACTCAGGAATTAAGTTGTCATTAGGGCAACCAGAAACTGCTCGTTTGCCGCCGAAAAAATTTCCCGAGTGACAAAACGGAATACCACAATTCATACATCTTGCAGCTTGTTCTTGCCGCTGTCCTACTTCTAAAGGAGTCTGGAGTTCTTTCCAGTCTCGAATTCGCTCGTCTACTGGACGGTAAGGGTTATCTTTTCGCTTATATTTTAAATAACCAAACGGATCTGCCATCTTACTCACACTCCTTTACTTTTATTTTTTTATTGGGGGGATTTGGCGTTTCTTTTTGTGGATTCATCACTTGATTGAAAGCCGCTTCTAAAAGCTCCTCCCCCTCAAAACCTTTTTCTGATAATGTTTCTGTCACTTCTAACATTTGACGATATTCAGTCGGGTACACTTTAACAAAATACTCTTGTTCTTTTTCCCAATCAGCTAAAATTTGTTGTGCAACTTTGGAGTGGGTAAAGTGAACGTGATTTTCAAGCATTTCTTTTAAAATACTGTCGTCTCCTTGTGTATTTATCGGGAAAATATCGACCATCTCTTTATTACACTTTTCATCAAATTTTTGATCTGGATCATATACATAAGCAACTCCACCAGACATTCCAGCTGCAAAGTTTCGACCTGTTGTGCCCAAAATCACGGCCACTCCCCCGGTCATATATTCACAGCCATGATCTCCAATACCTTCTACGACAACTCTTGCACCACTATTCCGTACACAAAAACGTTCACCAGCTCGACCATTAAAATAGCCTTCACCTGCACTAGCACCAAAACAAACAACATTGCCAACAATTGGCGCTGATTCTGTTTCATAGGCTGCATCTTCTGGTGGCACCACGATCAAACGTCCTCCACTTAGACCTTTGCCAACGTAATCATTTGCCTCTCCTGTAAGCTTGAGCTCCATACCTTGCGTAATAAAAGCGCCAAAACTTTGTCCTGCTACACCTTGATACTGATAACAAATTTTCCCAGAAGGAATTTTATCATTGCCAAAACGCTCTGCAATCCAACCTCCCATCCG
Organism: Vagococcus entomophilus; assembly: GCF_003987595.1. Taxonomy (NCBI): domain Bacteria; kingdom Bacillati; phylum Bacillota; class Bacilli; order Lactobacillales; family Enterococcaceae; genus Vagococcus; species Vagococcus entomophilus. Next base: position 212,131 of record NZ_NGJZ01000001.1, on the reverse strand, counting down.
CGCACCAACTGACCGTTCAACATTTGAAATTTTTTGTTCAATGCACAGCGAGTCACTGGACTGAATCGCTTGCTCAGCAAAAGCATCTAGCTCTTCCCATTGCTTTTGTTTGATAAAAGGATTCTCTACTTTTCTTTCAATGCCTAAAGTTGTTCCTAAAATCCTTGAAAAATCTAATGATTTTGCTTTTCCTTTGGCAATAAATTTGGGACAAAGGCTTTCGGTATGTCCAATCATTTCATCAATCGTACGATACCCTAACTCTGCCATGATTTCCCGTAAATCTTCTGCTAAAAAGAACATAGTATTGACAACATGTTCAGGCTTTCCTGCAAAGAACTTTCTTAGTCCAGGATTTTGAGTAGCTATTCCTACTGGACACGTATTTAAACTACATACACGCATCATAACGCAACCAATAGAGACTAGAGCTAATGAGGCAAAGCTATATTCTTCGGCACCAAGTAAAGCTGCAATGGCAATGTCACGACCTGTCATTAGCTTTCCGTCTGTTTCTAAAGTCATTCTTTGTCGTAAATTGTTAATAGATAACGTCTGATGTGCTTCTGCTAAGCCCATCTCCCAGGGAAGTCCTGCATCGCGAACAGAGTTTTTAGGTGAAGCTCCGGTCCCCCCGTCATAACCACAAATAACTACTTTGTCGGCACCAGCTTTCACTACACCGGTAGCAATCGTTCCAACGCCAGTACTAGCTGCTAGTTTGACACTAATCTTGGCATAAGGATTGACCATCTTCAAATCATAAATGAGTTGGGCTAAGTCCTCAATCGAATAAATATCATGGTGCGGTGGTGGTGAAATCAATCGAACTCCTGGTGTAGCTCCACGAATAGATGCTACCCACGGAAAAACTTTGTTTCCTGGCAGCTGACCACCTTCGCCTGGTTTAGCACCTTGAGCCATTTTAATTTGGATTTCTTCTGCGCTCATTAAATATTCGGTATTCACACCAAATCGTGCGGATGCAACTTGCTTAATTTTACTATTAAGGTTTCTTCCGCCTTTTCTCAAGCGAAAGCGTAGTCGATTTTCTCCACCTTCTCCACAGTTGCTCTTTGCCCCAATCGAATTCATCGCTTCTGCTAAACATTCATGCGCTTCTTGGCTAAGCGAGCCAAAACTCATCGCGCCAACTTTAAATCGTTTCACGATTTCTTTTGCCGGTTCAACCTCTGACAGTGCGATAGCAGGCTGCTTACTTTTGAGCTCCCATAGTGAACGAAGAGTTGTCGGCTGTTCGTCAGCTTCTTTATTCATTTGAGCGACATATTGCTTGTATAGTTGATAGTCCCCTGAACGAACCGCTTTTTGAAAATTATAAATCGTATTTGGATTGTATAAATGGTGTTCTCCATCCGTTTTGTATTGATAGCTTCCCCCAGAAGGCAGTGCATCCTTTTGCTGTTTTCCATAAGCAAAGTCGTGGTGTTTTAAATACTCTTTTTCAATTTGCGCAAGAGTTAACCCGCCAATCCGACTACTTGTTCCAGTAAAATAATTTTGAACCACTTCTTCTGAAAGACCTACTGGTTCAAAAAGTTGGGCACTGTGATAACCCGCAATGGTAGAAATCCCCATTCGTGACATGACTTTGACAATACCTTTTTCTGCCGCTTTCCGGTAGTTTTCTTGCTTTGTTTCTAAGTGGTAATCTTTTAATGTTTCATACACTCCATAAGGATAGATAGCGCTGACGCCGTATCCTAACAACAAGGCAAAGTGATGAACCTCGCAAACCTCAGCAGTATCTGCAACCAGAGATACCAAGCTTCTTTTCCCTTTTGTAATCAAGTAGTGATGCAAGCCAGATACTGCGAGTAAGATTGGGATTGAAAGATCATTTTCAGTACTATGTCGATCACTTAGAATTAAAATACTCGCACCCTGATCAATTTCATGCTCGGCATCTTTAAACAATCTCTCGAGTGCGTGCTGCAAACGTTCGGAATCATTTAAATCATAGGGATACAGTATCGAAAGAGTTTTTGTCTGCTGCTCACTATTTTTTAGTGCACAAATTTTTTCAAAATCATTCGTAGAAAGAACCGGTGTTTCGATTTTTAATTTACGACAATTGCCAGCAAAATCTTTTTTTAAGTCCCCATCTCTTCCTAAAAACATTTCTGTACCAATCACTAAACGTTCACGAATTGCATCTATAGGTGGATTGGTCACCTGTGCAAATTGTTGTTTAAAATAAGTAAATAAAGTCTGTGGCTGATTGCTTAATACCGCAAGAGGTGAATCATAGCCCATGGAAATAACTGGTTCTTCACCTTTTTCAGCCATTGGTAAAATTAACGTACGGATTACTTCATCGGTATACCCATATAATTTCCAAGTTTTTCTTAGTTCTTTCGAGCTAAGCGGCGTGACAGAATTTTGCTCCTTTAGTTTGTCTAACGTTAGTTGACCCTGATTGAGCCAATTACGATACGGATGCTGCGTAGCATAATAATGTTTGATCTCATCATTTCGCAAAAAAGTTCCTTTGCTTGTATCAACCAAAATCATATTTCCTGGTCCTAGTACCCCTTTTTCAATGATTGAGGAAGGACTTAAATCAATGACACCAGCTTCTGAAGCAACTACAAGTAGATGATCTTTGGTCAATGAATATCTGGATGGACGCAATCCATTTCTATCTAGCGTTGCGCCCACTTGGATGCCATCTGTAAAGCAAAGAGCTGCAGGTCCATCCCATGGCGTCATAAAATTAGCAGTATACTCGTAAAAACTAGCCACTTCATCCGGTAATTTTGCTTCTTTAGACCATGCTTCTGGAATCATCATCATTAGCGCTTGTGGAATATCTCGTCCATGTAAGTATAAGTATTCCATACAGTTTTCTAATTTGGCAGAATCAGAGTTGTCTTCGTTATAAATTTCTACATGGTGGCTCCTCATCCAATTTTCTGCTCCGCGAAGAGTATTGATTTCACCATTGTGTGCTAAGAAACGAAACGGTTGAGCTCTGTCCCAACTTGGAAACGTATTGGTCGAAAATCTAGAATGAACGAGTGCTATAGAAGTTTCCATTGTTTTGTCTTGTAAGTCTGGAAAAAATAACCGCACTTGATATGCATGAAGCATACCTTTATAAATGACCGTTTGAGAAGACAAACTGACCACAGTCAATTCTTTGGGAGAGAATGTCTTTTCAATATGACGTCTCAAATGAAAGAGCACATTTTCAAACATACGACCACAGTCAATATCAACAGGTTTCTCAATAAAAAATTGAACAAAACTCGGCATTTTCTTTTGAGCAGAAGGACCACAATGTTCTGCAGCAAATGGTACCTCCCGTATCCACAAAACTCGGTATCCTTGCATTTTGATTTCCGTTTTTAACTCTTTGATCATTCTTTTTTTACGGGAAGGTTCGTATGGTAAAAAAAACATTCCCACAGCATAATTTCCTTTTTCTGGAAGTGAATGTTTCTGTTGGTTCGCTTTTTTTTGAAAAAATGTATCTGGTAGTGCCATCAAAATCCCCGCGCCATCTCCTGTATCTGGTTCTGCTCCAGTCCCACCACGATGATTCATTCGCTCCAAAACAGTCAGTGCTTGATCCACCAATCTGTGAGAAGCAACTCCATCAATCTGTGTGACAAACCCCATTCCACAAGCATCTTTTTCAAAAGCAGGTGAATACATTTTTTTTGCTTCAAGAATTTGCTTTTTACTCATATTTTCCCTCCTATTTTTAAAATTAGAATTTTCTCATTTTTCTAATATTACCTGTTTACTAACGATATAGCAATAGGTCTTTACCATTTTTTATAAAAATCCGAAAACGAATTCGGAATCTTCTGACTATTAATCCAAAAATGGCTCTAAGCGATTATTCTTTCATCCAGAACCAATAGCCATGGTAATTATCGTGATAATTTGCTAAACTAGGAGTTGGAGTATTTACCATTTTTTGGTAAGATGTTAATGAAAGAGAGGTCGACTCATGACACCCAATAAAGAAGATTATCTAAAGCTTATTTTCGAACTTGGTGGCGATAAAAATAAAATAAATAACAAACAAATAGTTTCAGGTTTACAGGTTTCAGCGGCTTCTGTGAGTGAGATGATTAGCAAATTAGAAAAAGGCGGCTTTGTCAAACATTCCCCTTACCAAGGTGTTCAACTTACTAAAGCAGGATTACAACAAGCAAGTAGTCTAGTTAGAAAACATCGGTTATGGGAAGTTTTTCTAGTAGAGCATCTGGGATACTCGTGGAATACTGTACACGAAGAGGCCGAAGTTTTAGAACACGTGACCTCGGAAGAATTAACTAGTCGTTTAGAAACTTATTTAAACACCCCTGAATTTTGTCCACATGGCGGAGTCATTCCTCGTAAGAACCAACCTATTTTTGAAAGAACACTTCAAACATTAGCCGATTATCCCGAAAATACAAAAGTTCGGATTGAGCGAGTATTGGACGAAAAAGAGCTATTAGATTACTTAGTATCCATTGAATTGAACATTCATGATATTGTAACCATTGAACATATTTCCGTTTATGAAGGGCCGATTACCTTAAAAAAATCGGATCAAAAATCGCTCCACGTCAGTTTTAAAGCTGCCAATAACATTTTTGTTACCCCTATTGTCTAACATTCTTTTAACATGACAAATAGTGATGTTCCATCAATATGTAACATCTCGTCAGTTGAAAATCATATAAGAAAGCGAGTGAAAGTCCATGACCAAAGAAAACATTGCTTTATTTACTATTTTTGGTGGAACGGGTGATTTAGCCAAAAGAAAACTTTATCCTTCTCTTTTTCGTTTATTTAGAAAAGGGAATTTAAAAAAGCACTTTGCAATTATTGGTACTGCTAGACGCGATTGGACCGACGAGTATTATCGTGAGATTGTCAAAGAAACGCTCGTAGATCTCGACCCAACCGAAAAAGAACTAGCAGAATTTTGTGGGCATTTTTATTATCAAGCCCATAATGTAACAGATACTGAACATTATGATACTCTCAAAACATTAGCAGACAAGCTCGACGAGGACTATCAATTACAAGGAAACCGTATTTTTTATTTGGCTATGGCTCCTCAGTTTTTTGGTACCATTACTAGTCATTTAGCTTCCCAAGAGATTGTGACAGAAACAGGTTTTAACCGCCTGATTATTGAAAAACCTTTTGGTAACGATTTTTATTCTGCAGAAAAATTAAACAAAGAAATTCGTGAGGCTTTTAACGAAGAACAAATTTACCGAATTGATCATTATTTAGGCAAAGAAATGGTACAAAATATTTCTGCCATTCGTTTTGGAAACACCATCTTTGAAGCACTTTGGAATAAAAACTATATTGACAATGTGCAGATCACTTTTGCTGAAAGCATTGGAGTTGAAGAACGTGGGGGCTACTACGAAAAAAGTGGAGCTTTGAAAGATATGATTCAAAATCATGTGCTACAAGTCGTTTCACTGCTCGCAATGGACGAGCCTAGCGTCTTTTCACAAGAGGCCATTTTAGCTGAAAAAGTCAAAGCCCTCAATGCTATTCGCATATATACAGAAGAAGAAGCAAGACAGAATTTTGTACGTGGACAATACCGTGAAGGTCAGCTTGATTCTCAAAAATTTATCAGCTATAAGGAAGAGCATAATGTCCATGAAGATTCCCAGATTGAAACATTCGTTGCTGGTAAATTTCATATCGACAATTTTCGCTGGGAGGGGGTACCTTTTTATGTACGGACTGGGAAACGTTTAACAGAAAAAGGAACACGAATTAGCATTGTATTTAAACCAGTTCCAGTGAATGTATTTAGAGAGCAAGATCAAAAAGCTCCAGATGCTGAAACAATTCAATCTAATGTTCTAACGATCTACATCCAACCAACAGAAGGCTTCTCTCTTTCGCTAAATGGGAAAGAAGTCGGTCAAGGATTTAATTTACATCCTGTAAAATTAGACTTTCGCCATTCTTCTGAAACCATGGGGAACAGTCCAGAAGCTTATGAAAAGCTGATTCTTGATTGCTTGAATGGCGATGGAACAAACTTTACTCATTGGGATGAAGTTGCGCAATCTTGGCGTATTGTTGATGTCATTCGTCGTGCATGGGATAAGGATTCTGACCCTATTCCGACTTATCCAAGCGCAACAATGGGACCAAAATGTGCGTTTGACTTACTAAAAAATGATGGCTTTGACTGGATTTGGAAACCAGATGAATGGTACCGTGATAATCATAAACTATCATAAAAATTAACTATCTCTTCTGCTCTACAAGTTAAAGACCAAAGAGACTTGATTTACACTATAAACCAACCAAAAGAAGCCACCTCCGCTTGACTCATTCACGGAGGTGGCTTCTTTGTGCTTAAAATTTTCTATCAAACAAATATGCTCTTCAGTTATCTCTTCAAATATCTCATTACTTTTTTTATGCTATGATTTGTTCAATTCAATGCTTATTCAATCCCTTGTGTTAAAGCTTCTGGATAGTTTTTAGCTACTACATCGGCGCAATGACCACAAAGCGTTGGAAATAGAGCATTTGTTCCCACATCTTTTGTTACCTTACGACAACGGGCACAGGTTTGACCTTCTGCTTTTTCGACAAGAATCGAAACATCATCAAATACTAGTGCATGCTCATCTACTTTTTCACCAACAGCTTTCACTTCTAAATCAGATACGATAAATAGTTGGGCAAGATCTGCATCTAATGAATCAATCAGTATGTTGATTTGTTCATTTGGGTAGACGGTCAACTTAGCCTCAAATGACTTTCCAATCAACTTAGCATTTCTGGCTTCTTCCAATGCCTTCAGCGCATTATCACGCAAGTCCATGAATGCCTTCCACATATCTAATAATTCAGATTGATTGGCAAATTCTTGATAACCAGGAATTTCAGTAAGTTGAACATATTGTTCTTCCTCTTTTAAATAACCCCAAACTTCTTCTGAGGTATGAAGCAAGATTGGTGTTAGAAGTTTTGTTAGCGCAACTAAACATTCATAGAACACGGTTTGCATACAACGACGAGCTGGATCATTTTCGGCTTCGATGTAGACAACATCTTTAGCAAAATCAAGATAAAATGCAGATAAATCAGCCGTTACAAAATGGACAACTTCTTTATAAACCGTAGAGAAAGAGTACTTATCGTAGCCTTTTTCTCGAATAGCTTTTATCGTTTGATTCAAACGAATCATCATATATTTATCTACAGAGCGGAGTTCTTCATAAGAAACACTATTGACTTTTGGATCAAAATCACTTGTATTGGCTAATAAGAATCTTAGCGTATTTCTGATTTTACGATATACTTCTGAAATTTGGTTTAGCGTGCCCATGTCTACCCGAACATCTGACTCATAATCAACACTGGCCACCCAAAGACGTAGAATATCTGCCCCCATTTGTTTGGTTACTTTATTTGGCTCAATCGTATTGCCAAGTGATTTACTTTGTTTTCTTCCTTGTGGATCAAGAGTAAAGCCTTGTGAAAGGACAGATTTATAAGGAGACACTCCATTGATGGCAACACTTGTCGTGATACTTGAGTTGAACCAACCACGATACTGATCTGATCCTTCAAGATACAAATCTGCTGGGAAAGTTAAATTTTCACGTCCACGTAACACTGCTTCGTGTGAAGAGCCTGAATCAAACCATACATCCATAATATCTTTTTCTTTCGTAAAGGTTCCATTCGGACTTCCTGGATGTGTAAAACCTTCTGGTAATAGCTCTTTTGCTTCTTTTTCAAACCAAACATTCGAGCCATTTTCTGCAAATAAGTTTGCAACATGCTCAATGGTTTCAGGGGTGATAATTGCTTCACCATTTTCTGCATAGAAAATTGGAAGTGGCACGCCCCATGCACGCTGACGAGAAATAACCCAATCGCCACGATCGCGAATCATATTGTATAAGCGTGTTTTTCCCCAAGGAATAACCCACTCAACCTTTTCAACTTCATCAAGAATTTCTTTTCTAAATTTGTCAATAGAAGCAAACCACTGTGGGGTTGCACGATAAATTACTGGTTTTTTTGTACGCCAGTCATGAGGGTAGCTATGTGTAAAGAATTCTAATTTAAGCAATGCGCCTTTTTCTTCCAAAATTTCTGTAACCATTGGATTGGCTTTGTCATAAAAAACGCCTTCAAACCCAGGCGCTTCCTCTGTATAGCAGCCCTTATTGTCGATTGGAGATAACACTTCTAAATGATATTTTTTCCCTACATAATAGTCATCTTCCCCGTGCCCTGGAGCAGTATGAACGAGACCTGTTCCGGCATCAAGCGTTACATGATCCCCTACCATAACCAAAGATTCCCGATCATAGAAAGGATGTTGTGCCGTCATATATTCTAGCTCTTGACCTTTTAAGGTTTTTAAAACATTGGTTTCTTTCCAGTCAAGCTCTTGACTTACTTTTTCTAACAGTTCTTTTGCAACAACAAACTTTTTACCCATAGTTTCAACCAAAACATAGTCATAGTCAGGATGAACAGAGATTCCTAAGTTTGAAGGCAACGTCCACGGTGTTGTCGTCCAAATAACAAAAGAGGCATCCTCTGGCAGCTTATCTTTCCCATCTTTTACTTTGAAAGCCACGTAGATAGAGGCAGATTTTACATCTTTGTACTCAATTTCCGCTTCGGCCAAAGACGATTCACTTGAAGGTGACCAATAAACAGGTTTCAAGCCTTTGTAAATATACCCTTTTTCTGCCATCTTGCCAAACACACGAATTTGAGCGGCTTCGTATTCTGGTTGCAATGTGATATAAGGAGTATCCCACTCCCCACCAATACCTAATCGCTTGAAATCTTCACGCTGTGTATTTACTTGAACCATTGCATACTCGGCACATTTTTTACGATATTCAGCCATTGTCATTTCTTTGCGCTTTACGCCTTTATTCGTAAGAGCTTGTTCAATTGGCAATCCATGTGTATCCCAACCAGGAACATACGGCGAACGAAAACCAGTCATCGACTTATAGCGTACGATGATATCTTTACTGATTTTATTAAGTGCATGACCCAAATGAATATTTCCATTCGCATAGGGAGGTCCATCATGTAAGACAAAAGTTGGTTTGCCTTCATTTAATTTTTGGCGTTGTTGATAAACTTGATTTTCTTCCCATTCTTTTTGCCATTCTACTTCACGAACAGGTAAATTCCCACGCATTGGAAAAGCAGTTTTTCCTAGCTCAAGTGTTTCTTTCATTTTCATTAGCTTTCTTTCCCTTCTATCTATATCAAAAAGCACTTCACTCCTTCATTACGAAGGGGCGAAGTGCTCGCGTTACCACCCAAATTCAGAAATAATCATTATTATTTCCCTCTAAAACTTGTAACGTAAGTCATACGTGATTGCTTACTTCTTCTTCAGCAATCCTTTTTTTCATGAATGATCTAATAAAGCTGAGGGTCTTGCCAATCTCTCACCATCCTATTGGCTCGCTTAAAGAATCTACCTTATTTTTCTGTTTCATGCTCTAGTTTACTATTTAGAATCGTTGTTATCAGTTGGAAGAATAAAAGTAGCTGTTGCATCTAAGTCTGGTTCCGCTACAACTTCTGTTTCTTCAATAACTTGACTTGATTCTACATGATTTTCATTTTCTTTGTCAAGCTCTTTTGTCAAAACTTCTTTGACCATTTTATGATCGTCACTTACATAAGTAGAAAATGGTTTCAATAATTCATCCCATTCTTCACTTTTAACCATATCAAGCTGATTTTCAAGTAACATTGTCAAATTACGATGGAATGTTCTCGTTTTCTTCTTCAAATCATCCGTTTCAGAAGCTAATTGTTGCGCATGGGCTGTAGACTCCGTCACAACCTTATGAGCAGAAGCATTTGCTTCTTCAACTGTGCGTTTTGCTTCTTCTCTAGCTTTGGTTAAAATATCTTTTGCTTCAGCCTCTGCAGTCGTAATAATAATGGTTGATTCCTTTGTAGCATTTTCTTTTAACTTGTCGGCTGTATCTTGTGCAACAATAATCGATTGATTAAGAGCATCCTTTAACTCATTGAAATAGGTTAGTTTTTCTTCTGAATGCTTTAGTGATTTTTCAATCTCACGTTTTTGACGAATAACTTCTTCATAATCGTTAATTACTTGATCTAAAAAATCATCTACTTCATCTTGATTGAATCCTCTCATTTTTGTACTGAATGTTTTATTTCTAATATCTAATGGACTAAGTGCCATTTTCCTTCACCTCAATTATTTATTTTCTTAAAATTCCCAACAATAAGCGGTATTTCTCTTTTTTTGTTTTGCCCTCAATTGCTTTTAATTGAATTCTACCAAAACCTCGAACAGAAATAATATCCAATAAATCCAAGGTAAAATCTGGGCGCGTACATTCTGTCCAATTGATTTTTATCTTACCAGAATCAATCAATTGCTTCGAACGCTGTCTAGATATATTGTATACATTTGAAATCAGATTATCAAGTCTTAAAGAACTAACCGTTGTATGCTCAAGCGACCACTCATCTTTGGCCACAATCATATCCGTATAATTTCTTTTTTCTAAGCGAACTGGAAGCGACCCAATTTTTTTTATTTGTAAATGGAAGTACTCTGCAATTTCACCTTTGATGTATATCTGCCAACGTTCTCCGTCCGATATAATATCTCCTAAAGACTCTCTTTTAACACCAGTACTCAAAAAAGTTCCTAAAATTTTCCCATGAGAAAGCATTCCAAATTTTATTGGATAAATAATTTCATAAAGATTAATATTGTATTCTTCCTTTTCAGGAATATAGTAATCTGGAAAAATTAGCGCTCTTCTTCGCTCGGCTTGCTCATATCCTCCATAAAACTTAAATTTTAATTCTCCATTTTGTCGAATTAGAGTCTCCAAAATATAAGCCTGTCTAGGATCTAGAAAGTCTGTCAAATAAGGTGCATATTGCATTTCTACCTGCTCTTGCCAATCCTTGACTAAATCAATAAAAGAGTGTTCTTCTTTACGAAAATGTTGATATACATTCACATTCATCAAGAAAACACCCTTTCATCCTTATAAACCATACAGAATCCTCTGTAGCAGCGAACCAACAATATTTAAAACAAATAGACCAACCATTATATTAAAGCCAATTGACCCTATTGACAAATTAAACCGGTCAAATAATCTTAAATAGGGTTCACAAACCTTATTTAAAAATTTTCCAATTGGCGAGTCATAGCCACCAGGTAACCAAGACAATAGTGCATAGGCTACTAAACATAACGAATAAATTCGAACAGCATAACCAATCAAAGAAGCAAGTGCAATCAAATAAATTCACATCCCTTTTTAGTATTCTGCAAATTGTGTTCCTAATAAACTTTTTGCAACTGTACTATCAATCTCCATATTAGGTGGGGTGCATAAAAACATTTCATCACCAATTCTTTGAATATCTCCATCTAAGCCAAAAACAGCTCCAGTTAGAAAATCAACGATTCTTCTAGCTTGGGATTCTTCAATTAAATGGAAATTCACAATTACAATTTCATTTCTAAATACACATTGTGCAATTTTTTTTGCCTCTGTATATGTACGTGGTTCTAAAACTGTTACCTTTTTAGAAATACCTTGTGAAGCTGATGCTTGATTTGATGCTTGGCTTCCACGGTTTTGTTGTGAAGACATTGCTACCACTTTTTTTGCTGGAGACTTTCTAGGTTCTTCATAGGAGTCGTATGAAGGCGCAGTTGGTTGTCTATAAGTAGTTTCTTTTTTTACAGTACTTTTTTCAGGTTGGGCATAACTTGACTTATTTTCTTCTTCATAGACACTATTGTCGTAGTCTTCATCATCTGATAAGCCAAAAAAGCCTGATAAGCTAGCTTTGTTGAACATTTTCATAAAAATTCCCCTTTCTTCTATTCTGCTGAAAAGAAAGCTGTCCCAATACGAACAAAGGTAGCACCTTCTTGAATAGCAATTTTATAATCCTGGCTCATCCCCATACTTAATTCTGTACAGGGAGCATGATGCCAGTTTTGCTGCTTAATCTCTACTTGTTTTTGTTTCAACTTCGAAAAAATCGATTGTATGATTGTCTCATTCGCTTGATACGGAGCCATTGTCATCAGTCCTACAACTTGAATCTTGTCATAGTACTCTAGCGCTTGAATAAACGTCTGGACCTCCTCTAAAGGAATCCCATGTTTGTTTACTTCTCCACTAACATTAACTTCAACAAAACAACGAATACACTGTTCTGCTCTCTTGTTAATTTCTTCTGCTAATGACAAACTTTCCAAAGCATGAAAATAATCAATTCGATTAATAACTGTCTTTACTTTCCGTCGTTGTAAATTTCCAATCAAATGCCAAGTAATTTGTGGAACATCACTTAGCGCTTGTTGCTTTTCAAGTAGCTTATCTACACGGTTCTCTGCAAGATTCACTACTCCTAAATCAATTAATTCTTTCGCTTCCTCACTCGAAACTGTTTTGGTCACCGCAATAACCTGAACCTCTTTTCGGGATCTATGAGAAGTTTCACACGCTGATAGAACATCGTCTTCAATTTTCCGGACATTTTTATTCAGCATGTGTCTTCCTCACCTTTTATCTTTTTTTTCTTCTGAAGAAAGCTGGTGTGCTCAATTCATCGTCATCTTTTTTAGGTTCTTTTTCTTTTGGAGCATACGGTTCAAATTCTTTTTTTTCTAATGCTTCAAATTGTGCATCGTCAATATTTCCACGTTGACTTGGCTCACGACGAATATCCCAATCTCCAAACGCACTTTCATCCTCGGAAGTATCTGAAGCAACCGTATTTTCAATGTCTAATGACGGGCGTTGCGCATTTGTTGAGCTTGTTGTATGCGTTGGTCTACTTGAACGAACGTTTTTTTTTTCCGATTTTGTAGGATCAATCCCAGTTGCAATTACTGTCACAACAATTTCATCACTCAATTCAGGATTAATTGATGTTCCTAAAATAATATTCACATCTCCTGTTGCTGCACTAGTCACAATATCAGAAGCATCTTGTGCTTCAAATAAAGTCATATCCAAGCCACCCGTAATGTTTAGGAGTACTTGTTCAGCACCATCAATAGAGGTTTCTAGCAAAGGAGAAGAAATTGCGCGTTTTGTCGCTTCAATCACTCTATTTTCACCACTTGCAGAACCGATTCCCATCAAAGCCGTTCCTTGGTTTTCCATGACGGTTTTCACATCAGCAAAGTCCAAGTTGACATATCCAGGAGCCGTAATCAAATCTGAAATTCCTTGTACCCCTTGTCTTAACACGTTGTCTGCTTCACGGAAAGCTTCCAAAATAGGAGTTTTCTTATCTACAACTTCTAATAGACGATTGTTTGAAATAATCAAAAGTGTATCGACGTTTTCTTTGAACAAAGCAATTCCTTCTGCTGCAAAGCGACCACGCTTTGGTCCTTCAAAACTAAATGGACGTGTCACGACACCCACTGTTAAAGCCCCTAATTCACGTGCGATTCTAGCTACTACAGGCGCAGCACCTGTTCCTGTTCCACCACCCATTCCGGCAGTGATGAAGATCATATCTGCTCCTTCTAGCGCATTTTGTAACACTTCTTCGCTTTCCTCAGCCGCTTTTTTTCCAACTTCAGGCTGTGATCCGGCACCTAAGCCGCGTGTATATTTTGGTCCTAATTGAATAACTGTTTCAGCATTTGAATTTTTTAGCGCTTGGACATCCGTATTGGCAACAATAAATTCGACACCTTTGACGTTTTCTTCTATCATACGGTTTACAGCGTTTCCGCCACCGCCACCTACACCAATTACTTTAATTACTGCTCCGTTATCAATATTATTATCTAAAGAAAATTCCATTTTATCTTATTCCTCCTATTTCTTCGGCTTAATCAAATATGTTTGAAAAGAAACCTTTGAGTTTGTTTTTCATGCTACCTTCTTCTTTGTAATCTTCTTCAAACTCCTCAGGTTGCGAAGCAAAACCTTGTGCTTCATCTTGTGTACCCACAAATTTTGGTATTCTATCTTGCGCAGGTGCTGACTTCACTCGTTCACCTGTAACTGCTGACTGCGCAATTCTATAAATATCATTGAGTTGAGCGACATATTCTACAATACTGATAACATTTGAGAACACAGGATTTCTAAGTCCCATATGACTTGGTACATACAATTTTACATTGGCTTCCAAAATATCAGAAGCAAGTTCAACCACACCTGGCATACTTGCTGCTCCACCAGTTAAGATCACTCCACCAGGTAAACTTAGCGCATCAATACTATTTAAAACATTTTTTGTTTTTTCAAAAATCTGTTCTACTCGTGCTTCAATAATTTCTGAGAGATATTGTTCATCGATTTTAACTGGATCCGCTTGCCCAATGACATCTACTGGAAATTCTTCATTGGCAGAAACTCGTTCGGAATAAGCATCTCCGTAATTAATTTTTAAATCTTCTGCGGTGCTAAGTGAGGTATTTAGTACCACTGAAATATCTTTTGTGACAAATTCGCCACCTTCTTGCTCAATATTTGTAAATTTCAATTCACTCTCATACATCACAGCAGCAGTCGTTTGGCCACCACCTAAATCAATAACAGTTGTGCCAAACTCTTTTTCTCCATCAGATAAAACTGACTCCGCTAGAGCAAGAGGTGTAATCACCAATTCATTAAGATACAAGCCCGCTTTATCGACACACTTTTTAATGTTATGCACAATTGTTTTGGGACCAGTAAATACTAATCCTTTCATTTCCAGACGAACCCCAATCATGCCACGAGGATCTTTTATCCCCTCAAAACCATCCACTTTAAACTCTTGCGGTAATAAGGCAATGATTTGTCGCTCTGGAGGAGTGGAGCGCACAATTGCAGCTGATGAAACATTTTTCACATCTTCGTCCGTAATTTCTTTGGACTCAGAGTTAACAGCAATCATTCCTTCACATTTTTCTATGTCTAATAAATTGGCTGGCAAGCCAACATTTACTTCTCTAATTTGAATTCCTGATTTTTCTTCTGCCTTTTTGACAGCTTGTTTGATTGATTCTACGGTTTTATCAATATCAATGATAATCCCACGGTTCAATCCCTTTGATTTTGCATTGCCTACTCCGATAATATTTAGTTGATTTTCAACGTATTCAGCCACAACAACTTTAACGGATGTTGTACCTATATCAAGGCCTACATAAATTCCTGATTTTGCCATGAAAAGGATTCCCTCCTATTTAGTTTCCGTATTTACTTGAACAAATTTCAATGTCTGCATATTTCTTACTTACTTCTTCTAATTTTACCATATTTACTAGTGTTTACAAAAGAAGATTCCATGAATTATTCACATTTTTATTGATTTTTTTACTTTTAATCGGTTTTTTCCGATTTATTTGTATTATTTCCATAAGGATATGAGAAAATCCCCGCTTCCATATCCACAATTCCTTTTTCTTGCATCTGACTTGCAATTTTGGGGTAGTAGATAATTTTTGTTGTAAAATCCTTGGTTGATGCAATGATTTGATTGCCATCTTTCATATTCATCGTGAAAAGATAGGGATTACTTTTAGAAGGAGTTGCCAAAACTTCTACAACATTTTTTTTGATGGCAGCATCCATTTTTTGATAGCCACGAATTAAATCAGTAAACGAACTTCCTTCTTTAAAATTTTTAAATGTAGGATAATTATCAGTTTTTTTAACGCTGCCGGTAATAATTTTTGCGTTCTCCGTAATTTCTTGATACTGGTCGCCAGATTGCAAATACCCTACCTGCTTATACTCGCTAATTTGGACTGTAAATTGATTTAAGTGTGTAATTGAAACTTTGGCCGTCTTCACTTTTGGTAAGTCTTTTTTTATCCTAGCAATGGCTTTATTTTTATCTAAATACTGTCCCCACAAGCTTTCTTGAACTTTAAAACCTGATGCTTGATACACATTGCTTGCACTTACGTTTTCTCTTCCCACCACATTTATTTTTTGTAGTTTACTATAAGGAGAAATAAAGTATGAAACACACATTATTGCGAATAATAATATACTGATAATTAAGGTCAAACGTTGGACTAATTTTTTATTTCCAGGTGTCCACCAATGATGAAATCGTTCATTAAAAGTTTCTTTTTCTATCTGATTTTCATAATCAAGTACTGAATTAAATTCTTGATCTTTTTCCGAATCAGACATAGTTTCCACGTATTGACTCTCTTTTTCTTCTTTAATTGGTTGCTCACCTGGCTCATTTTCTTGCCACTTGGGAATTTCACCTTGCCGTTTGGCATACTTCAAATTCTCTTTTTGCCAAGGCGTGAGCATCTTGTTTGTCTCTGCTTCCTTGACTTTATTTGGTTCTTTTTCTTTACCGATGATGCTCACCTCCTCTTTAGTCCATTATTTGCGTTAGTTCCGTATAAAGTCGGTCACTTGCATCCGTGATTCCTTCTTTTTTCGACGCCTCTGACATTTCTTTTAACGTTGCCGGATCATTCATCAAATTGTCCAAAGTCTCTACTAAGACATGTCCAGTCAGATCTTGATCTTTCACAATTTTTGCTGCGCCAACTTTGACTAAGCTCTCGGCATTCTTTGTTTGATGATCATTGGTCACATTAGGGCTTGGGACAAGAATGCAAGGTACCCCAATCGCCGTAACTTCTGCAAGAGAAGTCGCACCAGCACGTCCAATGATTAGATCCACATTTGCCAAAACCTCAGTCATATTAGAAATGTAAGGAACTACTTTAACATTAGTAGCCTTATGTAATACTTCTTCCAAAACATTGTATACCCGGTCATAATACACTGCACCTGATGCGTAAAGAATTTGGTAATCCTTAGAGATTAACTCTTGCACTGCTTCTATGAAAGCTTGGTTTATTCTTGCGGCTCCTCGACTTCCACCAAAAATTAACACAGTTGGTTTTTCTGGTGACAAGTCAAACATCTGAAGAATATCTGATTTTTTAATGCCGGATACTTCTTGTGCGCGTGGGTTTCCTGTCATGACCACTTTATCAGTTGGAAAATGTGCTGCTGCCTCGGGAAAACAAATCCCAATCTTATCCACATACCGCGCTAAAAATTTATTAGTAATTCCTGGAATGCTATTTTGTTCATGAATCATTGTAGGTACTTTCAGTTTGTGTGCTGCATACACGACTGAACTGCATACATATCCACCAGTTCCTAGAACGACATCTGGGGCAAACTCACGAATGATTTTTTTTGCCTCATGAATACTTTTTAAAAACAAATAAATGGTTTGAACATTCTTCAAAGACAGCGAGCGTTTAAATCCTTGAATTTCAATCGTTTTAAAAGGAATATTTTCACCTCGTACAATCGTACTTTCGAGACCATTTTTCGTCCCAACATACAAAAATTCAGCCTGTGGATCCTTTTTTTTTATTTCTTTAATTAAGGCTAAAGCAGGATAAATGTGCCCTCCTGTTCCTCCGCCTGATACTATTATTTTCATGCTATTCTCTCACTTCTTTAATTTTTTGAAATGCTTCAATAAATTTTTCTCCGCGAACTTCAAAGCTCGGATACTGGTCCCAACTCGCACAGGCTGGGGAAAGCAAGATACTGTCCTCATTTTGACTTTGTGCGAATGCAAGAGGAAGTGCACTGGTTACATCTTCAGTAAATAAAATTGTCGAAATTCCAGCTTTTTTGGCAGCTTTTGCTACTTTTTCCTTCGTTTCACCAAATAAAATAATGGCTTTGATTCCTTTGATAAAAGGAACTAACGCATCAAAATCATTTCCTCTATCGAGTCCACCAGCAAGTAAAATTACTTTTTCATTTTCAAATCCGCTCAGCGCTTTCTCAGTGGCTAAAATATTGGTTGCTTTAGAATCATTATAAAATTTCCGTCCTGCATACACACCTAAATACTGTGTACGATGTGGCACTCCTGAAAAATGAGCAAGAGACTGCTTAATATCCTCATTTTGACATCCTTCTAGTTTCGCTACAATGATAGCCGCTAAAGCATTTTCGACATTGTGTTCTCCTGGAACTCCCAATTCACTAGCATCCATAATTTTCTCTGATCCATAATACAAGGAGCCAGACTTTAAGCAAGCTCCTTCCGTTAGTTCCTTTGTGGTTGAAAAGAATAGCACTCTTGCTTTCGTCTGTTTGCTAAGAGTCACAAGCTCTGGCTGATTTCCATTTAGCACAAGCGTATCCTCTTCGGTCATATTTTTTTGTAGTCGCCATTTTGCTTCTACGTAAGCGGCTCTTGAGCCATGATAATCCAAATGTGCTTCATATATATTTGTAATCACAGCAATTTTTGGTCGAAAAGTCTGAATTCCCATCAATTGGAAACTGGATAATTCTGTCACAAGAATTTCTTCTCCGGCTGCATTTTGTGCAACTGTGCTCGCAGGAAAGCCGATATTTCCGGCAAGTTTTGCTTTTTTCTTTTCACTTCCATGGTTGATAATTTCCGCAATCATGGTCGTAGTCGTTGTTTTCCCGTTTGTTCCCGTAATGCCAATAAAAGGTGCTTCGCTTATCTGATAGGCTAGTTCTACTTCGGTAATAATCGGTATATTTTTCTCAATTGCTTTTTCGAGAATAGGATTTGTATAAGGAATGCCTGGATTTTTTACAATCTTGACAAAGCCTTCTTCTAAAAGTTCGATAGGATGAGAGCCAGTTACAACTTTAATTCCCAAAGCAAGAAGCTCTTGGGCTTCGGAATTTTCTTCAAATGGTTTCGCATCATTAACTGTAACAAAGGCACCTAATTGATGAAGTAATTTCGCTGCACTTACTCCACTTTTTGCCAGTCCTAAAACTAGGATTTTTTGATTTTTATAAGTTGTAATGTCTTTCATCCTATTTTCCTCCTTAAAGTATCACGCATAGAGCGATAACAGCCATAACAAATCCTACTATCCAAAAAACAAGATCCACTTTCCACTCTGACCAACCGCACATTTCAAAATGATGATGAATGGGACTCATTTTAAAAATTCTTTTTCCAGTTAGCTTAAATGAGGTTACTTGAAGTAATACACTCGCTGTTTCACATACATAGACAAAGCCAATGAGAAGCAACGACCATTCTTGATGAAGTAAAATAGAAATAGCACCAAGTAAACCGCCTAGTGCTAAAGAACCCACATCGCCCATGAAAATTTTTGCAGGCTTTTTGTTGAAACAAAAGAAAGCAATTAATCCTCCAATAGTGGTCAAACAAAGGATTAGGATATCAAATTGCTTTTGATGCCACGCAACAATCGCATAAGCGCCAAACGAAATTACACCCAAGCCTGAAACTAGACCGTCAATCCCATCTGTCAAATTCACTGCATTTGAGAAACCAACTAACCAAAAAATTAAAAATAAGCCATAGAAATAGCCAATATGTATATCCCCTACAAAAGGTAAATTAATCATGTTAGGAAAATTTTCAGATAAATAAACTAGATAAAACACAATTCCCCCAACAATTTGTCCCAATAACTTTTGTTTTGAATTCAAGCCCATATTACGCTTTTTAAAAATCTTTATAAAGTCATCCAAAAAGCCTAACAAACCATATAAAACCATGATAAAAATCAATATTAACAATGATGGAGTTAAAAATCCTTTCCACGCTGCCATTAAAACCGCTGCGACAACGGTTGCAATCAAAAAGACTGTCCCCCCCATTGTTGGCGTACCAGACTTACTGTTATGCCATTTTGGACCATCTTCTCGAATTGCTTGTCCTTGTTTTTTCGCAACAAAATACCCAATAAAAATCGGCATCGTGCTAAACGTTAGTGCAAAACTCAGTGCTATAGGTAAAAATATCTGCGTCCATTCCATTATTACAATCTCCTATTTTTATTCTCAAAGTACGACATTACCACTTCAACATCATCAAAATGGTGTTTGGTTTTGCCAATAATTTGATAGTTTTCATGCCCTTTTCCAGCAATTAGTACCACGTCCCCAGGTGTTGCTTCAGACAAGCTTCGTTCGATTGCCGATTTCCGATCGGTCACCCTTATATAAGCTCTGCTATCTAAGCCACTTGTCATTTGATCCAATATCACCTCAGGATCTTCCGTTCGCGGATTGTCTGATGTAAAAATAATTTTAGTTGCAATGTCAGTTGCAATTTTCGCCATAATAGGTCGCTTACTTGGATCACGGTCTCCCCCACAGCCAACAACACAGTAAATATCTTTTTTGGCAAATTCTTTGACTGTCTGCAAGACATTTTCTAGCCCATCAGGGGTATGTGCATAATCTACAATAACTGTAATGTCTGCTTGGTTTGGCACTAATTCAAAACGTCCTTTTACTCCAGGTAATTCTTCGAGTGCAGAAATGACTTTATTAGGTTTTATCCCTAAAGCATAGCAAGCACCAAAAGATGCTAGGGCGTTATAAATGTTAAACATCCCAATCATTTTAATTTTCACTGGATAGGTTTTCTCCATAAAATCCAAGTCAAAACGAGTACCCTCAGAAGAAATATGAATATTCTTGGCTTGAATCACAGCCTCTTCGCTCACCCCAAAAGTCAAGACATTTGCTGCCGTTAGCTGCTCCAATTTCCTACCATAGTGGTCATCACAGTTAATTATGGCAGTTTTGGGATAGTCCTTACACTCATAAGAATTCCCTAGTTGAGAAAATAATAAACTTTTAGCATAAAAATAATCCGTCATGGTGTGATGATACTCAAGATGATCTTGCGAAAGATTTGTAAAAACCGCTACATCAAAGTCAATGCCCCATGCCCGTCCTTGGACAAGTGCGTGGGAAGAAACTTCCATTGCACAAGAATCAATCTGTTGCTCAGACATCTTCTTTAGTAATTTTTGTGTGGTCAGCGCATCAGGGGTCGTATTGATTGTGGGGATTTTTTCGGTTCCTATTTTATTGTACATCGTCCCAATAATCCCAGTCTGATGTCCCGCTTTTTCTAATACTGCTTCAATCATATGAGTCGTTGTGGTTTTCCCGTTTGTCCCCGTAACCCCAACCATTTTCATCTTTTTGCTTGGATTATCATAAAAAAGAACGCTCAGTTGAGCTAAAGCTTTTTTAGTATCATACACATACATGACCGGTATAGCTGCAGTGATTTTTTTTTCAGCAATGATTAAGGAAGCACCCTGTTCAATTGCCTTACTTACCAAGTCGTGTCCATCAATCGTTGCTCCCTCAATACAGATGAAGCAGCTTCCTTTCTGGATTGTGCGTGTATCTTGTGTAACTTGTTGAATTTCAAGAGATTCATAAGAGGTTATATTTTGTACTTTTAATGGATGAATTGCTTTTTTTATCTGAAGTCCGTTCATAGAAATTCTCCTTTTCCTCTTTATTTACTACTTGTCGTTTTTCCAGTATCTAAATCTAAGGCACGTTTCAACAGTGGATTAGAAATAGAAGAGAGGGCATCACTTGTTGAACCACCCTCTGGGACTTTAGGTCGTTTAATGGTCACATACATGATGTACTTAGGGTTCTCTGTTGGAGCAATTTGGACAACAGAGTTGATATAGCCATCATCTGAATAATGACCATTTTCAAAAATCTGCGCTGTTCCTGTTTTTGCGGAAACGTTATAGCCGTCAATATTGTAGATGCCATATCCTGTACCATACGTTTTGTCATCTACTACTCCTTGCATATAACCTAAGACTTGCTTAGCAGTTTGACTTGAAATAGGTTGAGAAACAACTTTTGTCTTTTTCGTTGTCGTTTTCCCATCCGCTGTCGTGATTTTAGAAATGTACTGTGGTTTTAACATTTTACCATTATTCGCAATTGCCGTAAAACCTTGTATCATTTGAAAATCTGTAACTGCAATGGCTTGCCCGTATGCAGTCATTGCCCGGTCGACAGTTGTACTATTTTGTACACTCCCAGTTGGTTCGTTGCTGACTAAGCCTGAATGGGTTGATTTTGTAAAGCCAAATTTTTTGATATATTCTTGCCAAGCTGTTGGCATTAATTGTTCTAAATGGACCATCCCAACATTACTCGACCAAGCCAAAGCTTGAGGATATGTAAGATATCCTTTTCCTGCTGGAATCCAGTCACTAATCGTTGTATCGTCGACTTTGATTTTCCCTGATAAAAATGTCGTATTTGGATTAAAGACTCCCGCTTCAATAGCAGTTGCAACTGTAAAGACTTTCATTGTGGAACCAGGTTCAAAAGTATCTTGAACAAGTAAATTCTGCCAAACACCATTTGTTCCAAGACCATCTTTTGTTTCTGGATTAAATGTTGGTCTTTGGGATGCTGCTACAACATCCCCAGTTTTTGCTTCTACGAGCATTGCCGTCATACTTTCAGGCTGATATTTTGAATCCACGCCGTCCATCAATTCTTCTAGATACAATTGTAAATTGCTATCCAAAGTTGTGTATATATCTGAGCCATTTTTGGCTTTCTTTTTAACGGTTTGTGTTCCTGGTACTGCGTTCCCACCACTATCTTTTTGATAAGTAATCTCACCATCAGAACCACTAAGTTGGCTGTTGTATGCTTCTTCAATTCCAAGCATTCCTTTTAGCCCTTTGGTATCATCCGAAGCATCTGCAAACTGAGTATAACCAACTAAATAGGACGCAAAATTCCCATTTGGATAAGATCTAGCCGGATGCTCATTAAAGAAAATCCCAGTAATGCCCTCTTTTTTTAAAGCTTTTTCTATTTTGCTTTTGGTTTCCAGAGTAAGCCCTTTTCCAGAAGTTCCAAACTCCACTGTCGTGATTTCTTTTCCTTGACTATTCTTCTTTGGCTGTAATTGTCCCAAAGCATAATCTTTGTCCATACCCGTATATTGATTCAAAACTTCGGCAATTTTTTCACGATCTTTATCATGAACATACAATTCTTTTTTTCCAATACCGATGTAATTCTTGTCCAACATCGCATATAAAGAATAAGAAGTAGCGTCTTCAGCAATCGGGTTCCCGTTGCGGTCCAAAATTGAACCACGTTTTGCTTTGATTACACTACTCCCCTCATACAATTCCTTTGTTTTTTCAGCAAGAGAAACATTCCCTACTCTTCCAGTCACTATAATAGAACTCAAACGTAGGGCAAAAATAGAGAAAATCCCAATCGCTACTGCGAAAAGAATTACCCCTACTCTTTTACGATTATTTTTTGGATTTAAATTTTTTGATGCTAGATATTTTTTAAACTGATCCATATTCATTTCGTTACAGTCCTTATATTTCCTTCAATTTGTTTTAAGCTTGCCTTATCTGCAATTGATTTTACTCGGTCTTTGCGAGAAAGCTCACTTTTTTCTTGTTGAAGTTTTGTAATTGAATTTGTCGTTCTTTCTATCTCTTGTTGCGTATTTGTAATACTTTCTGTCTCTTTATTTACTACTGTACTCATATAAATGGTCGTCATGGCTAACACAATACACATTAAGACAATTCCACCAATTGTAATTTTTTCTAATCTACTAATCCCTTTGATTCTTTTTTCAGAGAGCTGAAAAGGTGACGCCATTTCGTCTTGAAAAGAAGCCTTTGCCTCAGAAGGAACATCCACTTGGTATTCGTCCATTGTTTTTTTAATTTGTGCCATTTGTGTCATTCCTTTCCTTCAAATTTTTCTTTTCTTTTCTGCAACTCGTAATTTTGCACTACGAGCTCGACGATTTCCCTCAACCTCTGACTCACTTGGAATCATTGGTTTTCTAGTCACTAATTTTAAAGTCGGTTGGAATTCTTCTGGAATGATTGGCAGTCCAGGAGGTGTATCCTTCGCTGTACTGTATTCTTTAAAAATAGTTTTTACCAAACGATCTTCCAGAGAATGGAACGTGATGACACTCACTCTTCCGTCAATCTTTAAGATTTCTATTGCTTGTTGCAAGGATTCTTCTATTGCTCCTAATTCATCATTGACTGCAATACGAATTGCCTGAAACACTCTTTTTGCTGGGTGGCCACCTTTTCTTCTAGCTGGAGCTGGAATAACTTCTTTGATGATTTCGACAAGCTCCCCAGTCGTTTGAATTTCATGATCAGCTCGTTTATTTTCAATTGCACGTGCGATTTGTTTGGAAAATTTTTCTTCTCCATAGCGATAAAAAATTTTCACCAAATCATGATAAGAATACTCATTTACAACTGTTTTGGCTGTTAGATAGGCCGATTGGTCCATTCGCATGTCTAGCACCGCATCCTGATGGTAGCTAAAACCACGTTCAGCCTCATCTAGTTGGGGGGAAGAGACGCCTAAGTCGTAAAGAATACCATCTACTTGGTGGACATCTAGTGAACTCAACGCTGTCTTTAGGTCACGAAAATTTCCTTTAACAAAAGTCACCATATTTTTTTTAAGATAAGGAGCTAATTTGATTTTTGCATTTTCAATGGCAGTTTGATCTTGGTCAAAAGCATAAAGGTGTCCTGTTTCGGATAATTGTGACAGTAAATACTCACTATGTCCCGCTCCACCCAGCGTACAGTCAACATATACTCCATTAGGTTTAATCTCTAACATGTCAACTGTCTCATGCAGTAAAACTGTTGTATGGCGGAACTCATCTGTCATCTTATTTTCTCCTCTTATCCTTTATATTAAAAACCAAAATCAATCATTGTTTCAGCAATTTCGTCAAAGTTTTCTTCTGCTTCTTCTGAGAAGGCAGACCAACGTTTTTCACTCCAAATTTCTATCCGACTAGAAACTCCTATGACTACACAATTTTTTTCTAACTCAGCATGGTTTCTTAGTGGTACTGGAAGGTTAATTCTTCCTTGTTTGTCTATTTCACATTCAGTGGCAGCGGAGTAAAAAAAACGAACGAATGCTCGTGTTTCTTTCTTAGCTAAGGGCATTTCTTTTAACTTTTGTTCCATAACTGCCCATTCATCTTGAGGATACCCAAATAAACATCCATCCATTCCTCGTGTCACAACGAACTTTTCTCCAAGTTCTTCACGAAATTTAGAAGGCATAATTAATCGACCTTTTGTATCAATATTATGTTTAAATTCACCCATAAACATACTCGGTCACCCCAATTTCCCACTTCATGATTCAAGTCTACCACATTCCCCCACTTTCTACCACATTCTACTGGAATTTTTTTTCTTTTTTTCCTTTTTTTATAAATTTTATTCTTAAGTAGGAAAAAAAGCCTAGCAACGCCTACTGAGCGTTGTCAGACTTTCTTAAATTTCAAATAAATTTCGGTTTTAAATTGCTGGTTTTATCTCCAACAAAGAATAAGTTTACTCATTTTTTTGCTTTGATAAACATTCTTTTAAATTTGCACTATTTCTTTCTAAATAACGTATCCAACTTTGGCTCATTTCCTAATATGTGCCTCAGTTAGGTTAGATAAAAGCAAAGAAGCTCAAACCAATTAGCACAACATACAAGATGAATGTCAATAGAAACACAAACCGAGCATACATTTTAAAATATCTCCGGTAATTTAGCTCGTGATAGTAATACGCGTGAACAATTGCAATAATAATTCCTAACAACAGTATTGTCAGAAGGATATAAGGCAATACAGAGTGTTTGAATGCCACTTTTGACAATTCATGAATGCCAACCAACAAAAAAGGTGTCGCAATATCCACAGCTTTTACTTTAAAACGTGTATCCAAAGAAAAAGTTGTCACAATATAACTGGAAGCAAAGAGCAACAGAATTGGAAATATATACCAAAAAACAACTTGTAGTGAGAGTGCTCCCATCTTGTCACTCCTTTCTTTAAAATTACAAGTATTAGAGCAAATCCTATTGATAGGAATAGCTATACATGAAAATCGAAGGAAACATCTTCTTCTACATAAACTTTGTGCCAAGTCATAAAGGTCAACACAGCCCATATTTTTCTAGAGTAATCTTGTTTGCCTTGTTTGTGATCCTCCAACAGTTTCAAGACATATTCCTTATTCAAATAGTCATCTGTTTGCGACTCACGAATAGTCGTCGCCGCCCAATCATACAATTCATCTTTCAACCAAAAACGAATAGGCACTGGGAATCCTAATTTTTTACGATATAACACGTGTTCAGGAACAAAATCTTCAGCCGCTTTTCTCAAAATATATTTCGTCGTTCCATTTGCAATCCTCATGTGTGAAGGAATCGTTCTCGCTAAGGCAAAGACTTCTTTGTCCACAAACGGTGTTCTAAGTTCCAAAGCAGCAGACATCGTTGTTCTATCCGCGTTTAATAACAAATCTCCTACTAACCAAGTATGAATATCAATAAATTGCATTCGATCAATTGGATCATAGTTTTTGGATTCTTGGTAGAACTTTTCTGTTATTTGAGTAAATGGTGTCTTCGCATCATAGTTCTTCAATAACTCGCGCTTTTCTTTTTCATTAAAAATGAACGCATTCCCTACGTAGCGTTGTTCCATTGGGGTTGTCCCACGTAATAAGAAACTTTTCCCTTTCATGCCTTCTGGTAAAATGCGTGCCAAGCCATTTAATGCCTTATTTAAACCATTTGGAATCTTATTAAACATTTTAAGGGAATTCGGTTCATTATAGATGGTGTACCCGCCAAACATTTCATCTGCACCTTCCCCACTAAGTGCAACCGTACAATGTTTTCTTGTCTCATGTGCCAAGAAAAATTGTGGCACTGCTGCTGGATCAGCTAACGGATCATCCATATGCCACACAAACCTTGGGAATTCTCGTACAAATTCTTCTGGTGTAATGACTTTGCTAATATTTTCAACGTTCAGTTTTGCAGCCGTTTCTTTTGCAACATCTATTTCACTGTAGCCTTCTCGTTCAAATCCAACGGATACCGTTTTAATATCAGGATTAAACTCTTTGGCAATCGAAACAATTATCGACGAGTCTACCCCACCTGATAAAAAGGAGCCCACGGTTACATCTGAGCGCATATGTTTTTCTACACTATCAAATAACACATCTTTTAGTTGTTTTGCCAGCGCCTTTTCTTCATAATCAACTGGAGCGAAGCTTGGTTCCCAGTATTTGACAAAACGCATCTCTTTTCCTTGCTCTTTGACAAAATAATGTCCAGGTTGAAGACGATTGATTCCCACAGTCATAGTTTGCGGCTCTGGCACATATTGAAATGTCATATAGTCTTGTAACGCTTTTTCATTCAACTTTTTCTCTTTTAAAATTTTACGAATCGACTTTTCTTCAGAAGCTACATAAATATTCCCGTCTTCCTCAGCAAAATGGAAGGGTTTGATTCCAAAATGATCTCTCGCTGCATAAGCTTTTTTTTCAAATTTATCCCAAATCACAAATGCAAACATCCCCCGTAATAAGGAAGCTGTTTTTTCTCCATATTTTTTATATACGGCAAGAATCACTTCGGTATCGCTATCTGTTTTAAACGTATATCCTTCTGCCTTTAATTCTTCCCGAAGCTCTATGTAATTATAGACTTCTCCGTTAAAGATAATCCAATAACGTTCTTCATCGTATGATAAAGGCTGTGCACCTTTTTCAATATCAATCACGCTTAGTCTACGAAATCCAAAAGAAACATCACTATCATGATAATAGCCTTCACTATCTGGCCCGCGATGCACAATAATCGCGTTCATTTCTTTCATTTTTCTTTTTTGTTCTTCTATGTCAATGGAGTGACTATTTTGGTGAATACATCCAACAAATCCGCACATTTTTATTTCCTCCTACTATAATCTTGCTTAGCATGTCATTTATCCATTATAGTAGATAACCAAGACATGTTCAAACTTTTTTAAAAATCTATATTTATTCTTATATTCCTTTTGCTATCTATTAAAAGAACCTTGAGTTTATCTATACATTTTTAGAAAGCTACTATATACTAGAGACTGAATAGGAGGCTGTATCTATGATTCAATATTTCAGTGTAAAGCAAAATGGTAGTGTGCTGGAAACAACGTCTGCTGAATCTTTTGATTGGGTGCATCTTGAAACTCCTAGTTTAAAAGAGATTGAAAAGATTGCACAGGACTACTCGGTCCCAAAAGATTATCTGACAGCAGTTTTAGACAAACAAGAAGTACCTCGGACAGAAGGGTTGAACCAACAAACACTCGAACAACCCATACTCCTTTTATGTCAATATCCTCATCCTGTGACTAGTCCTAGTGGCTTTCAGCAGTTTGAAATGTTTCCATTTAGCATGATTCTCACAAAGGAAAAAATTATTACTGCTTGTAATTACGCTACTTCTTTTACGAAAAAATTCCATCGGATTCTCTCTGTTCAAGAACATGTACTGTTTCCTGAACAAATTGCGATTCAAATTTCGTGGAATATTGCTTCTTTATTTAATAAAAATGTTCAAGAACTAAAAAAAGAAACCGAAAATTTAGAAAGCCAATTACGTGTTTCTGTTGCAAATCAACAACTTTATCAAATTATGGACATTCAAAAAAGTCTGGTCTATTTCAAATCAGCGCTTCAAGAAAATTTACGAGGCTTAGAGTCTCTTCTTTCTACTAGTCTTTTACTTGATTCAAAAGACGCCCGTGCTGCTTTGCATGACGTACTTGTTGAAAATAAACAAGCACTCACGATTACCAGCATTCAGCTTCAACTAGTTTCACAAACAAAAGATATGTTTTCTGCCATTGTTTCCAACAATTTAAACATTATCATGAAAGTACTAACATCCATTACAGTAGTCTTAACGATTCCAACAATTATTGGAGGATTATACGGGATGAATGTCCGTCTTCCTTTTGCAAATTTTCACAATGCTTTTTGGTGGTTATGTGGTGGGATTGTTCTGCTCTGTCTTTTTACAACTTGGTTATTAAAAAAGAAAAATCTTTTCTAATCTATCTTGATTTTAGTAAATAAAAAAGTGTACACTACAACTAAGCAGAAAAGGATGTGCCTCTATAAATGGAAAAAAAGAAAAAAAGTCGTTTTGCTAAGATAACAAACATTGTGATTTGGATTATGTTAATCGCAACAATTGGCGGCGTCTTACTTGCAGCATTTGCCAGTATGATTACAGGATAGGCCAAAAAGAACACTTGACTCTTTTCAAGTGTTCTTTTTATTTGCCCGCCAGCTGGAGTAACTCCTTTGCATGCTCTACTGTAAGCGGTGTAATCTGAGTTCCGGCAAGCATGCGGGCAATCTCCTGAACTCTTTGTTCCAACGATAAAATCTCTACACTCGTTTTCGTCCGATCTGCTACGATTTCCTTTTTGATAAAATACTGCGCATCCGCAATTGCGGCCACTTGAGGTAAATGTGTGATACAAAGCACCTGTGAGTGCTGGGCAACCTGGTGAATTTTTTCTGCAATAGACTGAGCAATACGGCCACTAACCCCTGTATCAACCTCATCAAAAATAATACTCGTCATCCCCTGTGTTTGTGATAAAATCGTCTTCATTGCTAACATAATACGTGAAAGTTCGCCACCTGAAGCAACTTTCACCAACGGTTTTAGTGGCTCCCCGGGATTGGTTGTAAGATAAAATTCTATCTCGTCTTTCCCATTTTCACGGTACGCTTTTAGGCCTTCTCCATGCGCCACAATCTTCACTTGAAAAATTGCTTTTTCCAAATACAATTCTTTTAACTGCTTCATAATGTCTGCTTCTAGTTTTTTTGCCTCTTTCACTCGCAACTCACTCAAAGAATCCCCAAATTGAATCAATTTATCTTCTTTTTCTTTCAACTCTTTTTCGAGTTGTGTGCTTTGATTTTCAAAAGACAACGACTCGCTCAACTCTAGCGTAATTTCTTTGTAATACTCTATGATTGCTTGTTCGGAGTCCCCATACTTTCTTTTTAGTTGCCTAATGCTATCCAGTCTAGATTCAACTACTTCTAAGCGACCCTCGTCCATCTCCAAACTATCTAGCTGCCTAGATAAATCAGCTGCTGCCTCTTGTAAAATAAAATACCCATTTTGAATGGCCTCAGCAATTGCTTGATACTCACGATCAATTGCTTCAATTGAAAGCATCGCATCCATTGCGAACCCGATCCTATCCAAACTACTACTAGCTTCTTCTCCTTGCAAAGCATCATAGCCTACTTTTAACGACTCGGCAATTTTCTGGTAATTCACCAATTTATTTCGTTCTTCTAGTAGCCGCTCTTCTTCTCCGACTTCCAGTTGCGCTGCCTCAATTTCCTCTACTTGAAAGCGAAGCATGTCCATTCGTTGAGCGAACTCTTTTTCATTCTTTTCTTTTTTCTCCATTTTGCTACGCAATTCATGGTATTGTTGAAATACCTTTTGATAAGCAACTTTCGCTGAGCCAATTTTTTCTTTGCCATATTCATCTAATAATTCCACATGCTTACTTGCTTGCATCAATTCTTGGTGTTCATTTTGTCCATGAATATCCACTAAAAGCTCTCCAATACTTCGCAAAGTAGTTAGATTAACCAAGTGTCCGTTAATTCGACAAGTATTTTTTCCATTACGGTAAATTTCTCTTTGTAAAACAAGCATATTGTCTTCATGCTCAATCGATAAACTGTCCAATCTTTTTTCAACCAAAGGATGCTGATCCATTGCAAAAAGTCCTTCTAACACACATTTCTTTTCTCCCTGACGAATGTACTCATTGGAGCCTCTCCCACCAGCAAGCAAGCCAACCGCATCAATAATAATGGATTTTCCTGCACCCGTTTCACCTGTGAGTACAGTCATTCCCTCATCAAACGTCACATTTAAAGCAGGGATAATCGCAAAGTTACGTATAGATAGTTCTTGTAGCATTTAGCACCTCCAAAAGAAATTTTGTTTAAACTTGTTCAAGAATATGTTGTTCTAAGGCAGTTGCATCCTCGTTTGTTTTGGTAATTAGTAGTACCTTGTTATCATTCGTCATAGCTGTAAATAATTGTTCTTCATAAACTTTTTCTAATAAATTTCCTAGTGCTACAGCACTTCCTGGTATGGTTTGAATCGCAAGGAATTTATCCATCTTTTGAATGTTTAAGAAACAATCTTTCAAAAGCTTTTCTGTTTTTTGCTGTAAATCTGGTTCAGAGGAAGTAGGCAGACTGTAGCAGTATCCACCTGTTGAAGAAGGGACCTTCACAAGATGTAAATCCTTAATATCTCTTGAAATAGTCGCCTGCGTCACCTCAATCCCTGTAGCTCGCAATCGTTCTACAAATTCTTCTTGCTTTTGGATTTCATGCTCATGAATCATCTTTTGAATCAAACGATGACGATCTTTTTTTTTCATTTTATACACTCCCTATCCATCTCAGTGAGAGTTCTCACTTTTTAATTGCTGATGTGCAGACTCCACGGTGGTTTGTGCCAGTTCTTTAATCTTCGTTTCTGTGGTGTTTATTTTTTTGTCTTTATCCCAAGAAAGATATGCAAGAAATTCGATATTCCCTTCTCCACCTTTAATAGGTGAAAAATCCAAACCCTTTATACTATAGCCTTGCTCGTCTATGAATGAGAGCATCTTTTCAAGTACCAATTCGTGAGTACTTTTCTCTCTAATCACACCATTTTTTCCGACAAGTTCTCTGCCCGCTTCAAATTGGGGTTTAATGAGTGCCACCACTTCTCCGCTTTCTTTTAAAATCGTTTTTAATACAGGTAAAATGATTTTTAACGAAATAAAAGAAACATCAATCGTGGCTATATCCGGCACACCAATTTCAAAATCTTCTGGTTTACAATATCGGAAATTTGTTCGTTCCATCACTACGACTCGTGGGTCTTGTCTTAATTTCCATGCGAGTTGGTTGTAGCCTACATCTAAAGCATAGCTATGTGCTGCACCATTTTGCAAGGCTACATCCGTAAATCCGCCTGTTGAAGAGCCAATGTCCAATAAAAGCTTGTCTTGCATCGAAATCTGAAAAACCTCTAGTGCTTTTTCAAGTTTTAATCCACCACGCGATACATAGCGCAAACCTTCCCCTTTTAATTGCAACTGCGTTTCAATCGAGATCTTCTCACCTGGTTTATCTAGTCGCTCCTCTTTTTCTGTATAAACCAAGCCTGCCATCACTCCACGCTTCGCTTTTTCTCTTGTCTCAAAAAGCCCTTGTTCTACTAATAGTATATCCACACGTTCTTTTTTCATGTTTGTCTTCTTTCATTTCCTTTATAATTTACGTAATTGTAGTAAGAGTTCATCGAAGAAAGAAAATTTTTCCATTCTTTCGTTTTTGGGCATGATATGGTTGAGTGCGATTTCTGCATTTAAACATTCTTGTTCCAACGCCTCTTTCGCTCCGTCAACTCCAAGTAAAAACGGATACGTACTTTTATGGAGCAGTGCATCCATCCCTATTTTTTTGCCTATTTCAGCCTCATTTCCAACTACGTCTAAAAGATCATCTTTGATTTGAAAAGCGACCCCAAAATGCTGAGCAAATGTTTGCATACTTTTTAAATCATCCAACGTCCGTTCCAGACTCAAGAGACCAGAATTAACCGCACATTCAATCAAAGCCCCCGTCTTACGCGCATGAACAGCCTTTAACTCAGACAAGGTAAGCGACGTATTTTCTGCCTCCATATCTGCAAGTTGCCCCGCCACCATGCCATACGAACCGGAAGCTTTTGCAAACTCTTGTATCATTTTTACGAGTGTATCGGAAGAAAAAGGACTAAGTGATAGCAAGTGGAAAGCCTCTGTCAACAAAGCATCCCCAGCTAATATAGCAGTTGCTTCCCCAAAGACTTTATGATTTGTCGGTTTTCCTCTACGCAAATCATCGTTATCCATCGCTGGTAAATCATCATGAATCAAAGAATAAGTATGAATCATTTCAAGTGCTGCTGCTAGCTGATAATGTTTTTTCTCAATCTTCTCCCCATGAAAAGCTACAACCGAGAGCAACAGAAGTGGGCGCAACCTTTTTCCACCAGCTTCTACAGAATAAATCATGGCCTCTTTTAACTTTTCTTCTGTACAATGCTTGAGAATGTGCTGACACATAATTTGATTGATTTTTGGTGTATGTTTCTCAGAAAATTTCTGAAAATAAGAACTCATCACTCAGCCTCACTTTCAAATAAAACTTCTTCATTTTCGTCAGTCATCATTTTTGTTAACGTTTTTTCTGCATTTGTCAGTGTTTCTTGACACACTTTACTAAGTTCAATCCCGTATTTAAATTGTGTTAGCGCCTCTTCTAATGGTACATCGCCTTGTTCCAAACGTTGAACCACTTCTTCCAAGGCAGCCATTGATTCTTCGAAGGTCATTGTTTTTTTTGCCGTCATTCTTTCTCCTCCTTATTGTCTATTTTTTTTGCTGTAACATTTGCTTCGATTAAGCCATCTTTCATGTGAATTGTTAGCGTCTCTTTTTCCTTCAAATCCCGAACAGAATGAATGACTTTTTCTTCTTTTGTTACATAGCTATACCCTCTTCCCATCGTTCTAAGTGGGCTAAGGACATCAAGCGACTGGACATTATAATTGAATTGTTGCTGCTTTTCTTTTAGCGCCTGCTTCATTTGCTGTTTTAGTGCTTGATTGAGGTACCGTAATTGCTGCTTTTGTTCTTGTACTCGATTATAAGGTGCGACTAGTTCAAACGCGTGTTGAATGGCTTGATACTGCTTTTGTTTCACCTGTAACAACTGCTTTGAAGTAGTTTCGAATTGGCGATTTAATAAATCTAACTTCATGGAAAAACCTTCATATAAACGCTGTGGTTGCTTAAAAATATAAGAATCCATTTGACTAGCATAACGCAACTTATTTTGTCTAATCAGCATGCCAAAGCTTCTTACCAAGCGATTTTCTTTTTCTTTAATCTTCAGTAGCTCTTCTGATAGTACTGGAACCGCTAATTCTGCCGCCGCAGTTGGCGTTGCTGCCCTAATATCGGCCACAAGATCCGCAATCGTAGTGTCTGTTTCATGCCCCACAGAAGAGATAACTGGAGTGCGTGCTCCAAAGATTGCACGCGCCACTTTTTCCTCATTAAATGGCCATAAATCTTCAATTGAGCCGCCACCACGTGCAATAATCATTGTATCAAAATCTCCCAACTGCTCGACGCGCTCAATATTTTTCACAATATCGGCTGCTGCTTGATTGCCCTGAACAAGCGTTGGAAAAAGAACGAGCTGAGCAATGGGGTAACGTCGTTTAGCTGTTGTCATAATGTCTCGAATAACCGCTCCACTTGGACTCGTAATCACTGCAATTTTTTTAGGAAAAGCTGGTAGCATTTTCTTAGGAGCTTGAAACAAACCTTCTTTTTTCAGCTTTTCTTTCATTTCTTCCAGAGCTTGATAAAGCGCACCCACACCATCTGGTTCCATATGCTCAATATAAATCTGATATTGTCCACTCGCTTCATAGAGCGAAATTCGACCAATGACAAGAACTTTCATCCCCTCTTTAGGTTCAAATTTCAACTGCTGAAAGGCAGACTTGAACATGATCGCCGAAATTTTTGCTTTCGAGTCTTTTAAACTAAAGTACTGATGTGCATTAGCTCTCATTCGAAAGTTCGAAATTTCTCCAGTTAGATAAATACGACCCAAGTATGGATCTGCTTCAAATTTACGTTTTAAGTATTTTGTTAAAGCTGTTACGGTTAAATATTCTTGTACCATCTCTCACCTTACCTAACTACTGTCATTTGTTCTTTGGCACTGCTCACCGTTTGGCTAAGTAACATCGTGATAGTCATGGGACCTACACCTTTGGGAACAGGGGTCACAAGACTGGCTTTGTCAATGACTTGATCAAATGCGACATCTCCAGCAAGTTTTCCTTGATCGTCTCGGTTCATCCCGACATCGATTACAACTGCACCAGATTTTACAAAATCAGCTGTTATAAAATTTGCTTTCCCAATCGCCACAACTAAAATGTCTGCTTCTTGTGCAATTTTAGCTAAATTTTTAGTTTTTGAATGTGCTATAGTCACCGTTGCATTTTTCATTAACAACAATTGTGCCATAGGCTTTCCTACTATATTACTACGACCAATCACTACTGCATTTTTCCCTTCCAAGTCCACATCATAGTGCTTGAACATTTCCATGATACCATATGGCGTACAAGGCAGTTTGTCTGGTTGTCCACTAAACAGCTTGCCCATATTTACTGGATGAAAACCATCTACATCTTTACTTGGCAAAATGGCCTGCAAAATCTTTTCTTCGTTGATATGTAGGGGTAGTGGCAACTGAACCAAAATCCCATGGATAGTTGGGTCTTGATTGTACTGTTCGATTTTCATTAACAGCGCTTGTTCCGTCGTTTCTTCGGGCAAACGATCTACAATAGAGTGAATCCCCACTTTTTGTGCGGAACGTTCTTTATTCTTTACATAAGTTTTACTTGCACCATTTTCTCCTACAAGTACCACAGCAAGACCTGGAACAATCCCTTTTTCTTTTAACGCTGCCACCTCTTCTTTTAACTCATGCTGAATTTTATCGGCTAATCCTCGACCATCAATTATTGTTCCCATGTGCCATCCTCCTCGTATCTTTAATTTATTCTAGCATAGTTTTTGCATTTTTTCCTCGTTCAATCAGGGGATCTTTTTAAACTATTTCCAATAAAAAACTCAAAGAATGCTTTATGCATCCTTTGAGTCAATTTCTTTCATTGCATTTGATAGTACACCATTTACAAATTTACGTGAAGTATCATCACTAAATTTTTTTGTCAGCTCAATTGCTTCATTTACCGCTACTTTAGAAGGAACTTCTTCTACATAAAGCATTTCAAAAAGTGCAATCCGCATAATAACTAAATCAATCTTAGCAATCCGCGTCAATGACCACCCTTTTAAGTATTTTTGAATATATGTATCGAGTTCTTCTTTCTTCACACACACACCCTCAACAAGCATATCCAAGTAAAGCGGTACGAACGATTCCTCGTCCTCACTAACCCATTCTCTTTGATCCAACTCAAGCGTGTAATAAATGGCATCTTGCTTTGATAACTCTGCATTAAAGTCTAATGGGAACAAAGCTTGCAATGCTTTTTCTCTAATTTCATGTCTGGTTAATTCCAAGTTATTCATCCTCTTCTTCTGAATCAAATAATTCATCTAGGTTTGGACTCATTAGTTTCTCTGGAACAATCGCTACTACATGAATATTGACCTCAGCTAATTCTATGTCCGTCATATATAATACTTGTTCTTTGACTTTTTCTTGCATTTCCATCGCTACTTTTGGAACAGATACACCGTAATTGATGTAACAATACAAGTCAACTTTTAGTCCATCGTCTTGAATATCAAGATGAACCCCTTTTCCGTGCGCTGAACGCCCGAATAGCTCTGTGACATTAGAAGTCAAAGTCCCACGCATTCCGTATACGCCTTCTACTTTAGAAGCGGCAATGCCTATGATGACCTCAATTACTTCTGGTGCAATAACGATTTCACCACCATCGTTTACTTGCTCGTCTGTTAATACTAGGTTTGTTGCTTCCGCCATGTGAAGTCCCCCTTTTATTTCAATCATTCTGATACCAACTCGGTTAAGAGTTACTTGTCTGTTTTTATTAGGAATAACGACTGCATCAAAACTCATCAGTTATTTTCCCAAAAAGACGTTCATCCTAGTTTATCATTAAACGTCTATTCTTGTCACGAAAAACTCACACTGTTTTATAAAATAATTAACTCTTTTGGTGAATGTACCAATACTTCACAGCCATTCTCAGTAATTAACAAATCATCTTCGATACGAACCCCGCCAATTCCTGGCAAATAAATTCCTGGTTCATCTGTAATCACATTTCCCGGCACAAAGGCTTGTTCACTTACTCTTGAAACATTTGGACGTTCGTGAATTTCAAGGCCAATGCCATGACCCGTACTATGTCCAAATGCCTCGCCATATCCTTTAGAAGCAATATGATCTCTAGCAACTGCATCTAGTTCGATTCCTGTCACCCCTGCTTTTGCTACCTCAATTACTTTTAGTTGAGCTTCTAACACTACTTGATAAATTTCTTTTAGCTTTTCGCTAGGTTCTCCCACAGAAATAGTTCTCGTCATATCGGAAACATAGCCGTTGTAATAACAACCAAAATCAAGCGTCACAAAATCTCCAGACTCAATCACTTTGTCGCTTGCAACCCCATGAGGCATCGCAGAACGTAAGCCACTAGCGACAATCGTTTCAAATGAAACACCACCCGCACCAAGAGAACGCATATGAAAGTCTAGTTCATTGGCTACTTGAATCTCAGTCACACCTGGCTTAATAAAGGTCAAAATATGGGTAAAGGCAGCATCAGAAATTTCACAGGCTTTTCTGATAGTCGCAATTTCCTCTTCGTCTTTAATTTCTCTAAGTGTTTCAATCATGTCAGAGACAGGGATAAGGGCTGTATCGACAATTTCTTCCAAATAAGAATATTCCGAAAAAGTGATTTGCGTTTCCTCAAAGCCTAAATTTGGTAAGTTTTCTTGTTCTACAAGATGTGCAACCTCTTCAAAAATTGGCCCCGTATTTTTTACTACTTCAAACCCCACACATTGCTTGGCAGCTTGTTCGGTATATCTAAAATCTGTTATAAAAAACGCTTTGTTTAGTGTAATTACCGCTAAACCAGTCGTTCCAGTAAAACCAGTTAGATATCTTAAGTTATATGGACTTGTAACTAAAAGCGCCGCTAACCCTTCCTTTTCCATCTCTATTCTCAATTTTTCAACACGTTGCATCATATTTTCGTCCTTCTTTCTCATAAATTCCATTGTCATTATACCAAACAATCCCACACAATTAAACCAAACCAACTTTTTAAATTCTTCTTTTAGTTATTCGATTCTCATTTTGTGCGATACTCCTATTTTTTTCTATTCGTACTAAGGCCCTTCGTACTTAGATATCATTTTTAAGCATCTAGTATCTGCTTTGCTACAACCGCTGGACTAGGCTAGAAAAACTCTCAACTTTTTACAAATATTATAAAAAAACCTTCGTCAATTAAGACAAAGGTTGGGTGAGTTTTTGACTGTATGGTACGGAAATAAAAAAAGACACAGAAAATCTTTCACTATATTAGATTAAAAGTGCTTTAATCCAATTGCGTGGGTCATCTGCTTCGTCATTTACATTTCACTATATT
The DNA here is from genome assembly GCF_003987595.1 of Vagococcus entomophilus. Lineage (NCBI taxonomy): Bacteria > Bacillati > Bacillota > Bacilli > Lactobacillales > Enterococcaceae > Vagococcus > Vagococcus entomophilus. The sequence continues at coordinate 174,095 of NZ_NGJZ01000001.1, read as the reverse complement.
AGATTAAAAGAACGTGAAACTCTCCCTAATTCCTGTCTCAACTTATAATTTACATTTCACTATATTAGATTAAAAGAGAGATATCTGTGCCTAGCACGACTTGGACTATTTCATTTACATTTCACTATATTAGATTAAAAGGATTGGGAAACAGACATATCTTCAATTGAAAGTTTGATTTACATTTCACTATATTAGATTAAAAGAGAGCAATAATGGCACTTCTGATTGGCGCAGGGCTATCATTTACATTTCACTATATTAGATTAAAAGATAATTCTTACTGCTGTAAAAATATCGGATTGTAACAATTTACATTTCACTATATTAGATTAAAAGTCTACCCTCTAGAACGCTTGATATAACAAGGACGGATACTATAAAATTGTCGACCTCATCTAAAACTTCCTTTTCATGTTTAGTTTAGCATACTTTTCTTCTTAAAAACATACAAATTGCTATATAATCAAGCTTTTTCTAGCATTGTCGATCTCCTGTGTTTTTTGCGCTACTGAGGGTCGACAACTAATATAAGTAATGTCCAAAAATCATCAATACCTTATTTTTTATCCCCAAAAGAAAATATACTCAAAAAAGAAGCAGATAGCTCTTCCTTGTTTTTTTATTTCTATGACTGATACTGGGTTTACTTGAAAACATTTTACCCTATTGGTTACTTTCCGTTCGTTATTAGGGCTATTTGTAGCAGAATCAAAAGTTTCAAAAAAGGATTTGCTTACTCTTGATCTACTGTCTATCTTTTTAATTTTCAGTCGAACAGATTTCCATGATCCCACGCCCAACTATTTTTAAATAAAAAAAATTCTATTCCTTGCTATACAAGGAATAGAACTTATTAGTCACACGATTATTGAGCAACTGGATATACAGATACTTGTTTTTTGTCGCGACCTTTACGTTCAAAACGTACTACGCCGTCAACTTTGGCAAATAAAGTATCGTCTCCACCAATCCCAACGTTTGTACCTGGGAAAATTTTAGTTCCGCGTTGACGGTATAAAATTGATCCACCAGTAACAGTTTGTCCGTCAGCGCTTTTCGCACCAAGACGTTTAGATTCTGAGTCACGGCCGTTTGAAGTCGAACCGCCACCTTTTTTGTGGGCAAATAATTGCAAATTCATTTTCATCATGAGTTTTGACCTCCTTCATTGGTTAGTAGCCGAACATTACTTGGATGTTCGGCTTCAATTGATTGAACTGCTAAGACTAAATTTTCAAGTAAGATTTGCGCAATTTCATTTTGCTTTGAGGACATATCCGCAATAAGCTCCATATACAGGTAGCCACCTTGCTCACTTTCAACCTCTACAATCGGAACAAAACCAGCTAGTGCCTCTATTCCATTGATTGTGCTAATCGAAAGTGCCGAGACTGCCGCACAGACTATATCACTTCCATAAGGTCCTGCCTGAGCATGACCAGACAACTCAAAGGAAACAAGCTCTTTTGAGTCGTTTCGCTTAAAAACAACTGAAATCATATCCGCTGACCTTTCTCTTGAAAAAAATTAAGCATTAATTGCGTCAATGACAACTTTTGTATAAGGTTGACGATGACCTTGTTTACGATGTGAATGTTTTTTTGGTTTGTATTTGAATGTCACAACTTTCTTTTGCTTTCCGTGTTTTTCAACAGTTCCTTCAACAGTTGCGCCTTTGATAGTTGGTGTTCCTACTTTGGTAGAATCGCCACCTACTAAAATAACCTCATCAAATACAACTTTTTCGCCAGCTTCCACGTCTAATTTTTCAACGTAGATTGCTTGACCTACTTCAACTTTTACTTGCTTACCGCCAGTTTTTACGATTGCATACATGCTGTTAAGCACCTCCTTATTTTTTACTTAGACTCGCCTAGATAAGTGACAAAAAATTGTGCTTACGACTTATTTCGTGCGGTTGTAGCTGTGGTGCCCACAATTACAACAATTACATCATACCAAAAAAAGAATGGTAAGTCAATCTAATGATCCACTCTTTCAATCTTTTGATTGCACCTAATCCAAAAAGTTCGTATACTGTAATAGATGAAAAGGAGCGAATCTTGTGCAAAATGAAATGATGAGAAGGCCGATTGTGAAACAAGAAATTGTGGAATTTATGCGGTCAAAACAAAAACAATTACCAGGAAAAATTGGGGAAATCGAACGAGCTGCTAACCAAAAGGGTGTCCCAATCATTCCCCACGAAACAGTTGTTTTCTTACAGTTTTTATTAGGACAAATACAGCCTAAAAACATTTTAGAAATTGGTGCTGCAATTGGTTTTTCTTCGAGCCTAATGGCACAAACCATTGGTAATGGTGGACACGTTACCACAATTGACCGTTTCGATGTGATGATTGAAAAAGCAAAAAACACGTATAAACAGCTAGATTTAGAGCAGCAAGTGACCTTGCTCGAAGGACAAGCAGCCGATATACTCCCGACTCTAACAGAAGGCTACGATTTTATTTTTATGGATAGTGCAAAATCAAAATATATTGAATTTTTGCCTGAATGTCTACGTCTGATTAAGACCAAAGGCGTGATCATGATTGATGATGTATTCCAAGCAGGGACTATTCTGCAGCCTATTGAAGAAATCCATCGTAGTCAACGTGCCATTCACCGCAAACTTAATGAGCTGATGGACACAGTATTAACCCATCCAGATCTAACTTCTACTCTTGTACCACTTGGAGACGGTATTTTATTGATTACAAAAGAAACGGACAATGTCCAACTATGAAAATAGATTGCGTCAGAGTTGTTTAACTTTGACAAAAAAACTGGGATGATTTGTTTTTGCTATTCCTAAAAGAGTCTGAGACCTCACTTTAAAGTGAGGTCTCAGACTCTTTTAGCACAAGGCAACAATTTTTTTTGCAACTTCTTCTACTGCTTCTGCTTGGTAAGGTCGCAAAATGTTCTTTAAAAACGGAAGATACATTCCTACTTTTAGTAAATAAGCCAAATAAAGTGAGCTTTGCTTTGACTTGCCATAAAGAAGTGGTGGTCTGATGATTTTCCCCTCAAACGACTTTCCTTTAAAAAGGTGTTCTGCTTCTCTTTTTGCCAGTAAATATTTTTTGCCAATAAGCGGAATCCCGATTGCTGCAGAAACAAAGATCACGACTGAAATATTGGTTTGCTGCGCCGCATTGCTAATAATTTGGGCACTTTCTACAATCATTTTTTGATAGGTGAGGTTTTGGGATTTTTTCTCAAAGAGAATCCCTACCAAATCAATCACTACATCACAAGTACTGATTGTCTCTTTTAGCCGTTCTGCTTGAAAAATATCCAAAGCTAAAAAGTCTATCGGCATTGCTTGCGTAAAATCATTAGTTTGATTGGTTGGTTGGCCTGTTCTGGAAATTGATACAACTCGAAATCCTTCTTCTAATGCGGCTTTACACACTTCAATTCCCAGAAAGCCAGTTCCACCAATTACCGCTACTTTTTTCAATGTCTCTTCTCCTTTATTTGACCCAACTTTGAGCGAGTCTCCACTTTAGATTGAAAAGTAGGGTCTCGTAATCGTATCATCTGAGTCTAGTAACATTTGCGGCGTCCCTTCAAAAATAAGAGTTCCACCTTGGCTTCCACCTTCTGGCCCCACTTCAAGTAACCAATCTGCACGCTTCATCACACTCAGATGGTGCTCCAGTAATATCACGGTATTTCCAGCATCTACTAATCGGTTCAACAAGCGCAATAAAAAATCAATATCCGTTAAATGTAAGCCATCTGTCGGCTCATCCAAAACATAAAAAGCTCCACCTTTATGGAGTTGACTAGCCAATTTCAAGCGTTGCAATTCTCCACCAGATAGCGTTGTCAGCGATTGATTTAACTTCAAATAGCTTAATCCCACTTCGACTAAAGTTTGTAACTCATGAGCAAAACTCTCTTGTTCAAAAAACTCAAAGCTTTCTAAAACGCTCATCCCCAGCACTTCAACAATCGTCTTTCCTTTATACGTATAGTCCAACACTTCTTTTTTGTAGCGTGTCCCCTGACAAACTTCACATTCTGTAACGATATCATCCATAAAGGACATGTCCGAAACAATGACTCCTTTCCCCTTGCAATGCGGACAAGCGCCCGTTGAGTTATAACTAAATAAAGCTGCACTGACATGATTAGCTTTTGCAAATTTTTTGCGGATCTCTCCAAAAATATCTAAATAAGTCAAGGGCGTAGAACGCAAATTGATGCCAATGCTTTTTTGAGAAATTGAAACAACCTCTAGTTCTTTTTCTATTGCGGTTTGTCTAATAACTTCTCCTAATGAAGATTTCCCAGACCCTGCAACACCACAAAGAACTGACAAGACTCCCAAAGGAACGCGAGTAGCAAAACCTTTCAAATTATTAAGTGCTGCATGTTTCACGGTTAACCAATCCAGCGGACGACGTACCTCTGTTTTAATGGGAATTATTTCTCTGATAGCAGTGCTTGTCGGAGTATTACTCTTTAAAAAGTCTGCATACGATCCTGAGAATTGAACCTCTCCGCCATCCCCTCCTGCTTTTGGTCCGATATCAATAATATAGTCCGCCATTTCAATCAACTGTGGATTGTGTTCGACTAAGACCACCGTATTGCCTTTTTCTTTAAGCTTTAACAAGGCTGTTTTTATGCGATCAATATCTTTTGGATGTAGACCTGCACTTGGCTCATCTAAGACATACATCACATCATTTAAGGCATTATTGATGTATTTGGAGATTCTAATTCTTTGCGCTTCTCCTCCCGACAAACTTCCCGTTGCCCTTGATAAAGTCAAATAGCTCAAGCCAATATCTACTAGTGCATCCAGTCGATTACTGATTTCTGGTTTGATTTCTTTTGCCAGCGGAGCATCAATTTTATCTATAAAGGCTTTCAATTCTTCTAAAGGCAACTGAACCAGCTCAGCAATACTTTTTCCCGCAATTTTGCAACTGCGAACTCGGTCATTGACACGTTTTCCTAGGCAAGTATCGCAGGTCCCAACAGTGACAAACCGGTCTAGTTGCTTTTTATGCCGTTTGGCAACATCCGCATGAAGAATACTGCGTTCTATTCGAGGGACGATGCCTTCATATAAAGCAGTTTTTGGCCACTTTTCGGTTGGATTTTTTAATTTTTGCTGTGGCGCATATAAAAGCAAATTCAATTCTTCCACTGTGTAATCTTTGATTTTTTTATCTAAGTCAAATAAGCCACTGTACGCATACCGTTTCCAACGCCATGCATCATAGCCAAATGTCGGAAAATCAATCGGACTTTCATTTAAAGATTTATTAAAATCAATTAATTTATGTACATCAATCTTAGTTGTATAGCCGAGCCCATCGCACGTCGGACATTTTCCTTCTGGATGATTAAATGAGAACGTATCTGAATAGCCAATAAAAGGAGTACCCACTCTTGAAAACAGTAGACGTAAGAATGTGTATATTTCTGTGTATGTTCCTACAGTCGAACGAGAACTAGCCGATAGTTTTTTCTGCTCAATCGGAATAGCAATCGGCAAATGCTCAATCCTTTCAACGTCTGGTCGACCATATTTTGGCAACGCATGCTGAATATAACTCGAAAAAGTATCGTTAAGCTCTCTTCTTGATTCTGCTACAAGCGTATCAAAAACGAGCGAAGATTTTCCCGAGCCTGAAACCCCGGTTACAACTGTTACTTGATGTTTGGGAATTTTGGTCGATACCTGTTTCAAATTGTTTTGCGAAGCATTGTAAATGTTGATCCATTCATTATTCATCCATACGTCCCCCTCATTTTATGCTGATACTTTTATTCTACTCTAAAGTAATTCACTATTCAAAAGTCACACTTCACCAGGTAAAAAAACTACCATAAACAGGAGTAACCTAGTCAAGTAAATAGAAATTTCCCTGCATTTTTTTACTGGTGACGCTCCCGTTTATTTGTAAGCCTTCTTACCTTTTAAAAGATAAAGTCGTTCAACAAAAAAAGACCCTCTCTATGAGATAGTCTATAAACCACTGATTGATCACTATTTTTCTTATTCCGCAGCGTTGGCGTCTTTAAGACCGTATTGTATGTTGCTTTATATTCTAGTTACATCTAGCCTGATACGAACCGCTTAAACTCAACATTTTAGCTTAAAAACTTGGTGCTTTTTAGCAAGAATTGTTTGAAAATGCCAAAAGCGTGGTCAAAACAAACAAAAAGGCTTCTCTTTTTCAAGAGAAACCTTAGAAACACTGATATAAAAGCGTTGATGTGCTGTGCTTTTATTCCGCAGCGTTGGCGTCTTTGAGACCGTATTTTTTGTTGAAACGATCCACACGTCCGTCTGCTTGTGTAAATTTTTGACGTCCTGTATAGAATGGATGAGAGTCAGAAGTAACCTCTACACGGATAACAGGGTAAGTGTTTCCGTCTTCCCATTCAACTGTTTCTTGAGAAGATTTAGTTGAACCTGACAAGAACTTAAAGCCTGTAGTAGAATCCATGAATACAACAGGTTGGTAATTTGGATGGATGTTTTCTTTCATCTTTTTTCTCTCCTTTGCCCTGAAACATCTGCTGATTCAGAGTTATTTTCAGTTAAACAACATTCATATAGTACCATGTTTAATTTGAAATAGCAATTATCTTTTTGATTTTTTTTGGCCATTTGCTTTGCCAAAATTTACTTCTTGAAATTCGCTAAGAAAAAGTTGATTGCTTTTAGTCTTTTTTAAGAAGCGTAAGAATTGCTCGGTGTACTCAATCGAGTCGCCTCGCAGGTGATTGCGGATTTTAAACGTTTCATCTAATTGCGTTTTATCTAGTAATAACTCTTCTTTACGCGTGCCTGATTTCTTGATATCAATGGCTGGGAAGATTCGTCTTTCAGCAAGCTCTCTTGATAAATGGAGTTCCATGTTTCCCGTCCCCTTAAACTCTTCGTAAATCACGTCATCCATCCGACTACCGGTATCCACTAAAGCAGTTGCCAAAATCGTTAAACTTCCCCCTTCTTCAATGTTACGTGCCGCGCCAAAAAATCGTTTAGGCTTATAAAAAGCAGCGGGATCAATCCCTCCACTTAGTGTTCTGCCGCTTGGTGGAATCACTAAATTGTATGCACGTGCCAAACGAGTAATGCTATCCATCAAAATCACAACGTCCCGTTTGTCTTCTACTAAACGCATCGCGCGTTCTAAGACAAGCTCACATACGCGTGTATGGTTTTCAGGTTGCTGATCAAAGGTCGAGGATACAACATCTCCTTTGACGCTTCTTTCGATATCTGTAACTTCTTCTGGACGCTCATCAATCAATAGCATGATTAACTCTACCTCCGGATGATTTTGTGTGATACCATTTGCAATTTCCTTTAAAATACTGGTTTTACCAGCCTTTGGTGGAGCAACAACTAGTCCACGTTGGCCAAATCCAACTGGAGAGAGCAAATCAATCGTTCTGGTAGAAAGTCGTCCTGACGTTGTTTCTAGAACTAACTGTTTCTCTGGATAGAGTGGTGTCAAAGCAGGGAAATGAGGGCGTTCTTTGGCTTCTTCTGGATTTTTTCCATTTACACTTTCTACATGCATCAATCCGTAAAAGCGCTCCGATTCTTTTGGTGGTCGAGCTTTTCCAGTAACCTTGTCCCCTTTTCGAAGGCTAAAACGTCTAATTTGCGAAGCAGAAATATAGATGTCTTCTTGACTGGAAGTATAGTTAATCGGACGCAAAAAACCATAGCCATCTTGAGAAACGATATCTAATATTCCTTCCATTAAGAAAAAGCCTTGCTTTTCAGCTTGTGCTCGGATTACAGCAAGTGAAAGTTCTTTTTTATTCATTTGACTGTAGTAAGGGATTTTGAAATCTTTCGCAAAAGAATAAATTTCTTTTAGCGTTTTGTTCTCTAATTCTCCCATTGTTAAGTAATCACTCATGCTTTCTCTCCTAGTTCTGCTGAATCAGGCAAGTCAAGCATTTCAATATCCGCACCCAATCCAGATAGTTTTTCAATAATATGGTCGTATCCTCTAAGAATATATTCGACATTTAAAATCGTTGTTTCTCCTTCTGCAAGAAGACCTGCTATAACCAAACAAGCTCCAGCACGTAAGTCACTGGCTTCAACTGTGGCTCCTTTTAGCTGTGCTATCCCTTCTAGAATAATCATATTCCCTTCTACTTTTGCTTTTGCACCCATTCTAACGAGCTCTGGAATATGGTTAATACGCTTTTGATAGATCGTATCTTCAATAAAACTTTCTCCTCCAGCTAAAAGTAATAACGGGGTAATCGGTTGTTGTAAGTCCGTGGCAAATCCAGGATAAGGATAGGTTCTAACACTGATAGGGTGTAAGGGTTCGCTCACGGGTAAAACCTGAATACTGTCCTCTTTAACCGTCATCTTGACACCCATCTCTTGCATTTTAGCTAAAAAACTTTCTAAATGCTCATAGATAACATTATTCACCGTAATACCACCACCAACTGCTGCTGCCAGTGCAAGATAAGTCCCTGCTTCAATTCTATCTGGAATAATGGTATGTCTACATCCATGTAAGGTTTCGACTCCTTCTACACGAATTTCATTTGTACCTGCTCCTTTAATGCTAGCCCCCATATTATTTAATAGCGTCGCAACATCTATAATTTCTGGTTCTTTTGCCGCATTTTCTATAATGGTTTTGCCTTTCGCTTTTACAGCAGCTAACAACACATTAATCGTCGCACCAACAGACACAACATCCATATAAATTCTATTGCCTGTTAGCCCTTCTTCTTCTGTTCTTAAATAAGTGGCACCATGTTCAGTTGTGACATGTGCTCCTAACGCTTCAAAACCCTTTATATGTAAATCAATGGGACGTGGTCCTAAGTAACACCCTCCTGGCAGTCCTACTACTCCTGAACCAAATTTTCCTAAAAGTGCTCCCATAAAATAATAAGAAGCTCGTAAACTATTGATTTTCCCAGAAGGCATCGGAATTGAAACCATCTCACTTGGGTCAATGACCAAACGATTCGAATCAAAAGATGCTTTCACACCCATAATTTCAAGAATTTCAATTAGAGCATGGACATCTTGAATATCTGGTACACCATCTAAATAAACAGGTGAGTCTGCTAATATTGCTGCAGGAATTAACGCAACCGCACTATTTTTGGCTCCACTAACTGTCACAGTGCCAGAAAGAGGCTTCCCACCTCTAATTTTTATTTGTTTCATATTTATTCGCTCACTTTATCTTCGATTTTGTTACATGACTTTCTTATTTTATCATAAAAAGATAGTAGAAAGAAGTTTCTAACTTGTAACTTACAGATTGATAAAAAAATTTAGAATTTCTTGTACTTTTTCATTCGCATATTGTATGATGTTAGTAAAAAAATTTGGAGGTAGAAAAATGAATATTACTTTTTTAGGGCATGCCTGTTTGCTCGTCAAAACGCAAGAGCATGCTGTGATTATTGATCCTTTCTTAAGTGGTAACCCACTGTGTTCTATTGATCCTAAAGCAATCAAGGTCGATGCCATTCTCATTACACATGGCCATCTGGATCATATTGGAGATAGTATTCAAATTGCCAAACAGAATAACTGTCCGATTATTTGCAATCCTGAATTAACCCATTATTTTGAAAAACATCAAGTAGCAGCCATTCCTGTTGGCATTGGTGGAAAAAGACAATTTGATTTTGGAGAGGTCAAACTCGTCCAAGCCTTTCATGGATCTGGGATTGAAGAAAATGGCGTCCTCTTAAATACGGGGTCACCTGCTGGCATTTTACTTACTATGAACAATAAAACACTTTATCACGCCGGAGACACAGGATTGTTTGGCGATATGAGGATGATTGGGGAATTACATGCAATCGATGTTTGTGCGCTGCCTATCGGAGACTGCTTTACGATGGGGATTGACGATGCCATCGTCGCTGCAAAATGGATACAAGCAAACAAATATCTCCCTCTTCACTACAATACCTTTGAAGCAATCCAACAAGATCCACATATCTGGCAACAAAAAATGATCCATGAACGGTTAGATGGGATCATACTTCCAATCGGTGAAACGCTCGCTTTATCCTAAAAAAACATCCAGCTATCGGTCTAATAGACCTACAGCTGGATGTTTTTTGGACTAAGTCCGACATTCATGTTTTAAAAAGCAGAATTATGCTTTTCCTTTCGAACCAAACCATTCGATTCTGTCGATTACAAGTTTTGTAACCGCATCAGTTCCTGGTGCTAATAATTTACGAGGGTCAAATCCTTTACCTTGTAAATCTTTTCCTTCTTCAATGTATTTGCGAGTTGCAGCAGCAAACACTTCTTGACATTCAGTATTAACATTGATTTTTGATACGCCTAAAGAAATTGCTTTTTGTACTTGATCTAAAGGAATACCAGATCCTCCATGTAATACTAATGGTAAATGTCCACCAGTGATATCTGCAATACTTGAAAGAGTTTCAAAGCTTAGTCCAGTCCAGTTTTCTGGGTAAGAACCGTGGATATTTCCGATACCAGCTGCTAAGAAGTCAATTCCTAAGTCAGCAATTTTTTTACATTCAGCAGGATCAGCTAATTCACCAGAACCGATGATTCCGTCTTCTTCTCCACCGATGCTTCCAACTTCACATTCAACAGAAACGCCTTTAGCGTGTGCTTTAGCAACAACATCTTTAGCTTTTTCCATGTTTTCATCAAATGGTAAATGAGAACCATCAAACATTACTGAAGTGTAGCCTAATTCGATACATTTTAAAGCATCTTCGTATTCACCATGGTCTAAGTGAAGAGCTACAGGAACTGTAATATTCATTGAATCCATCAAATCTTTCACTAAGTCAAGACATACTTGGTATCCACCCATGTATTTTGCTGCACCCATTGAAGTTTGAATAATAACTGGAGATTTAGATTCTTCTGCACCTTTAAGAATAGCTTTTGTCCATTCTAAGTTGTTTGTGTTAAAAGCTCCAACTGCATATTTTCCTTCACGAGCTTTTTTTAACATTTCTGCTGCTGATACTAATGGCATAATAAAATTCCTCCTATTGGAAATCTAATTTTGTTAAGTTTCGCTTAACGAACATCCTTATTTTAGCAAACTTTGCCCAACATTTCTACCATTATTCAGAATTGTTCCAGTTTTTTTTCATTACATTTCCATGAAAACTTTATAAAGCCTACCCTGTCTGGTTTTTAATTAAAAAAAGCCTAGGGCGAGAGAAGCATAATCTCACCCTAAGACTCTAATTATTTTATTTATCAGTTATTTTTTCTCTACAAATTCCGCAGCTGCACCTACAAAGGATTTAAATAATTTTTGTGGGCGAGTTGGACGAGAGATTAATTCTGGATGGAACTGACAAGCAACAAAGAATTTATGGTCTGTTAATTCTACAATTTCAACCAAGCGATTATCTGGAGAAGTACCAGAAAACACTAAGCCATGTTCTTCAAGAATTTCGCGATAATCGTTGTTGAATTCATAACGATGACGATGACGTTCTTGCACAACATCTGTGTTTTCGTAAGCTTTTGCCGCGGTAGTCCCCGCTTTTAACTTACATGGATAAAGACCTAAACGTAAGGTTCCTCCCATATTTTCGATATTCTCTTGATCGGCCATTAAATCAATGATATTGTGTGCTACTTTGGGATTGGTTTCAGCCGATCCAGCACCCTCAAGATGCGCCACATTTCTTGCAAATTCAACACAAGCAAGCTGCATCCCTAGACAAATTCCTAAAAAGGGGATGTCCTGTTCGCGCGCATAACGAATCGCTTCAATCTTCCCTTCCAGGCCTCGGTCACCAAAGCCACCCGGAACAAGAATTCCATCTGCCTCTTTGAGTTTTTCAGTTACATTTTCAGCAGTAACTTCCTCTGAATTAATCCAATCGATTGCAATATCTGAATCATAGACAAAACCAGCATGCTTCAAGGCCTCTACTACGGAAAGATAGGCATCCGGAAGTTCAACATATTTTCCGACTAAGGCAATACGTGTTTTTTTCTTCAAGTTCAAGACTTTTTCTTCCAAGGCAATCCATTCTGACATATCTGCTTTTGGTACATCTAGTTTCAAATGATCACAAACAATCTGATCCATATTTTGTGCTTGTAGTGCTAATGGAATAGAATACAACGTTTCTACATCTCTAGACTCAATAACCGCTTCTGCTGATACATCACAAAATAACGCCAATTTATTTTTCGTACTTTGAGAGACAGGTTGTTCTGTACGAACGACTAAAATATTCGGTTGAATCCCTAAACTACGTAGTTCTTTTACACTGTGCTGAGTCGGTTTCGTTTTCATTTCTCCAGCAGCTTTTAAATAAGGAATGAGCGTTGTATGAATATACATCACATTGTCCGAGCCAACATCTGATTTCATTTGACGCAGTGCCTCTAAAAACGGTAATGACTCAATGTCTCCAACTGTTCCCCCAACCTCTGTGATCACAATATCCGCATCCGTTGTTGTTGCTGCACGCATGATCTTATCTTTTAGCTCATTGGTAATATGCGGGATAACTTGGACCGTTGCACCCAAGTATTCGCCTTTTCTTTCTTTACGAAGGACTTCTGAGTATACTTTCCCTGTGGTTACATTTGAATATTGATTTAAGTTGATATCAATGAATCGTTCGTAATGGCCTAAATCCAAATCAGTTTCTGCACCATCATCTGTAACAAATACTTCCCCATGTTGATAGGGACTCATTGTACCTGGATCAACGTTGATATAAGGATCAAACTTTTGGATTGTCACCTTTAAGCCTCTATTTTTAAGCAATCTTCCTAAAGATGCTGCGACAATTCCTTTCCCAATCGAAGATACAACCCCGCCTGTTACAAAAATATATTTGGTCATATTCTCAAAAACTCCTTCTTTTTTTATAGTAGGGTACTGAATCAAAAAAATAAAATACTCCCTATTCATCAAAAATGTGAATAGGGAGCATTCAAAATCCTGTACATCTGACCTTCTAAAAGGTGCCCAATTAAGATAATACAAGCAAATGTCTATTCGGTCAAGTAAAAATTTGGAGTTTATAAAAAGTTCGTCCATTTTAATAAAAAAAGGCAGTAACACTTGTCTAAGAGTTACCGTCTTTTCGTTTAAACTTATTACTTAGGATCTCCATCACCATAGTCATCTTCATCACTATCGATGTCTTCGTCATCAATAATGGTTAAGTCTTCTTCTACTCCATCTGGCACGACTTCTTCATCGTCACCAATATCATCTGCCCCAATTTCAGATAGGTCTGTATTATACTCTGAGATTTTTTCGTCATCTTCATCCTCATCATCTAAATACAAGCTATCATCTTCTTCGTCATCAGATAAATCTGTATCTTCAGGATCATCATCATTATAATCAATCGCATCTTCGTCATTCATATCTAAGAAGGCATTTACTTTTTTACGTTTTTTACGACGTGGCATATCTTCATCTTCGTCGTCTCCAGCATGTGTTACTTCTTCGTCAATAGAATCAATTGGGTACCATGAACGTAGGCCCCAGCGATTATCTCCTAGAGAAATAAAGCTGCCATCGATATTTAGGTCCGTATAAAATTGTGGCAAACTTTCACGGATAACGCTATCCGCTTTTCCTAAGTAGTTTTGGATTTGATTGACTAAATCAGAAAAATCCATTATATCTCCACGTTCTTCAAGAATCGCATGAGCCACTTCAATCAGTGATAATTCTGATTTGTCAATACCCTCAAATGCTTTTATGTTCAAATCGCACACGTCCTTTCACAGTCTACTCCTTATCATACAATATTTATAGTCCAAATTGCAATTTAATTTTTTATTTTTTTTGATCTTTTTCTTTTTCAAATTCAAGATATAGCTGATAGTCGCCAAGCACTTCTCCATTAGCCTGTAATTGATAATGAACTTCTATCTGACCCGTTACTTCTTCTTTAATTTCACAAAAAAGCTGCTGTGTATGAATAGATAAAGGAACATTTCCGTAAGGTGTTTGGTAGTGTGTAAGATGTGTTTGTTCTTTTTCAAAAGTTAGTTTCGTTCGTGTTTCACCTGCTCTAAGCAAATGGACTGCTCCAGTATCTGTTACCTTAAGAGTCACTTTAATCTTCGCTGACTCTTGATAACGAATATACGTCTGACCACTTTTTTGGAAAAGTTGTCCCACGATATTGTAAGGAAATTCCTCCGTTTGGTCGCCTTGTGTAATGGTCGTTCGCATTTTGATCTGTATTGGAACTCCTTGATTTTCTATCGTTGCCATTATTGTCCTTCTTCCCAAATTTTTTCAGCTAATTGTTGGTCTACAATTAGCGTATTTGCCCGATTGGCTTTTACTAAAGCTAAAATGCTCTTTGCTTTCTCTTGCCCTGCAGCTATAATCATCACTTCTTTAATTTCAGTTAACTCTTCTACTTTAACCCCAATCATTCTTTTGGTTAAATCGCATTGAATGGTCTTGCCCTGAGCATCAAATAAGGAACCCACAGCATCGCCTACCACGTGTTCCATTTCCCCTATACTCTTAAACTCTTCTTCCCCGATATAGCCTAGGTTTTCCCAAGTAGATGCAACTTGTGGATTTCCTACACCAATGACTGCCAAATCAACACTTTTAGCACCTTTCAGTGTTGTTTGTACTATTTTTGTTCCATTTAACATTTCTGCAAACGCTAAATTTTCGGCTAGTGCTGGTGCATAAAAATAACGGCAATGGGCGGAAAGTTTTTCTGCTAGACAGAACACTAAGTGATTTGTATCAAAATAAACATGTTCGCTCGAGATTCCTCCAACGAGTGGTTGGATTTTTAAATCGGGCCAAGAACCAAAAGGAATACATTCGACCATATCCGCAAGTGTAGTCCCCCACGAGAGACCGATGGTTTGAATCGTTGCAAGGTGGCTTGCGATATAGTTGGCTCCAGCCTTGGCAACAGTTTGTCTAATTTTTATCGTTTCTTGTCCCATCGAACTCGGTAGGACGATGACTTCTTTTAATTGATATTTTTTTTGGATGTTCAACGCCAGACCAACAGTATAGGCTTGTGTATCATTAAGCTGAATGGAGACAATTTTTTCTTCTTTTGCTTGTTGTAACAATTTTGCTATGACAGGTCTTGAAACGCCGAACTCTTTGGCGATTTTTGCCTGTGTATATCCGTGCTCATAGTAAAGCGTTGCAATCTTAACTAATTTACGTTGTTCATCTTGGCTTCTCAATCGTTTGCTCCTTATCATTTTTAAAAAGCATATGGCTGATTTTTGCTTCTATCTCTTGGACTTTAGGGACTGCTAGGCTTTCTAAGTTTTTGGCGCAAGGTATAGGTACTTCTTTGCCACCAAGTCGTTCGATTGGCTGCTTTAATTCGTAAAATACGTCAGACTCTGCAATGACCGCCGAAAGTTCAGAGGCAAAACTACTACGCAAAACTGCTTCTGTCACAAGCAATACACGTTTTGTTTTTTTAACCGATTGCAGAATGCTTTTTTTGTCTAGTGGAAAAAGTGTTCGAGGATCCACTACCTCTACCGAAACTCCTTGATTTGCTAATTTTTCTGCCGCTTCAAGGGCTCGGATAACCATTATACCCGTTGCTACTACAGTTATATCTTCCCCACTTCGCTTAATATCTGCTTGCCCAATTGGTACTGTGTAACGTCCTTCTGGCACTTCAGCCTCCAAAGGATAGCATAATTTGTGTTCATAAATCACAACTGGATTATTATCCGAAATAGCAGCATGCAAAAGCCCTTTAGCATCATAAGCAGTTGCTGGTTGAATAACTTTTAGTCCTGGAATATGTGCTAACCAATTTTCTAGGCTTTGTGAATGTTGCGCACCCGCACCTGTCCCTGAACCACCTGGCGTACGAACAACAAGAGGGACTTGAAATTGGCCATTGGACATATAGTGAATTTTGGCGGCTTGGTTAACCAGTTGATCCATCGCAATGGTGATAAAATCTGAAAATTGCAATTCAACAACTGGCTTCATCCCTGTCATACTTGCGCCAACCGCTAACCCTACAATCGCACTTTCTGAAATAGGAGTAGAGCGAACTCTTTCTGCCCCGTATTTTTCTTCCAAACCTTTCGTTGCACCAAATCCTCCTCCATAAATACCAATATCTTCTCCCATCAAAAAAACACGCTTATCTTGTCCAAGCGCCTCATCAAGTGCCTCGTTAACTGCTTCTAAATAGGTTAAGCGTCTCAATTTTCCACCTCATTTCGCATAGATGTTTGCAAGCAACTCTTGGTCTGATGGAAGAGAATCTCCTTCGACCTCTTGCACTAATTGCCAGATTTTTTCTCTAATTATTTGTTTTTCTTCGAATATATCCATTTTATTCATTATTTTACTTTCGATAAAGTTAGCTTCCACTCTTCTTATGGGATCATACGCTTGTTGCCTGCCCTCTTCTTCTTTTGAACGATACAAACACGAGTCAGACTTAGAGTGTCCCCTATAACGGTAGGTTTTGGCTTCAACCAAAAAGGGGCCTTCACCGTGTCTCATCCGCTGTACCAAGCGCTTCGATAGCTGCTCCACACTCATGAGGTCATTGCCATCAATCGAAAAGCTTTCTACGCCGTAACTGCTCCCTCTTTGCGCGATGGAATCAAGTCGTGTCATCTTTTTAAAGGCAGAGCTCATTCCATATTGATTATTTTCAATAAAGAACGTAATGGGCAATTGCCAGATTGAAGCAAGGTTCATTGCTTCATGGAAGCTCCCTTCATTCGTTGCACCCTCACCAGCAAAACAAAAAACCACTTGTTTCTTATTTTGCATTTTCATCGATAAGGCTGCGCCAGCTGCAATCGGAAAGTTGCCTCCAACTACACCGTTAGAGCCTAAATGATGGTTTTTCGCATCTGATATATGCATACTCCCCCCTTTGCCGCCATTAATCCCGGTCGATTTACCCAAAATTTCAGCAAACATCGCTCGCATACTTGTCCCTTTTGCCAAAGAATGCCCATGATTGCGATGGGTAGAAGCAATCCAGTCCTCTTGACTCAGACATGCGATGCTACCAACAGCTGCCGCTTCTTGACCTATGCACAGATGGAACGTTCCGTGAATTTTGTTCTTGGCATACAGTTGTTCAAGTGTTTCTTCAAATATTCGAATTTCCCACATTTTCCTCAATAATTTTTTAAAATGGTTTGGATGTTGCTCCATTTTCTCGATTGTTTTATTTTTCATAGAAAGCCGCCTTTACATTTGTTCCAGAACCAATCATATGTAAATAGTTTAAATTTTTTTACCAAAAGAAGCAAGCGAAAAAAGTTTTGTTTTTCAACCGTTAAACTACCACAGAAAGAAAAAAATCGTATATAATAAGAAAGGAAAGCACTTTTATGATACAAAACACTGTACAAACAAACTTTTTAGACAGATAAAGGAGATTCTTATGTTCTCTTACTTGCTCCAATATAAAGGAAAAGAAGTTTTGCTTTTTGAAGAAAAAGAAGACGCCCCTTCAAATCAGCAATTCCCTTTTATTTTTACAGATCTCTTAACTGAATACGCTGGAAACAAACAGCAACTCATTCTCCATTTTTGGTCATTGCCAAATACGATTATTTTAGGCATGAAAGATACTCGGTTAAATCAACTAGACAAAGGCGTTGCTCAACTAATTGCAGGTGACTATCAAATTGTGCTTAGAAACTCTGGTGGTTTAGCTGTAGTAGCAGATTCTGGTGTGCTAAATCTTTCGTTGATTCTCCCCATCACAAAAGAAAAAGCGCTCTCCATAGATGATGCCTATCTCTTGATGGCCAATTGGATTCGTCAAACATTTGAAACAGAAACTAAAAAAATTGAAGCATTTGAAATTAAAGATTCCTATTGTCCTGGCACCTTTGATCTAAGTATTCATGGCAAAAAATTTGCAGGAATCTCCCAGCGCCGCGTCAAAGGGGGCCTTGCTGTGATGATTTATTTAAGTGTTAATGGTGATCAAGGCAAACGGGGTCAAGCGATTCGTAATTTCTATACGATTAGTGGTGCCGATTCAAACTACCCTCGTGTAAACCCTAACTCTTTGGCAACACTAGCGGATTTACTTGAGGAAAATTTGACTGTGACGCAAGTAAAAACAAAATTACTCGCGAGTTTGACTAGGCAATTCCAGCTATCTGTTGACCCACAAACTTTGGTCCAAATTCAAAAGACAACAGATTGGCAACAGCAATTTTCCAAGCAACGACAAAAAATGGCACAAAGAAATGAGTGTATCGCCAAAATAAAGGAGGCACTTGCCGATGACAGTTCCCTATAAGTATCAACATTTGCCGATTGAGAAAGTCTTTCGCGATCCGGTCCATAATTATATTCACGTGCAGCATCAAGTGATTCTGGATCTCATCAATTCAAAAGAATTTCAACGTCTGCGTCGAATCAAGCAACTCGGGACAACTTCGTTCACTTTTCATGGGGGCGAACATAGTCGTTTTTCTCACTCACTTGGCGTTTACGAAATTGCTCGCCGAATTTGTGATATCTTTGTCCGCAATTTTTCTAAAAGTTGGGACAAAGAAAATGGCTGGGATGATCAAGAACGGCTTGTAACATTGTGTGCTGCACTGCTACACGATTTAGGCCATGGAGCATACTCTCACACATTTGAACATATTTTTCATACCAATCACGAAGAAATCACTGTAAATATTATCACTTCTCCTGAGACCGAAATCTACCAAATATTAAATCAAGTAGAAGCAGGATTTCCTGACAAAGTTGCTAGTGTCATAACGAAAACCTATCCCAATCAGCAAGTAGTTCAGATGATTTCTAGTCAAATTGATGCAGATCGCATGGACTATTTACTACGAGATGCGTATTATACCGGAACAGAATATGGAACGTTTGATTTGACTAGAATTTTGCGTGTCATTCGACCTTATGCCAAAGGACTAACTTATCAAATTAATGGCATGCATGCAGTCGAGGACTATATTGTGAGTCGCTACCAAATGTATATGCAAGTCTACTTTCATCCTGTTTCAAGAGGAATGGAAATGATTTTGTCGCACTTACTAAAACGTGGGAAAAAATGTTATCAAAAAGACCCAAAAACTTTTGAACACCATTCTCCACTATTGATCCCGTTTTTTAACGACACTTACACATTAGAAGACTATTTAAAGCTAGATGATGGTACACTTAATACTTATTTTATGTCCTGGACAGAACTTGCTGATCCAATACTAAGTGACCTGGCCAAAAGATTTCTAAACAGAAAGCCACTAAAATCTGTGACGCTTTCCAAAGAAAAAGATCAAGCATCCATTGAAAACATGAAAAGCTTAATCGAAAAAGTTGGCTATGATCCAAGTTATTATACTGGCTTTAATTCTAGTTATGATTTGCCTTATGATTTTTATCGACCAAATCAAAATAGCCATAGAACTCAGATAGAGCTAGTTGAAAAAGATGGAAAGCTCACAGAATTGTCCAAAATCAGTGCCCTTGTTGCGGCGCTTGCAGGACAAACGCATGGAGATGAGCGTTTTTATTTCCCAAAAGAAATGTTGAGTCCTATCACAAAGGGGAACACTTCACTATTTGATCCTGCTTATGCAGAATTCCAGCAATATATTCATAATAATGCTGTGACTTCTCCAAATAAAAAATAACAAAGGGGTAATAACATGACAGTCAAATTAATTGCGATTGATATCGACGGTACACTGCTTAACTCTAATCATCAAGTAACACCTGCTGTAAAAGAAGCCCTACAAACAAAACGAAATGAAGGTTGCAAAATTGTGCTTTGTACGGGACGTCCTTTAATTGGGATTTTGCCACTCGTAAAAGAACTCGGACTAGACTCAACAGATGATTTTGCCATCACTTACAATGGATCTTTAGTCCAAAATAATGCCACTGGCAACACTGTTGTACAGCATACTTTGACATACCAAGATTTTATGGATGTCGAATACTTGAGTAGAAAATTAAATGTTCATTTGCATACACAAGACCGAAAAGCCATGTATACAAGCAATCGTGATATCAGTAAATATACGATTGTCGAAGGATACTTAACCGGAATTCCTTTAAAATACCGCGCAGTGGACGAAATGGATAAAGAAATGACCATTAGCAAGATGATGATGATTGATGAGCCTGATATTTTAGATACGGCGATCAAAAGTATCCCTAAAGAATTCGCTACAAGATTTAACTTGGTGAAAAGCTCACCTTATTATTTGGAAATTTTAAATAAAGAGGCCAGTAAAGGCAACGCCTTACGTGATCTAGCAAACTATCTAGGGATCAAACAAGAAGAAACCATGGCCATCGGCGATAATGAAAATGATCTTTCCATGCTCGAATACGCAGGAATCAGTGTTGCAATGGAAAATGGCACTGAGAACGTTAAAAAAACCGCTCTTCATCTCACAAAATCCAATGATGACGATGGTGTAGCTTACGCAATCAACACTTGGGCATAAAAAAAACTTAGGACAAGTTAGGTACGATCAACTTGTCTTAAGCTTTTTATTTTTTTTTCTGATCAATGCCGCATGAAATTTTTTATCTTTTCTCCTCAGTAAGCGTGTATAAGTAAAACTTGAAATACCTGATAAAGCCCAAACATACCAAGAACCTTCTACACTAAATATCGTAAAACCAAACAAATCTTTCTTGATTTCGACAAACAATTCTTCTTTGATTGCCTCAAAAGATAAACCGCCCTCAACAATGAAATGGAAGCAAATTCCAAGGATAAAAACCGCAATCCATCCAATGATATAAGCTAAATTATTTTTTACTAGCACTTTAGGTCTTCCGTACTTGTCTTCCACATTCGAGTCTTTAATTTCAACTTGTCTCGTTTGATACCATCCAATCAAAACTGCTAGAGGGGCAAGAAACACTAATAATAGCAGATTTTTCACCGTCCAAGACATGGTTGTTAAAAACATAATGAGCGAATAAGTGGGAACCACCACAAGAGTAAAACGATTAGGTTTTTCAAACTTGAAGGCTTTCGATGAGATAAAGGCGACACCCCATACTAGTAATGCGCTATAGAATAATCCATTCATAAAACATTTTCCTTACTTTTCATACATTTTTTTATTTTCATAATAAACTTTTCAGATCCTTTACTTTTTTCATGCCTTCTCACTATAGTATTTTTTCCCATTTTTCAACGGCCCACCTATGACTTCCTCGCTTGAGTTTATTTTTTCCTATCTCAAGAGGAAACCATTCCAAACGATTGACCGTTTCCAGTGGGGCACATTTTTTTTCCCATGTGTGCGCTTGATAAAAAAAACCAGGATTGTGAAAAGCTTTTTGTCTATGATTGGAATAAAAATATTCATCTGCCCTTCCTAAAAATCCCCCTATTTCAACAGTGGCGCCCAATTCTTCCATTACCTCTCGATGTATCGCTTCCTCTTTGCTTTCATTTGCTTCAATTTCGCCACCAGGTAAAAAATAAGCACCGTTTGGGGCTTGGACTAACAATAATTTCGATTGATCTTGATTGGCGATAATGATGTACGCTGCCAAGCGTAAATGATATTCTTTTGTCGGATCTTTTGTTCCAAAAGTTGGGATTTCCATATTTGTCACCCTACCATCTCTCGTTTTTTATTATTGTACCCGACTACAAATCAGACGGCAAGGATTTCTCTCTCTTTTCACAAAGCTCTATCCCCTATTAAACTATTTTTTAGGAATTCTTTAAATTATTTTTCATATATTGGATTGTTTTTGACAAAAAATACCCAACTGCGTATGATGTCTTTATGAAAAGATTTATTACTTGGAAGGAAGGTGGAGCAGTGTCTCTACTAAAATCAAAAAAACAACCACCTGAACCTAAATTAAAAGAAAGAATTTTAACCAATCAAAAACCACCAGAAACAATTATTGGTTTAACTGAAAAAGAAGTAACCTTACGAATTCAAGAACATAAAGTGAATCGTCAAGAAAAGAATTTGGGCCGCTCCGTTTTACAAATTATTAAAGATAATTCTTTTAATTTATTTAACCTAATCAATTTACTTTTAGCGTTACTTCTTATTTTTACAGGACATCTAAAAAATTCTTTCTTCTTTTTTGTTGCTGTGGTCAATACTTGTATTGGCATTTATCAAGAAATACGGGCGAAACAAACAGTAGACAAACTCTCTATTTTAGCACAAACCCATGTAGTAGCTTTGCGTAATCAAGCTTTTGTCTCCATTTCTCAAGAAGAGATTGTTTTGGACGATGTTTTATTTGTCGAAACAGGTGACCAAATTTTAGCTGATAGCATCGTACTTTCCTCAGAAGGTTTGGAACTTGACGAATCTTTACTTACGGGAGAAGCAGATTCTGTCGAAAAAAAAGTGGAAAATCAGGTCATGAGTGGCAGCTTTGTTACCGCTGGTTCTGGCTATATAAAGGTCACTGCAGTCGGAGAAGATAACTATGTTAATACACTGACAAAAGAAGCAAAGTCAGAGAAAAAAGCACCTTCTGAATTGATGCGCATTTTAAATACACTAATAAAATTTTTAACGATTGCAATTGTCCCAATTGGTCTCTTGCTCTTTTATTCACAGTATCAGACGACTCACTCTTTTAATAGCGCACTTTTAAGCATGACTGCTTCTATGATTAGTATGATTCCGGAAGGCTTGATTCTTTTGACAAGTGTTGCTTTTGCTGTTGGTGCTGCCAATCTAGCCAAAAAAAGAACGCTCATACAATCCATGCCTTGTATTGAAACCCTAGCCAGAGTCGACACCATATGCTTGGACAAAACTGGGACTATCACAGATGGCTCACTCACTTTGAAGGAAATTTTACCTATAAAAGAGCAACTTGACTTTACTCAAATACTCGCCGAAATGATGCACACATTACCCGATACCAATGCCACTGCTCAAGCGATTCGCTGCGCTTATCCACTCGAACAAAAAAAATGGACCTCCGAAGAGATGGTGCCCTTTTCTTCTTTTCGTAAGTGGAGCGGTGCAACTTTTACGGATCACGGCACGTTCATTCTAGGTGCTCCTGAGTTTGTTCTTTCTACTATTGAACCATTGTTGCAACAGCAGATTGTTCTACACAGCCAAAAAGGTTATCGTGTGATGCTCCTGGCTCACACTACAGAGACACTGAATGGTCCAGAGCTACCCAAACAATTGGATCCTTATGCTTTGTTAATCATTGAAGATTCTATCCGTGAAAATGCAGTTGATACTTTTAGCTATTTTGCAAAGGAAGACGTCACGCTAAAAGTCATTTCTGGTGACAATCCACTAACCGTTTCAACTATTGCACAAAATGCTGGGATACTAGGAGCAAAGAATTATGTCGATCTTTCTACGATTCCAGAAGATGCAGACCTCAAACAATTAGTCGAAGAAAAAACTGTTTTTGGACGTGTAACCCCTGCTCAAAAAAGAAGTTTGATTCGTGCGCTAAAAGAAAATAATCATACGACTTGTATGACTGGAGATGGTGTCAATGATGTTCTTGCTCTAAAAGAAGCGGATGTCAGTGTGGCAATGGCAAGTGGCAGTGATGCAAGCCGCGCAGTAGCAGATGTTGTGCTACTTGATTCTGATTTTAGTGCGATGATTCATGTTTTAAAAGAAGGAAGACGCGTAATCAACAATATTGAGCGAGTTGCATCTATGTACTTAGTCAAAACGATTTATACCATTTTGCTATCGATTCTATTTATTTTTGTTAACATGCACTACCCATTTGAACCAATCCAGCTTTCTCCTATCAACAGCTTTACAATTGGAATTCCTTCATTCTTTTTGGCACTGGCGCCTAATTATCACAGGGTAAAAGGGGATTTTTTGCACAATATCTTGCGGATTTCAGTGCCAGCTGCTCTAACCGTCGTAACCTCGATTATTATTTTGCAGCTCGCCAATCAAAATTTTGCACTTGGTACAGACATAACTTCCACAATGTGTGTGCTACTAACTGGCTTTACAGGATTCCATGTACTCATCCGTGTCTCTGATCCTTTGACTGTAAGAAGAAAGCAAATGGTTGTTCTTTTATTTATAGCCTTCATTTCAACCTTTTTGCTCTTTGGAAACTTTTTCGAACTAAGCTCTTTACTGAATCGCAGTGTTTTCTTTTATTTACCCCTTGCGTTAGGCATACGTTCGATTTTCAATTACATCTCTGTAATCGTCGCATACCTTGTCCATTTTTTTGAAACAACTACTTGGTTCACTCACCATAAAAAACACTGAGCGAAAAAGTAGAAGTCACGATTTCTTCTGTGTTATGATTAAATTATTATGGAATAAAGGATGATGTAAAAATGAAAATGGCACATACTTGTGTTCGTGTAAAAGATTTAACAGCTTCTCTTGATTTTTACCAAAAAGCTTTTGGGTTTGAAGAGAGTCGCCGAAGAGAATTCCCTGATAATAAGTTTGACCTGGTCTATTTGACTCTACCAGGGGATGACTATGAATTAGAATTAACGTATAACTATGATCATGAAGCCTATGACTTAGGCAATGGCTACGGACACATCGCTATTTCAACTAGTGATTTAGAGGAGCTTCACAAAAAACAAAAAGCACAAGGCTTTAACGTTACTGACTTAAAAGGATTACCAGGAATTCCTCCTTCATACTACTTTATTATTGATCCAGATGGTTATAAAATCGAAGTCATTCGTGAAAGATAATAATGTATTCATCAAAGATAGGTTAAGACATAGGTTTCGTATGTCTTAGCTTTTTTTTATCCTTACATTCATTGTTTCTTTTCTAATGTTATCAAGTAAAATAAGATTTTCATCCTTGAAAAATAGAAACAATCTTTTCCCCTGGTCTATATAAAATAAATATAGGAAAACAACTGTTTGATACTTGACAGATTATTTTATTCTGCTGCCATTTCTGTTAAAATGAATGATATGGAACAATTTTAGGAAGGATGACGCTCGATTGCCTACTTTTATAAACGAACGCGAAGAAAAACATTATTATGAAACCGAAGCGACTGAAAAAGATTATTTAGCTTGGTACAGACAACACAACTCAAAAAAATACCGCACTCCTTCGGTGACTGTTGACAATGTTCTTTTTTGTTATAACCGTGAACAAGATCAACTAAAAGTTTTACTGATTCGTCGTAACACACATCCTTTTAGAAATTCTTGGGCATTACCAGGAGGATTTGTCCAGCCAGAGGAATCTACAGATGAAAGTTGCTTACGCGAAACTGCAACAGAAACTGGTGTCAGCATTACCTCACAACATATCGAACAACTTCATACCTTTAGCACGCCAAATCGTGATCCTAGAGGGTGGATTATTACCGTTAGTTACCTTGCCTTTATTGGAGAAGAACCTTTAACAGCTGGGCTAGACGCCAAAGAGGCACTTTGGTTTTCTGTAGTCAGAAAAGACGACATGCTTCACCTGGTAAATGGTCCCAATGAAATTATTTTAAATTTTCAAACTGGAAAAACTACCGCCGGCGAACAGCTTGCCTTTGACCACGCAAAAATCATTAGCAAAGCATTTTTACGTGTCTTAAATAAAATGTATCACGACCCTAAAGTACTCCGTTTGCTTGGACAATCTTTTACTATTACTGAAGCGCGGAAGGTTTTTGCCAAATTTTTGGGGTGTCCTCATCAAACCATTGACCATTCCAATTTTAAAAAAGCATTACGTGCTGAGTTAGTTGAACTTGGCGAAAAACCTGTAGGCATTGGCCGCCCATCGAAAATTTTTACTTTAAAAGAAAATAAAAAAAAATAATAGACAGTTTTTTTCACATACTTCAGCTTTCCTCTCACTAAATCTAAAAGATCCTCCTCCTGTTTATTAAATTGAGCAAGAGGAGGATATTTTAGACTATCCGTTGTTTAGAATAAAAGATTTTTTGACTTCTTAACCTCCGTGTACTAATCAGTTGTTTTCACTAAACGGCTGAATTTGATTTTCCATCGCAAACTTATACAGAAAAAATTTTTACCTTGCTCTAGTCAGGAAATATTATC
This sequence comes from Vagococcus entomophilus, assembly GCF_003987595.1. NCBI lineage: Bacteria > Bacillati > Bacillota > Bacilli > Lactobacillales > Enterococcaceae > Vagococcus > Vagococcus entomophilus. The sequence continues at coordinate 148,076 of NZ_NGJZ01000001.1, read as the reverse complement.
AAAAAATTTAAATTTCCTCTTTTTTTGTCGTTTCCTCTCTTTCTTTTTCGCTATACTAATAGTGTCAGAAAAAATAAAGGAGAATATTTTATGCCTCAAATAAAAAAATTAATTCGTAACGTAAGCATGTCTTTTAAACATTATATTCAAAAAAAAGATACTGTTAATCAATCTCAACATTCTTATGCGCAGTACTCTATAAAAAAAATTGAAGATTGTGATAAAAAAATTCAATCTTGTAATAAAAAGATTGCTCAACTAGAAAATAAAAGTTCCTTCATAAAAAAATTGTTTCCTGCAAAAACAGCAGAAAATTTAGCTAATATTAAAGATGAGCTTTCATACTTAAAAAATGAAAAAAAAACTCTTAGTACCCAACTTTTCCAATCAACACTTTTTAAGAGTATCCATAAAAATGAGCAACTGCACTATACTTTTTCTAATAAGAAGCAAACACTAGCCGAATTAATTAAAGATATGGAACAGAATCCTAAAAAATTCTGTGCTATACAAGAAAGTATCAACGAACATGGCAGTCACCTTTTACCTAAATCAAAATCGACTATTTTGGATTTAGGTCACTAATTCTTTTGATAAAAACACTCCTTAAACTAAAAATAAACTGAACGGCTCAATTAAAATAAACATTGAGCCGTTCAGTTTGCTTTTAATTCTTGATTTTGGTCTTAAAACTCACTCTGGGAATATTCAAATCATCCGTAATCTCACTTTCTACATACCTATGTCTAAAAGAAATTAAACATTCTTTGATGCGTGACAGAAAATATTCTAAGTGGTAGTTTCACTGATTTTATTAGTACTATCTTTTGTTAAAGTTAAACAATTAAATAAAGCATTTGTTCCATATATTTTTTCATATATATTTGGATTGATCCATAACAGTTTCCGCTTTAAGGGATATTTATTATGTTAAACCTGAATCTTCTTCTACATCTATTTGAAACTCTTCTCACATCGTAAGCCGTTCATCCACAATCTGTTTTTTTGTGACTCCTAACTTTTTTAAATTACTTTCTACTTTTAACACCACAGAAGCAGAGCCAACAATGATGAATTTTGCATGTTCTATCTCTGACTTGTCTATGATACTGGTCAAGTCTTCAAGAGTATATCTTGATTTTTTTACATCATATTGAAACCTACTATTTTCCTCTTGCAACTTGAGGAATTCTTGATGATAGTAAGGTGTTGCATCTTGATGTATACTCCATATCACATGCATGGAACATGAATTCCCATATTCTAAAGCTAAACTCAATAAAGGAGCGATCCCTGAACCAAGGCCATATAATACTACGCTTTGCTTTTTTTGAATACTAAATTGGACAATCTCGTCCAACATCCCAAATGGCCCTTCTAAATAGACTTGGCTTCCAAGAGGAACCTCACTAATTTTTTTTGTATAGTCACCTAAACGTTGAATTGTAAACTGCACTTGCTTTCTCGAATAACTTGGAGCAGAGGAAACTGAAAACGGATGTGCTTCTTGAGAAATAGCTGCATTTTTCTTAAATCGTAAAAAGAAAATATCGCCTGCTTTATACGGCGCCACTTTTTTCCCTAATCTTATGACTATTTTTTGTGTTTCCTTATCTAATGGATGATTTTCAACTAATTGCCCATGATACTTTTCCAAATGTGTTTCGATAAACTTATACTGAATGTACTTAGCAAGTATCACTATTGTATATAAATCAAAAAGTATGATAAAACTTCTAATGCTGGTTATTCTACCAATTAAATGGACATGCAGCCAAATCAATCCGATAATAACAAAGTTTAAACGATGAATCCAAACAGAAACTTGATGTTTCAACACAAATTGACACTTATTCTTAATATTTTTAGTTATGGGAAAACGGTCAACTACCCATCCGGACAGAAAAAAAATGGCATATAAAATGCTAAAAAGCGCCAAGTAGAGAGCCCAATTCCCCACATCTTTTATTGTTTCATCAATGGAAAAGGCTAATAACTTGTGCGCCATCGCAAATGCTAGCGAAAAAATACCTAACACTCCATGAAACAAGTACATCTGAGGTAAGCCAATCTCTTTTTCAATCCATTTTGGTCTAGTAGATAAATAAACACTCACTAACCACCAAAAGTAGGCTAATACCCCTAAACCATAGATAATTACATTTTCTTTTGTATCAACCAAATTTTTCGCTAACAAGTATACTAACGGTGCTGGCAAAAGAATTAAAATCATAATCCATAAAAAACTGATAGCCAATTTGTGTTTTTTTAACATTCTTTCCCTCCTCTTTTAATACCCTAATCCGTCGAGCCACTCGTCGACTTCTTCTTTAACATTTACTCGGGAATAAGCCACGTCACTGCCTCTAATCGCCAGACCTTTTAAAACGTTTGCTTTAGGGTACTTTCTTTTGAGTACTTCAGGATAGTTTGCTAACCCTGACCCTTCATGAGTGGAAAACGGGACAACATTTTTCCCATCTAAATTCACTGAATCTAAAAAGGTATGGACAATCATCGGATAATCCCCCCACCATACAGGTGCACCAATAAATATGGTGACGTATTGACTAACGTCTGGTAAACTGCCCTTGAATTTGGGACGTTCATTATTATTTTGTTCTTCTTGTGCAACATCCGAAGTCTTTTTAAAATTATTTGGATAGTCCTTTACCGGAAGAAGTTCAAACTCGTCTCCTTGTGTTTTCTCACGAATGAAAAGAGCCATCTTTTTAGTATTTCCAATTTCTAGTGGCTGGTCTTTATAGACACTTGAAGCAGCCTCTCTTCTAGAAAAATAAACCACCAAGGCCCCTTTGCCACCCGACTTACTTTTCTGTGTCTGCTGTTGAGCCGTTGTGTTCATACTATTAGGTGTTCCCTCATTCTGGGAACTACTTTTTTTATATCCATAAAAATCACTGACACGATTACAATAGCGAGTAATGACGTAAATACTACAATTCTGTTTCTCATTTGTCCCCTCTTTTTCCATAAAAGTTTATTCTACATTTTTCTATCAATTTTTTTATAGGTAGTAGTGAGCATTCTGTCTACTAAACAGATAGCAGTGGAACCTTTTTCAAAAGGTGTCTTTCCAATTACCTGTTCAACTGTTTTCAAACAATCAAATCTTTGATCCTTTTTTTGAAGAATACCATTAAAATAAAGTTGCTACTAAATCCACTTGACGATCTTTCCAGGCCATTTTAATGCCATATTTCATTTTCATCCCGACTTTTGCCAACTTATCAAGTAAGTCTTCGCTTTGTTTTTTCTTAGTCATGAATTACTCTAACATTCCAATTAAATTTAATGAGCGACTGTTTCACTTCTGCAATCCCTTTAATCTTCTTAATCCTTTTGCTGAACGAAAAATGCCACAACGATTGCCGCAATTAGAGTAAAAATAAGCATCATCCAAATTTCTATATGAAAATCAGAGGTTATGGAAACAATTAAGGCTAAGCCTATTGGCCCACCAATTTGATGCATTGTATTCGTAACACCACTCGCAACTCCTGATAATTCTGCCGGTGCTTTATACACCCCAGCAGACGTCACTGGTGCTAAAATTAATCCTTGCCCCAAACCAATAACCATCATGGGTATAAAAACGGCTCCCCAATAGCCAGTTGCCACATTTGAAAAAGCCAGTAATCCTAGGCCTACCATTAAAATAAATTCCCCGACAAATAATACCTGTCCATTACCAAACTTAGAAGTCAACTTGGGTAATCGTAAGGCAATGATAAAATTAACAACTGTCAGTGGTAAAAAAGCCAGCCCTGATTCAAACGCTGAGAAACCATATTGACTCTGCAACATTTGTGGCAAAAAGAACCAAAAAGGGAGCATTGTCATCATAAATAATAGGCGTGCAATATACGCTCCTGAACGTACTTTATTTTTAAATAAGATTAAGGGGAGTATCGGGTAGCTGCTTCGATATTCACGGATAATAAATTGAATTAGTATCACCACACCTAAAGCAATCATTAGTGTTTTCTTTTCAGTGAATCCGTAAATGACCCCCACTAAACCTAAAACAGATAAAATGCTGCCAATATAATCTATTTTTTCTTTTTTTACCTCTGATTCATTCACGTACTTCATCGTTAAGGCAATCAAAAGAAGTGTAAAAGGAACATTGATGATAAAACCAGCGCGCCATGAAATAAAGCTCGTCAAACCGCCACCAATCAGCAAGCCAATACTCGAACCAATCCCAGCCGTTGCACCATAATACGATATTGCTTTTTGTCTCCTGTCATTTTTGTATGTATCCATTATCAATGCAAGCGTTGTAGGGGCAATAATCGAACTCCCCATTCCTTGTAAAGCACGCATACTGATCATCATCGTTGCATTTTGAGAGAGTCCAATCAGCAGTGAGCTCATTCCAAATATACTTAACCCAATTAAAAAAACTTTTTTTCTACCTAGTAAATCAGACAAACGTCCACTAAGTAGAAGAAAACCACCAAACGTCAGCGTATACGCACTGGATACCCATGAAAGAGCAGATGTAGAAAGAGTAAGACTTTTGCCAATTTCTACAGAACTTGTGAAAATAATGGAGTTATCCATTAGAATCAAAAAATATGCAAGCAACGTTATGGGCAAAACAACACCAAATTTTTCTTTATTCAATTTTATACCTCCTTTAATCTGATTATTTTTGCCCGATTTTTGTTAACCATTTATCAATTTCTTTGGAAACCTCTACTTTTTTATCTCCTTTTATTGCTAATAAAATACCATTGGTTTCTTCGCCACCTTTTAAGGATAACCCCTCAAGAACTTTTGCCCCTTTCGCCCCTTTTTTAATTTGACTAAAGGTAGCACCTTCACCGTACCCTCCATTTGTGTTAAAAGGAATCACGGTCTTTCCTGAAAAATTATATTGGTCTAAAAAGGTCACAACTGCTTGTGGTAACGCCATATTCCATGTCGGCGCCCCAATAAAAATCCGATTATAACTATCAAAGTCACTGATTTGAGTCTTTAACTTTGGCAACAGACTTTTCTCTTGTTCTTGCTCATTTTGTTTGACCTCTTGTGCATAATTAGCTGGCCGATCATCTAATGTTTCGATAGCAACTAACTCCCCACTCACCTGTGCTTGAATGAGTTTTGCTACCTCTTTGGTGTTGCCTGTTCTCGAATAATACACGATTAAGGTTTTGCCATTTTCCACTTTCGTCACTTTCTTTCCATCAGTGTTTACCTGTGCTCTATTTATCCAAAAAAGTCCGCCGGTAACCACTACAATCATTATTGAGAGTAGAACGAAACGATATTTTTTTCTCATTGATTACTCCCCCATCTGGATAAACTAAAATGCGGTCACCGACAATAACCTATGTTGACCGCACATTCTCATCTTTCAAATAAAATAACTACGCCATATATTTTAAATCATACGATAAATGAACCAACAGCTCTATTATTTAAGTTATATTTTCCTTTCTTTTTCAAAGGTACAAAACTATGTGTGGCAAAATAAAATTCCTCGCTTTTATGCCGTACTGTCACTGCTATGGGCTAGTTCATTTTCACTGTTTCTTTGCCTTCACTTAGTAAAAATCTGGCTTTGGCTTATTTTCAGAACCTGGTTCCCATAGACCAATGCTCGCTCTACTATCGTTTCTTTTCCCTTCAATATTATCCATAACAAATTGTACAATCGCTCTTCTTGTAATCTGTGCACCTAAAAAGGACTCTCCTTTTGGACTTGCAACATACTCCTTATTTTCACCATTATAGAGCCAAGTCATTCGCATATATGTATAATCTAATTCACTTGCTTCTAGTACTTCAATCCCTCTGTTATGTGCAACTGGGCCTCCCATCATGCGACTATTCCAACGTGAAAAAGGCTCTGCCACTTCTCCATAGACGCTTAATACTCCAGCTTGAATTATCCGTTTCACACCTGTTTCTTCCATGGCCTTAACCACAAGCTCAGTTGCTGCTTTATTGTCAAAATTCATATAAACAAAATCTTGATTTTTTAGTACTTTAAGTAAGTCAGAACTATTGCTCACCTCACCTGAAATTTTGGTAACATTCTCATAAGCAAGCTTTGCGGCCGTTCTCCCAAATAGGGTTAACTGTACATCTTCTTGTGCTTGCAAAAGCGGAATTAGAACTTGAGGAATTTGTCCCCCTGCTCCAATAATGACTACTTTTTTCACTGAATCATCCCTCCAAATAGTTGAATAAAATCCCTCACAACCTTAAGCAAGCTAATTTGATAGAAATACATGTTCTTTATGCAAGTTTCTATCAAACTAGAATTTTAGCTTAAGCTGTACCCATGTATAAATTTTGTCGGTTAACTTGTTATTTCATTATTCTGTTTCAAGCATTCGATTCATAAACCATTCGACTTGTTGCGGTGCATCATGATCGAAAAACGCAGATTCTTTTCTGTCTAATTGAGCAATCGTATGAAGATCTTCCTGAGATAATTCAAAATCAAAAATATCAAAATTTTCTGCCATTCGTTCTGGTCGAACTGATTTGGCTAAGGCAACAGCCCCTCTTTGCATCAACCAGCGTAAAACAACTTGTCCAACTGATTTCTGATATTTTTTTCCAATATCGCTTAGCACTGAATTCGTAAATAAATCATGTCGACCTTCTGCAAATGGTGCCCATGCCTCTATTTGTACTCCGTATTTTTCATGCCATTCTTCGTCTTCAATACGTTGATTCCATGGATTCACTTCAATTTGATTAATTTGTGGTTTTACTTCATTTAAGCCAACGAATTCAATCATTTTCGCAGATTTAAAATTTGAAATACCGATTGCACGTAATTTCCCTTCCTTTTGTGCTGAAACCATTGCGCGCCACGCTCCGTATACATCTCCATAAGGTTGGTGAATGAGATAAAGATCTAGATAGTCTAGCCCCATAGTTTCAAGTGATTGATTAATGGTTTGAGTTGCTTTTTCTTCTGGCGCTTGTAAAATAAATAATTTTGAAGTTACAAAAAGGTCTTTACGTGTTACAATTCCGTCAGTAATCGCTCGCTTAATCCCTTCACCTGTTTCTTTTTCATTCCCATAAATGGATGCTGTATCGATTAAACGATAACCTACTTTAATCGCTTGATACACCGCTTCAGCAGTTTGTTCATTCGGAATTTGGTATACACCAAATCCTAGTTGTGGCATGGTAACCCCATTATTTAATGTAATTGTTTGCATAATTTTTTCCTCCTAATATTTTATTACATACTTATCCTAAACTATGGAGTACAGTCTAGAGCAAGCATAAAGTTTGATTATTTTATTTTCCAAAGTTTTTCAACTTTATCAGGCGTCAATTCCCCCGCTTTAAACTTAGCCATGTGCTCATCATAACTTGAAATTTTATAAGCAAGTAACTCTTTGACTCTTACTAATTCTCCAATTTTTTGATCAATTTCTTCATATTGCTCTGCGAGGATTTGCTTTTGTGCGGCTTCAACATTTTGCGTTTCTCTCAGCTGTGCTAACTTAGCAAATTCAATTAATGATTCAATCGATAGTCCTGCATTCCGCAAACTTTTCGCTAAATAAATCCAATTTAGATCATTTGTTTGATAGTCTCTATAGCCACTTTTATTGCGTGAAACTGGTGGAATCACACCCATTCGCTCATAATAGCGCAGCGTATCGATTGTTAAATCAAACATTTCAGCTGCTTTTTTAATGTTCATTTTCTCCACCTCTCTTTTACTACTATTACTTTACAGTATAGAGTGCACTCCAGAGCAAGTATTAAAAAAAACTTTTTCACTAGATTTTTTTGTTTGACCCGTTCACGATTTGAAGGTTTTTATTTTAAGGTTAAATTCAACTTTCGCGATGTTTAATCATTAGATGGATAAAACAATACACTAATATTAAACACAATAACATTGCTGCCGTCCTCAAGACTCCTCAGATTATCAGAACAGTAATCAGTAGGAACAAGCACTTCAAACAACCCCTACGACTTCTAAAAAATGGAGAAATCCTGTACCTTCTATATGTCTATGCGTTTCTATTCATAACGATAGAGCCTACGTACGGTTTAATGAACAACATGAATTCACGCAAGCTGTCTCCAGTGAAACCCGATTATTTTTGAAATAGCACTATTTTTCATAAAAAAACACCTGTTAAATTCATTCTAATTGAATTCAACAGGTGGTACTTTGCTATCTGTCTTATTTGTTAACATTTTAGTTAAAATTTGGGACCTACCTCTGAAGGCAATAAATTACTTTCTACTCTAATATGAACTATTTTATTTTTTTCATGCTATTAATTGCTTGTTTTGAATCTATTTTAGAACTAATCTGAATAAAATTAACTCATGATCTAAAATTTGTCTAGTGTCAAACTTAATCAACTTCTTTCAAGTCGATATTATTATATATGCTCTTTTTAAATATAAAAAAAGAGAGAAAAAATATGGCGGATATAAACGTACTTACATATATAACTCCCTGTTTACTAAGGTAATTCCCGATAACGATTCCTATTGGAGCTGCGAGGTAAACAACACAGTCAATAATCCCAATCATTCTTCCTTTAATACCATTCTCAATAGTACTTATAAAATAACTAAGCAGTGGTTGTGTTAAGGTATCAAAAAAACCATACAGAGTTAATACTAAGAATAACCCTAAAGAATAGTTTGAAAGGATTGGTAACGTGATAAAACTAATACTAGACCCAATTAACCCAATTTTCGTAACTTTTGAAACCTTTTTACTTTTATAGATAATGATAAAGTTCCCCATAATTTCGCCAATATTAACAGCAGATTTTAAAAATGATAGAAAAAGTGGATTGATATTTTTTGATATACTTACCATGAAATAGGGTAAAACATTAGGAATATACCCATAATTTAAATTTAATAAAAATAACATTATAATGAAAATCAAAACTTCTTTATTACGTATCACATTGTTGTTGATAAATTGAACGGTTATTTTTGTGTTAATATTTTTGTGTTCGTTCTCTTTATCAAACTCCTGAATTTTTAAGATAATCATAAGTGCCACAAAAAATCCTAAAAAAATAATTAAATAAATAAAATTTCTGCTCATAAAACTAAGTAATATTCCAGAAATCAAGTTACAAATTATAGAGATAATTTGATTAAATATACCAGATATAGCGTCATATTTAATAAATTCATTAGTCGGTAATTGATGCGCTACCATTACTATAAAAGTTTTTTGAAATAAAATATTTAAGACAACAAATAAAAAATAGGTTGCTACTATAATAAAGCTAGAAGAAGTTATATAGCAAATGAACGTTATTAAAATAAAACCAAACAAACTCATCGTTAATATATTTTTTTTAGAGTATTTATCCACAAAAACACCTGATATTAAAGAGATAAAAGATTGTACAATTAAAGAACTTGCGATAATATATGCCACAGTCTTTAACTCATTGTCTTTAGCAAATAAATTCCATAAGATATTCATTTGAAACATAGTTATTGAAAAAAAAGTAAGGGTACTGACTACTAAAAATAAAAATATTTTTTTATACATTGATATTCTCCAAATAGTAATTTAAATTTGATTCTTATCGTTCAGATTATGAGCAGTTAGAAATCCGGTTTCAGTATACAGCTTGAAATCTAGTAAATATCATAATGTTGCTATAATTTTAGTACATAGTTTATTTTATTAGGGGACTCTTAGTTATTGTTGAGATATCAGCACTATTGTTTTTTATATTCTCATCAACTATCTCTAGAATTTTAGGGTGAAGCGGTGCTTCACCCTTGTTAAAATAGTTTTTTACGCAACTTGAGTTCCCGTTAATTATATCATTTTTTAATTTATATTCAATATATTATTTTATTTATCATATTTTATTTTTATAAATCATCTTTTCAAAAAAAATAAAAATAACTTAAAAAAAAGACAAAAAATTTTATCTACGAAGTAAATACAGATTGTGTCATAAGAAATGCAGTAAAAATATAGTATACAAAATATTAAATATCCAATATTGACGTTGAACAATTTCGCATAGAAAAAAAGCTGAAACGGTTTCCTTCGTTTCGGCTTTCTCAAAGCATTTTATTTATTAAAAAAATAATTGGAAGAACTAGTCCTTTTAACGAGATTGGCCATATCCTTCACCGACGACTGCATGCCTTTTTGGATCCATTCTGATGTAATAAAAATGGTTCCCCCAACTTGATACATAATTTGATATTGTGGATTGCTATTTTTCTTTATTTTGCTTTCATCCTGACTTAAAATACGAATAAAAACATCAATATATCTACTAAAAGTTTTTAAAATTATCTCTGCATCGTAATACTTGATTAATGAAATTAAACTATGTTTATGTTGGTACAATGTTTCAAAATAACATAAACAAATATCTTTACAAGTATGTCTATCCTCAATACTTTGTACAAAATCCAAAAAAATCAAGTCGATGTATTTTTGGATAATATCATTTTTGTTCGTATAGTTACGATAAAAGGTTTGCCTGGCCACGCCAGCTTTTTTTGTAATTTCACAAACAGTAATTCTTTCGGGCTCTTTTTCTTGTATTAGAATTAAAAAAGCTTCAAATATCCACTCATAGGTCCTACGAACTTGAGGTCTGATTTTATTAATATTTTTCATAAACTGCGACATTTCCTTTCCATTTGTCACTTTATATTCACATTTTATTGACTTGCACGTGCAACAACTATATGATCTAGTTGTCGTGTTACATTTGTACCACTTCACATTATTCTATCACAACTGAAAGGAAAGGATACAAAATTGACTACATCTAAAATAAAATCTTATCTTACCCCACAATGGTTACTAACATTCGCGATATTATTTCTTGCAGTTATAACCGGAATAAGTAGTGCTGGTTTCTTTGAAAACAAAGGTGCCGCAATTCTTACGTTATTGTCAGTTATCTATGTTTTCATCCAAGGAGCAAAAAGATATTCATGGAAGAGTATCATTATTTTTCTTTGCTTAGCATTTGTTTTCGGAAATTTGTATGAAAATATGAGTATTGCAACTGGTTTTCCATTTGGAAATTACTATTATACTTCAAGCTTAGGACCAAAACTAATCTATACCCCTATTTTTATTAATGTCGCATACTTTCAAATGGCCTATATAACATGGAATCTAAGCTCAGCACTGTTGGGTTCCTACTCAAACAAGTTGAAAGGAACATTGATTTTTATTCAACCGATAATCGCTAGCTTCCTTATGATTTTATGGGATATTGTAATTGATCCTTGGAGCTCTACCATCAGTCATGCCTGGCGTTGGGAAAATGGGGGTGCTTATTTTGGCGTTCCGTTTTCAAACTATTTAGGTTGGTTCCTATGTGTGTTTTCTATCTTTTTTTCGTTTGCAATTTATACTTACTACTTTCAAAAAGATGAAATTACCGACATTGTTAAGACAGGGAACTACTGGGTTCAGTTGATTATTATCTACAATTCATGGCTTGTATTAATTATAATTAGAGCACTAAATACATCTATATTACAAAAAGTATTTGACTTAGGTGGTCAGTACTGGCTAACAAAACAACTTTACGAAGTAGGCGCGCTCTTTGGTCTTTGCTCGATGGTACCACTAAGCCTACTTTGTTTGTTCAATTTTCAAAAAACAAAATAGCTAAGCTAAGCTACGCTCGATACTATAATTAGTTTATACTTTTTCTGTTAGAAAACAATTGCTAGCAAACAAGTTTGCTTATGTTGAAATTATCTTTTAGCCGTGTACAAGCACGATAAAATTTTTCTTTGACAAAAATTTTATCGTGCTCGTATTTATTGTAACTATTATAGGAGTAGTGGTATGTTTCATAGCCATGGTAATGAGGCTTTAGAAGTATCTCATTCATAATTAAAAAAATAATCACTAGTTATTTTATGAACTAAATAACTAGCGATTATTTTTAGTATAAAGTACGAAAGAGCATCCCGACATAATAAAATTTTGCTCACTCGTAGCTCAAGCGTATTTCTATCATTCCAATCGCCTTTCGCCATCTATTAGGTGAAAGAAACTCTCTAGCTATCGTTTGCTTGCTGATAGCTTTTGCGATTTTTTTCCGTTGATGCTTTTTTTATAAATACGTTTCAAATTTATGACTGTCTAACGTATTGATGTGCCTGAGATATGACCTTTGATTTCTGTTTCAGTCTTTTAGTACCCGAATAGATAGTGAGAGCGTAAGCAACTCTTTTGGAAGTAAGAAGAAATCAAACACGTCTGTCCCCAAGCTCTTCTGCGTGATTATGCTATAGTTTTCATCATTTCTTATAACTTTTGTAGGTTTTATTATACTCTCTACCAACATACACATTTTGAACGTTTATCGTGTCATCTACCTTGCTCATTCCTGTGGCATAATCAAACGAAATACCTGGCTCAACATTCCATATGTACACATTAAAGTTTAACGTTCCATCAGTCGAAACTGCTTGGGCCCAATACCCCCGACACATTAGCTCATTATCACGAAATACAGTGGTCACTTTATAAATGACATTTTTTCCTTGAGAAAGAGCATTTCTGACTTTCCCTTCAAAAACCTGCATTGTTTTTTGATTACTAAACTCCGATTGTGTCGCAAGATTTTTGGGATTGTCCAAGCTTCCTAATTCTCCTTGGCGATAGTTCCCATTACTATCAATATTAAAAGATAGCGTGTAGGCAATCAAATGGCCTCTGTTTTGAGGGAATATCCGATTTCCAGCAACTATCCTCGGTTGATTATGCCAGCCTGTCGGTTTAAAGATTTGTTCCGACCGGGTTTCTGATTTGCCTAGATTCTTTTTCGATAGATAAGCTGTAACCTCAGTTGTTCGATTCAACTGATCTAAGTTTCCGTATTCAATTTTTTCTTGTTGCCAATCATTCGCATTCAATGTAGATTTATTCTGATTAATGGTTTCATACGCAAGGCTGCCAGAAGTGAAATTTTTAGCAGCGATTTCTTTGTATTCGTTAGTGTCAATATTAGAAGCAACTTCATTTGATTCACTAGTTTCACTGTTAGAAGTAACTTCATTTGATTCACTAGTTTCACTACTAGTGTGTGTTTGACTCGTTGCAAGTGTTTCTACCTTTGTTTGTGAAGTATGTACTTCATTTGTGGAACCTAGATAACCCTTTTGATAGGCATAACCTCCCAAAATGATTATCATGCTCACGATGGTACTGATTGTCTTTTTCTTCAACTTTTTTCCTCTATTCTTTTTCTTAAACAACATAGATAAGCGCTATATTTCAATTCAAAGCGAGAGTTAGCAACAAGTTTCTATTGTCTTACCTATTGTTGCTTGTTTGCTGTCTGTTTTTCTTTTAAATAAAAACTGCATGATTTGCTTTCAACCAATCAAAAAGACTAGATGCAACTTGTTTAATTCAAGCTGCACTTAGTCTTTTCATAAAGTTTTCTTGCTACCTATTAAAGCTTTCTAGCGAGTTGTTTCCTTTATGCTCTCGTTTTTTTCTTTTTCAATTGCTTGCTTCTAAGTTGACCACAAGCCGCATCAATATCGGTTCCATGCTCTCTACGTATCACGCAATTCACACCATTTTTTTTCAACACATCATAAAAAGCTAAAACATCTTCCTTTTTACTACGGCTGTATTGGTCATGTTCAGTAACCGGGTTGTACGGAATCAAGTTCACATAGGTTAGCTTACGTTTATTCTTAAGTAAGTCTGCTAGTTCTTGGGCATGCTCTTTGCGATCATTGACACCTGCTAGCATAATATACTCAAAGGTAATTCGACGATTGGTTTTGGCAATATATTCATCCACTGCATCCATCAGTTGTTCAATGGGGAAACGACGGTTAATTCGCATGATCGACGTTCTGACTTCATTGTTTGGTGCATGCAAAGAAATCGCCAGATTAACTTGCAAACCATTGTCCGCAAACTCTTTGATTTTTGGTACTAGGCCGCTTGTTGAAACGGTGATATGTCTTGCCCCAATCGCAAGTCCTTTGTCATCATTAATGACATTTAAGAATTTGATTACATGGTCATAATTATCAAATGGTTCTCCAATCCCCATCACAACCACGTGACTAACACGTTCTCCGTTTGCTTGTTCGTCCAAGTAATACTGAACTTGCATAATTTGCGCAACAATTTCACCTGCCGTTAGATCTCTTTGTTTGGTCAATAAACCACTTGCACAAAATGTACACCCAATATTGCAACCTACTTGGGTCGTTACACAAACTGATAAGCCATACTCTTGACGCATTAATACAGTTTCAATCATATTTTTATCGGAAAGTTCAAATAAATACTTGATTGTTCCATCATTTGACTCTTGTACGACTACTTGTTTAAGAGGACTCATCTCAAAATGTTCTTCCAATTTTTCAATGGTTGGCTTAGCAAGATTGGTCATTTCTTGAAATGTTTTAACCCGTTTGCGATAAAGCCAGTCCCACACTTGGGTTGCTCGAAATTTTTTATCTCCTTGCTCTTCAAACCACGTAACCAAATCAGTAAACGTTTTTCCATAAATGGATACTTTTGTCACTCTATTTTCCTCATTTCTCTTCTATCTTCATGAAACACTATAGCTTATATTCTCCCTTTTTGCAAACTAACCTTATAAAAAAGAAAAGAGCTAGAAAAACGCTTTGGTCTTTCTAGCTCTTTTGATTAGACGATTGCTGCATAGACTTTTTTGAAATAAAAATATCTTGCAACAAAATAGTAAACTACTTGGATGAAAAGAAATGTTCCTAGAACCGCAAAAGCTGCTCCTTGTAAACCTAAGTCAAACATGTGATACATAGCGCTGAGCGCCACTACGCCATGCAACAGTGAAAGCATAATCGGCGTAAAAAAGAGAATTCCTACTTGTTGATACACCATTTTCTTTAGCTCCTGTTTTGTCAAGCCAATTTTGTAAACCATCTTGAATTTTTGAATGTCCACCTCTACATCACTGTACAATCTAAAGTATAAGAAGCTTCCGGCAGATACAAAGAAGACAATCCCAATGAACAATCCGACAAATAAAATAGGGGCAAATGAACTGATAATTTGTTGACTCATATAGGTTTTACTAATCAAATTGGCTTCTTTTTCAAACTTTTGTCCCAACGCCACTTTTTGGTCGTAAGAAATTTTTGGTGCTTGCCACATTACAAATTTTTTCAATGATTCGGCCGTTTTAATGGCGTCAAAATCCTGATTTGATACAATGTATAGTGGAAAATAACTAGATAGAATCGCTTTTTCGACCATTTTTTCCTGAACACTAAATGTTTGATTCCTAACTGTTAAGGGCGAATTTGCTGATTTTTGCTTCTCGGTTGTTTGATTCTCATACGTTAATCTTAAAGCATCTTTCCCAATCTGAACGGACTGCATCTTTAAGCTCTTCGCAAGTTGATTGTAGTCTTTTTCACTCATAATATACACTGAGTTTGACTCGATGTAACTCACATTTGTTTCATTACTCTCGTATCCTTTTTTATCTAAGTATCTTGTAAACTTATTACTGAAAGCTTTAGCTTTAGTTGAGTCTCCTTGATAAGAAAAATCATACGGAATTTTATCTACCTCTTTAACTATAATTTGTTGAAAGCTATACAAACTTCCTATTGAAGCAAACGCGACTGTTGAAATAACTGAAACTAGGAAAAATGCTCGTGCATTATCTTTCATTCGAAATGCTAAATCTGAAAAAACTAGCATATTCGTTTTTTTCCAAAATCTTTGCTTATTTTTCTTTAATCGTTCAACCGTCCATACACTCAATTGATTAAATAGGAAGTAGCTCCCCAAAATCACCACTGCGACAACAGGTAGCATGACTAAAGGAACAGCGCCCCCAGGGACAATAAGTGCTACAACATAACCACTACCGATTAAAATAAGCGCCAAGATTGACTTAATTGAAGAAGGCTTTAACTCTCCTTTTCCAAGTTCTTGACTCTTCAATAATTCTTGTAGTTGTAAGCGTGGCAACTTAAATTGAATAAAAATCGAAATCAGTAAAAACAAGATTAAAAATGAAATCAGGGTAATAATAATTGCTTGTGCTGGAAAATAAAAGCCTAGTGAGACATGCATTACTTTTTTACTTAGCACTAATATTATTTGCGCAAAGCCAATTCCTAAAATTGTTCCAGAAAGCGTTGAGATACAGCCAATCACTAAGTTCTCAATGAAAACCATTCCTCGTAATTGCTTAGGCGACATGCCCTGCATCATTAAAAGGCCAAATTCTTTTTTACGTGACTGTAGGAAGATATCCATTGAGTACAAGACAAAGAAAAAAGAGAAACCATAGATGATCACAGAAGCAACGTTCATTCCAGTCGTAACCGAAGCCTTTAGTCCACTTGAGATATTGGGATGATTGGCAAAAACATTGAACGT
Source organism: Vagococcus entomophilus (assembly GCF_003987595.1). Taxonomy (NCBI): domain Bacteria; kingdom Bacillati; phylum Bacillota; class Bacilli; order Lactobacillales; family Enterococcaceae; genus Vagococcus; species Vagococcus entomophilus. The sequence continues at coordinate 131,656 of NZ_NGJZ01000001.1, read as the reverse complement.
AAAGAAAACCATTACGGAAAATAATGTGCTCAAAAAATAAGCAAAATATAAATGGCGATTACGTAAAGTATTACGAATGACAAACTGATTAAATTTCATTTGTGACACCTTCAATCGTTCGAAGTTCTCCTAAGAGTTGGTCATAAAATTGCTGTTGTGAGCCTGGGTTTTGAATTTCTTTGAGTAATTCTCCATCCTTAATAAAAACGATTTTTTGACAAAAACTTGCCGCTAATGGGTCATGTGTCACCATCAAAATAGTTGCATGTTCTTCTTGGTTGAGTTGTTTTAATAAATGCATCACATCGTCCGATGATTTTGTATCTAAATTTCCTGTGGGCTCATCGGCTAATAATAATTGTGGTTGATGAATCATCGCTCTTGCAACAGCAACTCGTTGCTTTTGTCCCCCAGAAATTTCACCAATTCTTTTTTTCAGCAGTGACTCAATACCTAAACGCTGGGCTAATTGTTGCATTTTTTGATTCATAACACTCACTTTTTCTCCATCTAATGTAAGGGGCAAGACAATATTTTCTTCCACTGTAAGTGTCGGCATAAGATTGAAATCTTGGAACACAAAACCAAGTTCCCTTCTTCTGAACTGAGCCAACTTTTCTTGGCTCAATTGATTGGGATCTTGCTGGTTTAGTAGAATCGTACCCGCTGTAGGCGTATCAATCGTGGCAATTAAGTTTAACAATGTCGACTTGCCACTTCCAGATGGTCCCATAATTCCAATAAATTCTCCATCTTGCACCGTCAAGTCAATTCCTTTTAATGCCTCGTATTGTATTTTATCTCCAAAAACCTTTTTTATGTTTTTTATTTCTAACATTTTTTATCCTCCTTTTTTATCTTTCACTCATTCTTATTATAGCGAGCGTATCCTCTCGTCACCATTTATTCGAGTAACATTCTACTAACAAATTTGTAAGAAGTTTTCAAAAAATGAGTTTTTTATTGCTTTATTTTTAGGAGAATAAAACGAACTCTGTTATAATATGAACTATAGGTGGTGATGTCTGTGCATGTTTTAGAAGCAAGTATTCTTCTAATCATCCTGATTGTTCTTTCCAATATCTTAAGTCACTATCTAGTAGCGATTCCAACTGCTTTAATTGAAATTTCAGTTGGATTAGTGGTCGCATTGGTTTTTAAAGTTCAAATTGATTTAGAGTCTGATTGGTTTATGTTATTGTTTGTTGCACCATTACTGTTTAATGATGGGAAAAGATTTCCCAAAAATGAATTATGGGAACTCCGAGCACCTATTTTTGCAAATGCTATTTTACTCGTGTTATTGACTACAATACTAGGTGGTTTTTTCATTCACCTAGTAATCAGTGAAATTCCTTTTAGTCTTGCACTCGCACTTGCTGCAGTATTATCCCCAACTGATCCAGTTGCTGTACATGGCATCGCGGAACGAGTAAAACTTCCCAAAAAGATTCTCAGCCTCATTAGTGGGGAAAGTCTAATTAATGATGCGAGTGGCTTGATTGCTTTTAAATATGCAATGGCTGCTTTTTTCACCAGTCAATTTTCACTCAAAAACGCAGCCTTAGATTTTCTTTATATGTCTTTTGTGGGCGCAATTATTGGATTTGTCTTGATTAATGTCTTTCATTATATTCGAATCTTCCTCGTTCAACAGGGAATCAAAGATGTGATTTTGCATACCACGATTCGTATTTTAGCACCATTTGTTATTTTTATTGTTGCTGATGAAATCGCCCATGCTTCTGGGGTTATTGCTGTTGTAACCGCTGGTGTACTATCTATTAATCAAGCTCCAATCTTTAGAGGAGAATTTTCTGAGGCAAGAATGGTCACGCATAAAATGTGGGACATGATTATTTATATTTTAAATGGTGCAGTTTTTGTCATTTTAGGAATTGAACTCCCACTCGCTATGAGTGAAACTTTGGTCAATCCTACCATAAAAAATGGTCGTCTTATTCTTTACACGTTGATTATTTGGTTCATTTTACTCATTATCCGTGTACTTTGGTCCTATAGTTACTTGTGGATGACCTACTTAAGAGCAAAACATAATACGCCAAAACCACGTTTTATCACTGCGCTTTTAACTGGTTTAACCGGCGTTCGTGGAGCAATTACGATGGCAACGATTATGTCTGTATCTTACAGCATGCCTGATGGTCTTCCATTTGTACAGCGTCCTTTGATTGTCTTTTTAGCCTGTGGTGTCATTTTGATTAGTTTACTTGTCGCAACAGTTTCATTGCCCATTTTGACCAAGCAAAGAAAGCGTTTATTGCTGACCGGTGACGATCAATATGAGAACACAGATATGCCTGATAAAATTGATCTTCCAATGAATGCGACTCAGGATGAAAAATCTATCACAGAAATTCGGGCACGTAAGCTGATGATTCAAAGTGCCATCAAGGTCTTACAAACTAGTAAAGATGAGGCAGAAAAGGTCGTTCTTTCTGATTTGCTGCACGAGTTTAATATTCGCTTGCGCCATTTGTACAAAGAAAACGATCATAATACAGAAAACGAAAAATATCATCAACTTGAAAAAGAAATTCAATTGATTGCAAATGAAGGAGAGTTTACTGGCATTAATCTAGCAATTGAAAATAACCAAGTCTCTGAAAAAACCGCTAAGTACTATCTCAATTTTTGGGAGTTTAAGCGGCAAGCATTAACAGGTGGCTTGCGTCCAAATTTAAAGAAAGCCAAGTTCTCTATTCAAAGACAATTGAACCACTTCTTATTCAAAATGAGGTTTGTTAATAGTGATTCTAAGATTGCAGACTCATCTTTATTCATCTTGCGTGAGGCGAGTGCAGTCGGGGCCATTGACGCCCTCAAAAATTACAAAAAACAACTCTCCTCTGAATCAAAATTGTATAAAGTAAAATTAAATATCATCAATCAATCACTTAGCGATTATCGCAATCAATTAGAACGTATTCGACACATCAGTACTCATTCTAGAAAAGAGTACGAGCTACAACTTCAAAAGTTTTATCTAAAAGCTTTAGATGCGGAAAGAACAACAATCCAAGAATTATTTGAAGAAGGGAAAATTTCATTATCTCTTGCAAATCGTTTGCGTCAAAGCGTCAATTATTCAGAAATTTCTTTATTGCAAAATGACGAGTAAAAACGAACAAAAAGAGTCTGAAACCTAGCTTTTTAAGCTAGGTTTCAGGCTCTTTTTATTTATTCAACTGGTGGCTCTACCTGATGCTCCATTTCTATCTGAGCATTTGGAAGTGTATCAAGTAAAACTTTTCTGGGCTTACTTCCCTCAGAAGGACCAATAACCCCACGCATTTCCATCTCATCAATCAAACGAGCTGCACGGTTATACCCAATTCGGAATCTTCTTTGTAAAAGGGAAATACTCGCTGTTTGCATTTCAACAACCATCTCTAATGCTTCTTGATAATATTCATCCTCAGCCTCCCCACTTGAAGAAACCTCTGCTTCCTCAGAAGGCATCATATTTTCTTGATAATCTGCCCCCTGTTGTTCGGTCACAGATGCCACAATCCGCTCAACCTCTTGATCGGAGATAAAGGCTCCTTGTACACGAATCGGCTTGTTTTGCCCCATTGGAAGAAAGAGCATATCCCCTCGTCCAAGCAGCTTTTCAGCCCCATTAGAATCAATAATCGTTCTTGAATCAGTTCCACTAGATACGGCAAAAGCAATTCTTGAGGGAACATTTGCTTTGATAATTCCAGTAATAACATCCACACTTGGACGCTGCGTTGCCAAAATCATATGAATCCCTGCAGCACGCGCCATCTGAGCCAAACGTATAATAGCATCTTCCACTTCATTACTTGCAACCATCATCAAATCAGCCAACTCATCCACTACCACGACAATAAATGGTAAAATCGGTTGATTACTACCCTCTTCTGCGTTTCGTCTGGCTACAAATTCATTGTAACCTGTGATGTTTCTAACGCCTGTTCCAGCAAACAGTTCATATCGTTTTTCCATCTCTTCTACAACTTTGTGTAGTGCTTGGGAGGCTTTTCTAGGATTGGTCACAACTGGTGTTAACAAATGTGGAATACCATTATAAACATTTAACTCTACCATTTTTGGATCAATCATCATCAGTTTCACTTCATTTGGCTTTGCTCTCATCAAAATACTCGTAATAATCCCATTAATACAGACGGACTTTCCACTACCCGTTGAACCAGCAATGAGCATATGTGGCATTTTGGTTAGATCAGCAGAAATGACAGAACCAGAGATATCTCTTCCAAGTGGTACTTCTAGTAGTTGATCTGGATGGCTTGGCTGTGCCTCAATGATATCTCTAAATGAAACCGTACTAACAGTATTGTTTGGAACCTCAATCCCAATCAAGGATTTCCCAGGAATAGGAGCCTCCATCCGAATATCTTTTGCTGCTAGCGCCAAAGCTAGGTCGTCCGTCAAACTTACAACTTTACTGACTTTTACACCAACAGCAGGTTGGATTTCATATTTGGTAACGGCTGGTCCAAGGCTTGCCCTGACTACTTTTGCATCCACTCCAAAACTTTTAAAGGTTTGTTCTAAAACTCCTACATTTTTCTCAATAGACTGATATTCTTCACTTTGATCGGTCATGGGGATTTCATTGAGCAGCACTGAAGTTGGCAGCTGATAGTCAATATCTTCCAATTCTTGAGGAATTTCAAACTCTAGATCTTCTCCATTATCTTCGGATGCTTCGTGCTTGTCCTCCATTGATTGACTCTTTTTAGCCTGCTGCTGTTCGTATTTACTCTGATAAGTATCAATTTTAAGAGGAAGTTCTTCTTGAACGATCACATTTTCTGCTACTTGTGGGGATTCTTGTTCCACTTCTGTTTGTGCTTTTAGTGCTTGCTCTTGTGCATGCTTTTCTGCCGCTTGTTTTTTAGCAATTTCTTGTTTTTCTTCTTTTAGCTTAAGTTTTTCTTGCCTCTTCTCACGATGAAGATGCCATTTTTCTTGAAACTTTACTTGAAAAGAATGAATTTTTTCCATCAGTTCATTACTACTTACATTGGAAAGAAGACATCCCCCAATAATCACCAAGCTTGTTCCAACAACATATACACCTATTTGTGAGACTAAAAAATGAAGCAACGTGTAAATTGCTGCCCCTATCATCCCTCCGCCTACAGATTGCGATACTACATTTGTACGAATATCTGTAAACAACTTTTGCCAAGTTAAGGAGATAAAGTGATGATTATTTGCCACTGTTTCAGAGAACAAATGAGCATGTAAAAAAAGAAGCACGCCTAAATAAAGGAATCCAATACCAACCACTATCCTAGGACGCTTTAGCTCTGGTTCTTTACCCAACAGTACTAAGAATCCTCCATACACAGCAACAATTCCGGCTAAAATCGGATAGGTGTCTCCAACTAATAACCGAAAAACATTGGCTACAAGGACACCTAAAAATCCTAGTTTAAAAATGCCTAACAAGCTAAATAAAAGTAAAATTAGTCCCATAATCAGATAATTTTGTCTATTTTTTTGCTGCTTCTTTTTCTTTGTTGTCTTTTTTCGTGTTGCTTTTTTTGCCATCTTTTTCATACCTCATTTCATTCTACCCTATTATACTATAAATTAGCGTTCATTTCCCTTTAAATCAAGCTCATGGTTAAAAAGACAATAGAACTTGATACAAAATGATATCATTTTGATCAAGCTCTATTATGATTGATTCATTGAGTTGCTATTACTCGTCTTCTTTGTTCATCGCAGCTTTTAGCGCCAAAGCCAATGGACTCTCTTCTGGTTCCACTTTTTCTTGACTATATTTTTTTAGCAGTTTTCGCTCTTCATGCTTGTTGAGCTTTGCTTTACGCTCTTTTTTATCCGGAACTTTTTCGGATATCATACAAAATTTACATTTGAAATAAGCGCCATTTTTCCCCTCATGAATCTCCATCTTTTTGTGGCATTGAGGACAACGGTGGTTGGAAATTTTGGGATCTTTCCGTCGTTTATAGTGACACTCGGGATTGATACATACGTAAATTTTCCCATCTCTTGTATTTTTTTCTTTGAGGTTTTGACCACATTCTGGGCATTTCTTGCTTGTTACAGAAAAATCTTGATACTTCTTCTCGCTCCGTTTGATTTCTTGTACTAATTGCTTCGTGTCTGCTTCAATCTCTTGGATAAAGCCAGATGCTTTTCTTTTTCCTTTAGCAATTTCTTCTAATGAATTCTCCCATTTAGCAGTCAGATCTGGTGAAATTAGTGATGGATTCACCAGTTCCAATAGTTGTTTGCCTTTGGCCGTCACACTTAGACTCCCTGTATTTCGTTCCATTAGTTCCGACTTGATCAATTTTTCAATAATTTCTGCTCGTGTAGCAGGAGTTCCTAGATTGAATTTCTCCATTTGTCCAAGTAAGCCGGATTCACTGAGTGGTTTTGGTGGTGTTGTTAATTCTTTATTGATTTCAAAATGCTTTGGCAAAATTTCCCCATTTGTAAACTGAATCTGTTTGACTTCTTGTTTTTTAGGATCTACTTTTTTCCAGCCAAATTCCTCAACTGTCAATTGTTTGAAGCCAAATTTAGCTGTGCCAACTGTTACAGTAATTGTTTGTTGATTCGTCACATAAGGTGTGGCAAATAACCCGAGAAAACGCTCCACAATCATTTGATAAATTTTGAGCTCATCGTTATCTAACCGTTCAAATCTTGGTGCTTGCTCGGTCGGGATAAGTGCGTGATGATCGGTCACGCAAGCATCTTGAAAGACTTTTTGCACCTGTACGCGAGCGCCTTCTTTTAAATATTGTTTTGCTTGTGGATAGCTTGGTGCCAGTGCCTGCAAGCGCTCTTTCATCGTTGCTTTCATATCTGTCGTTAAATATTTGGAATCTGTCCTAGGATAGGTCACAATTTTATGCGTTTCATATAGACTTTGTACAAGCGATAACGTCCTTTTGGCAGAAAATTGATAGCGTTGGTTGGCTTCTCGCTGAATTTCGGTCAAATCATAAGGAAGTGGAGCTGGTTCTGATTTTCGCTTGTTATGAATGTCAGATACCTTGGCTTTTTCATTAGCCAGCTCTTTTAAATACGCTTCTGCCTCTTCCCGTTTTTTCCATTGTTTGGGATTTTTTAATTGAAGTCGTCCCAACAAATGTTGATAGACAAAATCTACGGAAAAATAATTTTCGGGACGAAATTGCTCTATTTTCTTTTCTTGTTGGCGAACCATTGAAAGTGTTGGCGTTTGAACACGACCAGCAGACAGACTATCCCCGTATTTAACGGTTAAGGCACGTGTAACGTTTAAGCCAACTAACCAATCAGCCTCTGCACGAGCAAGTGCTGATTCATACAAATCATCGTAAAGTTTACTTGGTTTAAGTTGACGAAACCCTTCTTTTATTGCTTTGTTTGTCTGTGAAGAAATCCACAGTCTTTTGACTGGCTTATTAAAGCGTGTATACTCTAAAATCCACCGCGCAACAAGCTCGCCTTCACGCCCTGCATCCGTTGCAATCACCGCTTCACTGACATCTTTTCGCTTAGAAAGCTGTGAAATCGCTTTTAGCTGATAACCTGTTTTGGGTAGCGGTTTGATGCCAATTTTCTTTGGCACCATGGGCAACGTCTCCATTTTCCACTCGCCCCACTCCTTGCGGTAATCCTCTGGCATCTTGAGCCCTAGTAAATGGCCAAGTGCCCAGGTGATAATCACATTGTCCCCTTCAATGTAGCTTTTCGTTTTTTTGGTTGCTCCAAGTACCTTGGCTAGATCTCTTGCAACACTGGGTTTTTCTGCTATTATAAGTTGTTTCATATTCTTCCTTTCCATCTATTGAAAGGGGACTCCCCTCTTTCAACAACATGAGTCCTTTGTATTGTTGTAAATCATCATCGCATTCTTCGCAAAAACGTGTTTCTCCTTCATTCCAAAAGGCCATAAGAAAAGTTTCTTTTTCGCGGTTCGTTTGAAATTCTTTACAAAACTGGCTTTTTTTTTGCTGATAAACTTCAAAAGCTGCTTCAAAAGTTGAGAATGCTTGGGTTTCCTTTATATCTTCTTTCCAACCATCTAGAAACCACCATGGTTCGTCGTCTCCGTACATCACAATTACTTGATACATATACTTCAATCCTATCATTTTTGTTAATTCCTAGTCTAGTGTGTTTCTTGGACTTTCGCAACTTTTCTGTTTACCCAAATCAATGACTTCAACAACATTATACCTTATTTTTTCTTTCCGAGTGTTTCTATTTCTAAAATTTGACAAGAAGGTTTAAAATAGAACTGTTGTTATTTAAAAAGGAGCGAGAAACTATGTTAGAGAAAACTTTTTACAAAAATATGCTTCGTCACTCTTTTGATATTCCAGTGAGGGTTCGTTATTGGGATGGAAAAGAAGAAGTATATGGTGAGGGAGAGCCTCAAAATACGATTATTTTTCATGAAGCAATCCCTACAAAAGATATCATGAAAAATGCTTCTATCGCACTCGGTGAAGCTTATATGGATAAAAAAATTGAAGTAGATGGTAGTATTGAAGCACTCATCATCTCTGCTTATAGAAGTGCCGAAAGCTTTATGCGTAATTCTTCTTTTATGAAATGGTTACCCAAGACTTCCCACTCTGAAAAAAAATCCAAAGAAGATATTCACTCTCATTATGACATTGGAAATGATTTTTACAAAATGTGGTTAGATAAAACCATGACCTACTCTTGTGCTTATTTCAAAACAAATCATGATACTTTAGAACAAGCACAGGAAAATAAAGTTCATCACATTTTAAACAAGCTCAATATGAAACCTGGAGAAACACTACTAGACATTGGCTGTGGCTGGGGAACATTGATTTATACTGCCGCCAAAGAATATGGTGTTCGTGCAACAGGGATTACACTGAGCGAAGAACAATTTCATCACGTCAAAAAACTTATTGCAGACGAACACTTAGAAGACCGTCTTTCAGTTCAGCTGATCGATTATCGTGAGCTAAAAAATGTAACCTTTGATCATATCAGTAGCGTTGGAATGTTTGAACATGTTGGCTCTGAAAACTTAGGTGAATATTTCAACGTCATTGAAAATTTATTAACCAAAGAGGGTACTGCTCTAATTCATGGAATTTCTCGCCAACAAGGTGGTGCTACAAACGGTTGGATCAATAAATACATATTCCCGGGAGGTTATGTTCCTGGTGTAGCCGAACTGGTTTCGAGGATTACAGAAAATAAATTACAGCTGATAGATTTAGAAAGTTTACGCCTGCATTATCAACGAACTTTAGAGATTTGGGATCGAAATTTCAAAGATAAGATTGAACCCATTACAGCTCAATACGGAGAACGTTTTGTCCGAATGTGGGATTTATATTTACAAGCTTGTGCCGCCTCTTTTGCAGCTTCTAATATCGATGTTGTGCAATATTTGCTTGTAAAACCAGAGCATAATACACTACCATTAACAAGAGCGTATATGGACTAATCACTTTTAGTTCTTTATAAAAAAAGACCTACAAACCTTTTAGGATGCTGACTGGTTTGTAAGTCTTTTTTCTATAAAATAGGTATGTCAGAGCTGACACTAATTCTCGATCTATCTTTTTAATTCTTCAAAGGTAGCCTGAATTAATTCAGCTAAAAAAGGCAAGTTATCCATGGTTTTAAAAGTAAAGGAACTGTCAGATTTTCCAAGATGCTCCGGCTGCTTTGCATATTCTTGTAAAATCATTTCGCCTTTTTTAGTAGGTTTCAATTGAAAAAGAAAACCTTGTCTATCCCTGATTACACCGCCAATTTTGACCTTGTCAATCCAGATCACTGTCCCACCTAAAAAACTTTTTTTGGTCGTAACTGTTCCCAGCATGGCCGCTTCCTTTAATACTGGACCTAAAAATTCTTGTTCACTCCATTTAGTCATCGTCTGCCCCTTTATCTATGATTTTTAATTATGGCATAGCTAAAGAAAAAGGCAAGTATAAATAAATTCACTAAGTTACAAACTTTTATCAGGATTTGTGGGTGCGCACTGGATGTGCCAGAAATACAACCACTTACACTTCACCTAATTCCTTGCTCTTACTTTCAGCCGACTCTGAGACCATAAAAGCGTGCTCTAATTTCAAATAATCCCAAAGCAAGTATCTTTTATAACAAGCAAAATAGAAACAAAAACCACGTTCCCTTGACTTTTTAAGTTGAAGGGAGCATGGTTTATTTTTTATTTATCTTGATTAGAAACTATTTATACATATTGTAATTGCTTGTCCTCTTGATAAACTACATCAATCAGTCCGCCACCCAAGCATTCCATTCCATCGTAAAATACAACGGCTTGTCCAGGCGTAACTGCACGTACTGGTTCCGCAAACGTAACTGTTGCTTTATTGCCTTCATGCAACACAACGTGAACAGCCGTATCTTGTTGGCGATATCGGAATTTAGCCGTACAAGAAAATTCTTTTGGCTTGGATTCATCCGTCGTAAAATGGATGTCCGTTGCCTCTAAATGGCTAGCATAAAGAGCGGGATGGTGAAAGCCCTGTCCGACATACAGTGTATTTGTGGTTAATTCTTTGCCAACAACAAACCATGGTTCTTGGGTTTTCCCCCCACCACCAATACCTAGTCCTTGCCTTTGACCAATCGTATAATACATTAGTCCATCATGTTCGCCTTTTACCTCACCATCAAGCGTCATCATTTTTCCTTTTTGAGCGGGCAAGTAATGTCCTAAAAATTCTTTGAAATTCTTTTCTCCAATAAAGCAGACCCCTGTTGAGTCTTTCTTTTTGGCAGTTGCAAGCCCAGCCTGCTCAGCGATTGCTCGAACTTCTGGTTTTTCCATGCCACCAAGCGGAAACATGGTTTTACTTAATTGTTCTTGAGAAAGTTGACTTAAAAAATACGTTTGATCCTTATTTTGGTCGATTCCTCTAAGCATATGAACAAACCCATTCTCATCTTTTTCAACTTGAGCATAGTGGCCAGTTGCCACATAATCAGCTCCTAATTGAAGAGCGTAATCAAGAAAAGCTTTGAACTTTATTTCTTTGTTGCACATCACATCAGGGTTAGGGGTTCTGCCTAACTTGTATTCGTCTAAAAAATATTGAAATACCCGGTCCCAGTACTCTTTTTCAAAATTGACAGAATAATACGGAATACCAATTTGATTGGCTACTTTGGCCACATCCTTGTAGTCCTCCGTCGCTGTACAGACACCGTATTCATTCGTATCATCCCAATTTTTCATAAAAACTCCCACTACATCATAGCCTTGTTCTTTTAAAATCAAAGCTGTAACAGAAGAATCCACTCCACCGCTCATGCCGACAACGACTCTTGTGTTGCTGTTGTCACTCATTTTATCACCATCATTTTCTCTTAGATTCTGAAAATCATCTACGATTTGAAGGTCGCAACTTTTCAGTGATTTCTATTATACGATTTTTAAGGGAAAATTGCATCTATTAAATAAACTTCGACTACCAGTTTTGTATTTCAAAAAAAAGCCTACACATAAGTGTAGGCTTTTACTTTATTAAGCTACTTTTATAAAACAGCCCCGATCAATCATGCCATCCATTAAGAAATAGAATTTTTCACGATTCATCTCAAACTGATCTCCTTTGAAAAGGTTGACTGCCTTTAGTCCATCAGCCGTTGTAATCGACATCTTCAACGTTTTTAAATCGGATGCGATTGTAATTTTTAATTTAAAGCCTTGTTTGCTTTGTGGAGTTGCATCTAATGGTCGAATCATTTGAAAATTCCCAGAATTTGTCTCTGTAAAGCCATTATCTTTTAGGGTATATTTTTTTGCATTTGTCCCTACTTGATAGTACACTGGACAGCCTAAAACGGTTGCTTGTTTTTGAAAAGCCATATTGTTCCCACCTTTTTCTTTATTCCTTCTCATTATAAGGGAATTTTCCAAAAGGAGCTAGTACTATTTTTCACCTTGACTTAAAAATTGTTTTTCCTTACGATGCGATTGAATCGTTCCGTAAGTAAATAAAACAATGCCCAACCAAATAAAGCTAAATGCAAAAAACTGACCTAATGTGTAGGGTTCGTGAAATAAAAATATCGCAAATAATAACATCATTGTTGGATTTACGTATTGAATAAAGCCAAGCAAGATATACGAAATCCGTTTAGCCGCTTCTGCAAACAACATAAGTGGAATGGCTGTCACAATTCCAGCCCCCATTAAAAGTAAATTTAGATTGGTCGTATAACCCATGAAAGGCTGCGGAGAAAAAAAGACAAAATAGAGCAACGCTACTGGCAACATGATGAGGGTTTCAATCGTCAAACTCGTATAAGAACTCACCACTAATTGTTTCTTAACAAAACCGTACAAACTAAACGAAATCGCCATGACAAGTGAGGCGATAGGGACTTCACCTGATAATAGTACCAACATTAGCACCCCTACAGCCGCACAACAACAGGCAACGGTTCCTATTCTCCCTAATTTTTCCTTGAGAAAAACGGTTCCCAGTAATACATTTACAAGTGGATTCATATAATAGCCTAAACTGGCAGCAGTTACGTGTCCGTGCCCTACAGAATAAATAAACGTAAACCAATTAATCGAAATAAAAATTGCTGCCAAAACAATGAATCCAAGAGTTTTAGGTGAAGAAAAAAGACTTTTGACCTTTTGGCAAAAGGCACGCCATTTTTTGATACAAATAATATAAAGTAACATAAAAACAAACGACCAAACAATTCGATAAAATAAAATAGATAACGATTGAACTTCGCCAAGTAATTTCCAATATAGTGGAATAATTCCCCACAATACATAGGCAAAAACGCCTAAAACAATGCCCTTTTTTTCTTCTTTCACACAACCACCCACTTCATTTTATTTTTTTATTTTGTGAACAATTTTATTCAAGCAAGAGGCAAGATAGGTAATTTCATCTGAAGTTGTTTGCTTGCCAAAGCTAATTCGAATTGACTCTTTAATCAGCGGATTTTTGGTGCCATACATGGCACTCAACACATGACTCGGCTCCACATTTCCAGCTGTACAGGCTGAGCCGGTTGAGATGGAAATTCCCATCAGATCAAGATGAACGAGCAATAAATCATTAGGTATTCCTTTAATCCACAAATTGAGAATGTGTGGCAATCGTTGACTCGCATCTCCATTTACTTCGAATTCTATATTTTCCGCAGCTAAAGCATTTAGTAATTGGGTTCGTAATTCTTCGTAGTGGAGAGCATTTTTTTCTTTTTGGTCTGAGCTCAGTAAACGAACTGCTTGAGAGAAACCAATAATGCCTGGTAAATTTTCCGTTCCAGCCCGTTTTTTTGTTTCTTGATCGCCACCATGCATTAAGGGCGGTAGCGGGGTTGCTTCTTTCATATACAAGAATCCTACCCCTTTTGGTCCAGAAATTTTATGCGCAGATACACTTAAAAAATTGACATTCAGCTCCTTGACATCGATATCCAGACAACCATAAGCTTGTACTGCATCCGTATGAAAGTATGCTTGATGCTCTGAAAGAATGGCACCTATTTCATTAATAGGATAAATTGTTCCTATCTCATTATTGGCAAACATGATTGACACCAAAATCGTATCTGGTCGAAGAGCTGCTTTTAACTCGTCCAAATCAATCTGTCCTGTATCATCCACAGATAGATACGTGACTTCAAAGCCTTGGGTTTCTAAAAATTCCATTGTATGCAAAACAGCATGGTGTTCTACTGCAGTCGTAATCAAATGCTTACCAAACTCTTTTCTCAAAAATGCAGTCTGCATAATGGCATAATTATCGCCTTCTGTCCCTCCACTTGTAAAAAATATTTCCGTTTCTTTCGCCCCGATGCTTTTTGCAATTTGGCTACGTGCTACTTCGAGTTTTCCATGTGCCTTTCTACCAAACTGATGCACACTGGACGGATTGCCAAAATCCTCTTTCATTGCCTCAAACATGGTTGCAACAACTGCTGTATGCATGGGGGTTGTCGCTGCATTATCTAAATATATTGGTTTCATTCTATTTTTCTCTTCTTTCTACTACGCCATATCAAAAAATAATTTTTCTGAAAAATGACTCACTTGTCCTCAACTATCTTAAAATTACTCTTAAAGTATAGCTTATCTGACCACTAAAAAAAAGAAATTCGTCTATATTATGTGTAAATAGTTAGACAAAGCTCTGCTTATAAGAACCCCTCATTACACCCAAATAAACGCATTGGCAAAAAAGAGCGAGGCTCCGTTTAAATACCTTCCGTACTCTTTTCTGACGAAAGACAAAATGTACAAAAAAAGCCTGAGACCTAACTGTTACGTTATGTCCCAGGCTCTTAGTATCCAAATAAACGATAAAACAAACGTCCCCCCTTCGGAAATGAGCTAAAATCCCAAAAAATTTGACGAAAAATTTTCCGGTAATGCTTGCTCATATTTCGGAGGTAAATGCTTTTGTGTCGACTGCTTTTTTCTTTTTATTTCTTTAATTTTTTATATCCAAAATATCCAACACCAATTAATAAAATTCCACCTAGAATCAAGAGCAAGTTTTGTCGTTGTTCCCCAGTTTGTGGTAACCCTTTTTTCGCTACTTGTTTGCTAGCTGTAGTTTGCCTATTTGTTCCTTCACTTTGACTATTCGTTTGTTGCGTTGTTTCAGAACTGACATGTTCTCCACTTGTGGTCTCACTTGTTTTGTCAGATGCACTGCTAGAAGCGCTCGTTTCTGTAGTAGTCGTTGAAGTACTTGTTTGTGTCGTACTAGAGGTATCACTAGTGCTACTTGTTTCTGGTGTACTGCTTACTACTGTCACTTTTCGCGTTTTTTCTTGATACTTCCCTTTTTCATTTAAGAGTGCATAAACTACTTCATATGAGCCTTCTTTGGTAGTATCTACAGTATTTTTTAGAACTTGAGGCACGATAGTGCTCTTATTGCCTAATGCATCTCTATTACTAGCGGAAACCTCTGTCATAGGATCAAAAACATGACCTTTTTGAATCTCTATATCTTTTGCAACTATTTCCAATTCACCAAAGATGCTATTCAAAGGACTAATCTTTGCATCTGACACTGTACTTTTCCCGTTTTCCGCATAGAAAGCAACTAAATTTGTTGGAATATTGCCGATGATTTCTGGTCTAAAATAGAATACTTGACTAATGGTTTTCTCTCCGTCATTTACAAATACTTCTACTGAAGATTCATCTACTAATGCAGTTAACTTCACTTGATTGTTTGGAGCAGCGACAGGAGTATTCGTTTTGTCACGTGTTGGTCCACCTATATTCGCCTCTCCTGTAGCTAATCGATTGACATATGCTAACTGATTTTGAATGTCATACCCCACGTAAATTTTACGACTTAAATCATCTGAGGCACGAACTAAAATACCAACAGCACTTGGTTTGTCGACATCTGTCCAGTTGAAGCGAGCTTCTACTTTATAGTTTGTTCCTTTAAAATTCGTTACTTTTATGGTTTGATCATCCAAATTCGTTGTACTTAATGCTGGTTGAATCGTTTCTTTTTGTATAGTATCTAGTTCTTTTACGGGCATCTGTCTAAGTGAATAGCCATCTGTTGCTTGTGAATCTGCAACCAGTTTCAACTCTCTTGGTGTGGCCATATGACTGTACCAAGGATCAGTTTGTTGTTCATTTACATATTCCCAATTGGACATCCAAGCAAGCATCACAGTCCGCTTATCTGGAACATTACTAAATGTTACTCCAGCATAATAGTCTTCTCCATAGTCCGTCCAAAGCGGTTTCTTTAGTGTTTCACTGCTATCTGGAAGCCACTGACCTTGTGCATTCATTGTTCCAATCATATACTGCATACCTGATCCAGAAGCAGGAGCCCCTTTTTGTACACTCATACTTAAAATCCATTTTTGCTCACTTGTTCCCTCAACCGTCATTGGAATTAGTTCGGGACATTCCCATACACCATTGCCCACGTCATGCTGCCGTTCAATTTTTGAGGCATATTCCCAAGAAAGTAAGTCTTTGGATTTATATATTTGAGCTTCTTGTCCAGATACGACAATCATTAACCATTGCTGATTGCCTTCATCATAAACCACTTTTGGATCTCTAAAGTCTTTGGCATTGCCCTCTGGCATCATCGTAACTGGAATCAAGGCTTTAGGTTGGGTTTCGTTTCCATCTGCTGAATATTGTTTAAACGTTTTTCCGCCGTCTGTACTATAGGCAAGATGTTGCTCTTGAACTTCATTGAAGCCAATCCAAGTTCCCAAGCCCCCATCTTGTCCATCATTTTTCCTAGTTCCAATTTGAAAGCAGCTTGTATAAAAAGCGAGAATCGTATTTTCCCCTAGTCCACTAGCATTATTTTTATCAATTATTGCCGAGCCACTGAAAATATACTTCTTCCCATTCTCACCACCATCGCCCCAATTGGTTGTCGGTTTGCCAACATAGCGAACCTCCCCGTACTGAGCAAGGTCTCCTGTGGTATTAGTATAAGTGAAATCCTCCCATTCTTGATTTTCAAGCTCGGGGATTGCGACTCCTTGTTCTTGCCAATTGATCATGTCGCTACTTGTCGCATGCCCCCAAGACATATTTCCCCAAGAATTTCCAGCTGGATTGTACTGATAAAACATGTGGTAGGTTCCCGTGGTATCGTCATAAAGCAAGCCATTAGGATCATTTAGCCAATTTTTTTGCGCTGAATAATGGTATTGATTACGAAAAGGTTCATTATACAACCAATTCGCTTGATTTTGACTGTCCGCAAATACACTTTTTCCCCCTTGAAAACTTAGAAAAACAAACCCCACTAACATTGATAACCTTAACATTTTTTTCTTCATTTTTTCACCTCAACACAGATTTAGTAAGCGTTTTCTAAAAAACTTTTAAAAAAAAGGATAAATATATGAATTCGGCCTATTTTTATTTTCTAGACGGATTCAATGATTTATCCTTTCATTGCCTAACTATAACTTAACCAAGAAATCCAAATGCTTTGCCTAAAATTCCGATGACAAAGATGATCACAATAATCAACAATGGACTCACATTTTTCTTAAGTAACCATGAAACAAATAGTGTCAAAAGTAACGCTAACATTCCTGGCATGATACTATCCAAAATATTTTGAACAGTTTGTGTTTGAACTTTTCCACTGCTGTCTTTAATTCTCGTTGCAACAATCGGAATATTAATAGTGGTCCACTTACTCACGAGAGCCCCCATTACAAAAAGTCCGACAACAGAGGCGCCTTCTGTTAATTTTTTAATTCGATCTCCAGCCATATCTTTAATGATTTCATTACCTTTTTCATAGCCATATTTAAGCCCAATATATTTAATGGACAGACGAATAACGTTAATGGCAATAAAGAATAGAAGAGGTCCACTGATACTACCAGCAAGTGCGAGTGAAGCACCTAGTGCTGCAAGCACTGGACGTGCCGTGCCCCAAAAGATAGGATCTCCAACTCCAGCAAGAGGCCCCATAAGTCCAATCTTCATTGCTGCAATTGAACTTCCTGGTAAAACATTGTCTTTTGACTTTTCTTCTTCAAGCGCTGCTGATACCCCAAAGATTGGTGCAGTCAACCAAGGATGTGTATTGAACCATTCCAAATGACGTTGCAGTGCTTCATTTCTTTCAGGACCAGGTGCATATAAACGTTTGATTGCTGGAATCATGACAAAACAAAATCCCATGTTTTGGACACGCTCAAAGTTGAATGAACCAAGTAACAAATTTGAACGCAGAAACATACTGTTAATATCTTTTTTGGTTAATTTTTTTTGTTCCATTTTATTTGCTCCCTTCTAAGCATCCAAATCATCGTCTAAATCATCATCATACATGGCAACAGTTCCGTTGCTTGTAGTCGTTGCAGTTGGTGCTTGAGGTTTATTATTATATTTCAATTGAATATATAAAATTGCTAAACAAAGTCCCAAGCCACCAAAACCTACTAAATTAAAGTTTGTAAACGCTGCGAATAAAAATCCCATATAGAAAAATGGTTTCAAATATGGAACATCCATCATGTTAATCACCATAGCGTATCCAACAACCACGATAATTCCCCCACCGATTTGCAAGCCACCTGTAATCACTTTAGGAATATGATTTAAAAAGTTGCTTACAGCATCTGCACTAATCAAGGTAATAATTAGTGTTGGAACCATTACACGAAGTGCCTGCATTGATAACCCTAGCAAATGCATTCGCTCAATTCCTTTGTAATTTCCCTCAGCCGCATAGCTATCTGCTTTATGGACAAAAAATACCGTGATTGTTCTCACTAAGATTGTCAATGCTTGTCCAGCGGCTGCTAGAGGTACCGCAATGGCAATCCCTTCGCCAATTCCTTGATGTGCAGTAATTACTAAAATTGTTGAAATAACAGAAGCAATTGCTGTATCAGGTGCCATTGCTAGTCCTACATTCATCCATCCAAGCGCCATCATTTCAAGCGTTCCACCAAGAATAACCCCCGTGGTCACATCTCCTAAAATTAAACCTACAAGCGTACATGCAACAAGAGGTCTATGGGTTTGTGCTTCATCAAGCACACTGCCCATTCCAGTGATACCGGCCACGATTAAAAGTAAAATAATTTGAACTACGCTCATTTATTTCCCCTCCACTCATTTTTTTAATTCATCATCCAACACTTTTGAAAAATCAACACTATTGTCTCCAGGCAATTGTCTTAGCTCTAATTTCACACCAAGAGCTTTTAATTTTTCAAAAGCCTCGACACTACTTTGGGATACACTCACTGCTTTTGTGATTTGCTTACGATCTTTTTCAAAACGCATTCCCCCAACATTAATTTCTTTTAACGGAACACCTGCTTCAACTACTCTGACAATATCTTCGGGTTTTTCAAATAGTAGCATGACATTTGTCTGTTCGTATCTTGGTGAGTGAAATGCACGAACCATTTTCTCAACTGTTACTGCACTTGCTTTTACGTTAGCTGGTGCGACAGATAGAACTAGCGTTTTTCGCATTTCATCATTTGCAACTTCGTCACACACAATAATAATCCGTTCAACCGGGCGTAATTTTACCCATTTTGTCAATACTTGTCCATGAATAAAACGATCATCTATTCTTGCTAATTCGATTTTCATAGTTCGTCTTCCTCCTTATCCTCATTTGTTGCTTGTAATTTTTCGATTTGCTCTGAGAAAACTTTAAAACTTTCTTGGCTAACTGCTCTTAAGCTTTGAATCAACTCATTTAAAGGTTGCGATTTTAATCCTGCTCCTTCTAAAAGTAACGGCAGATTAACCCCAGTCACTACATCAATATTTTTATTTCCATAAATCAATTGTGTCGCAGCGTTATACGGGGTTCCACCAAACACATCGACTAAAATTAAAATTTCTTGCTCTTTAAACTTATCGATTTCTTTGTGGAACTTTTCTTGTAATTGTGGAATTCCTTCTCCTTTTAAAAATGGGACTGCAACAATTTCTTCATCTTTACCAAAAATCATTTCAAACGCATCTAGTAAGCCCAAAGAAAATTGACCATGTCCACTCACAATAATGGCTGTCATCTTTTTCTCCCCTTTCTCCTTTACACTTTTATATAAGCAATAAGCGTGCCAACTTTTCAAAGAACCTTTTACTTTCTGCTAATGTTTGATTCATTGCACTTTTAAACAACAAAAAAAGAAGGTGTTTTAATGATTAAAACACCTTCTGAAACACTTTTTGTTTTTTTAAAACACGTTAGCTGATGATTTCCAAAATAATTTCAGCGATATACACTTTTTCATCCTTACAAATTTTCAAATCCAACTTTTCTTCAAGAGTTGTCAAGGTTTGAGTTACTAACTCAATGATTTCATGGAGCTCACCAGATATTGTTTCTTTGTACGCCAATTCATTTTTTTTCAAGACACGTTCAAAAGCAAACGCCGTATGAATTACGAGTTTTAAAATGGAAGAATTAGAAAAAGATTGTTCCAGTTTTTCTTGGATCACTTCGCTCCACTCTATCAACATATCCGTCACATGATAAGGGTTTAGGTAAATCAAGTACGTCTTTAATGTGTCTTCACACAAATCTCTAACTACAATATTTTTTCTTTCTTTTTTCTTTGTTTCATCATATACTGGAGCATTTAATAGTTGACGCAAAACACTTTCCCCTTGTTCTTCAATTAAAGCTTCTAACGAAATGTGCGGACTGTCAATATGAGGATTTTTCGTTCCAACACTCGCAATGACTTGGTATTTTTGGACAATTTTAGGAATTTCTTTCGCTAGGCGCAGTGCGGAAACACTTAAAACACTGACCGAATCATCCGTACTTTCATAAATAATATCTGTCAGCATTTTTTCGAGTTTTTTAGCCGTTCCCTGACCCGTTGTACAAATTGATAAAATCACTTTTGGTTTTCCTCTGTTTTCTTCTTGCAACGAGACAGATGCTAGAAAATCTTTTCTAACAGAAGCATAAATAGAAGATAAATCCATATCCATGTAGTTGACCTTACGAACCACATCCAAGACCATCGCAGTCGTCACATTGGGAATGGTTCGAATACGACTTCCGGTCGCTTTTTCTAGCTTATTTCCAAGCATCGCAAGCGATCCCATGTCAACTAACATTAAAATCCCCTTCCCACTCTCAAGCGATTTTACCCTAGCAGATAAGCGCTCAAATAGTTCATTAGGCGAGACAGATAGAGGCATATCTAAGGCTTCAATGGGCGCATTTCCTAAAAGCTCTGTTGCTGCCTCAACCATAGAGGTAGCTGTACTATTGCCATGTGCTACAACTAAAACACTGACCTTTTTCTTTTCATCTAAGGTTTCAATAGAAGAAATCAACATCGTCAAATAAACGACTTCCAATTCAGGTAATTCTACATCTAAGCGTTCTCGAATTTTTTCTCTAAATAATAAAGCAACTTGATATTCTAACGAATGACTCGTTTTGACTTTTTCAATTTCTTGGGAGAGCAATCTTCCAGAGTTTTTCCCGCGTTTAAAAAAAGCATCAATATGCATCCCAATATAATAGTTAAAGCGACGGTCAAACCGACAATTTAGCTTCTTTTCAGCAAGAACTTTTAGTTCGCTTGTTAACGCAGATATTTCTTGATCGACAAATTTGTCCAAGTTATAGGTCACATTTCCTGATCGAACAAAATTACGAATATGTAGATGGAGATCGGTCAATATGTACTGATGAATTTGTTCAGAGTCAATTCCTTCCGACTCGAGTGCCGCGACTTTTTCCTCAATTGATTCATAGATATTAAACTCAGAAAAATTTTCTCGTGGTATGACAATCGCATCTTCTGGCTGAATCAACGTAACTACATCTACAAACTCAGATAAATCCTTTGCTCGTTCAATATTTTTTGTACTGTATAACCACTCTTGTCTAATTTCTTCGGGTAAATCTTTTACCCGAATGTCAATTTCTTCACTACGATGGAGGTGCGCTAAAAAAGCCTGTGCACAAACCAACTGAATCTGTGCTTTGAGCTGTCCCACATTTCCATAATTTGTCGTATGAAGCAACGCATTTAAAACATCAATATGAATACGTAATGTTTTTTCAATTCTTTTTGCTTCATTTCGAAATAAAAATTTCATTAATTGAACACGCTCTTTTATCGAACGATCTTTTAAAGGTGGAATGGTAATTGTCATCGGAATACGTCTTAAAAAAGTCGCAAGCAAGGTCGAAGTAGGATTTTCAGTCGTTGCACAAATGATTAAAACTTTCGCTTGACGCTTGATCCCACTTTCACCCAAACGATTAAAAGAGCCATTATCAATAAAATAAAAAAGCATTTCTTGACCTTCTGGAGGCAAACGGTGGATTTCATCCAGCAGTAAAATTCCTCCATTGGCTTTTTCAACCAATCCAGGATGATCCTCAGTGGCTCCAGTAAATGCGCCTTTACAAAAGCCAAACAATTGTGACATAAGCAATTGTGGATTGTGAGAATAATCGGCACAATTGAAGCTCTCAAATGGCGCCTTATCATCTAAAATATTCTCATATCGAGCGTATTCATAGATGCGATTGGCAAAAAATGTTTTCCCCGACCCAGTTGGACCTAAAAGGAGCATATGTAGGCCAAATGGTGGATAATAAACAGCTGCCTTCGCCTGTGAAATCGCCTTTTTTAGGCTATCACGGTGGCCAATGACTAAATCAAAAGGATTATTTTTTTTCTTGATTTCCTGACTGACTGAGAATACTTCTTTGCTGTTCTGCGTTCCTTCAAGTGAATCATCCAAAAATTCATTCAAGCTTTGAACTTCAAATAAATGAATGCGTTCTAGTTGGGGAATAATTGCCAGAAGAGACTCTGCTGCCACATATTTTACTGGAAACTGTTTGACTTTCACAACTTTTTGTTCGCGCACCAATTTATTTAGCTCCAAACTAGTATTCGAGCGGGTAACCTCTAATTGGTCTGCTAGTTCTTGAGCGGAATTCCCTTGGTCTGTTAAAATGTTTTCTAGCGTACTATTCTCCCAATTATCTACCAACTGCTCATAAACCCGATCAATTCTTTTCACTTTCACTCCAGCCCCCTTCTTATGATTTCTCGACAAACTCTTCTCGCTGACTAAGTGTTTTCAAATTTTCTTTATGCCATTTTACTGGTGTTAGCTTTGAGATATTCATTTTTAATTCAAGACAATCCTTTGAATCTTTTGCAATTGGTAAATTTGTTTGAACCTGTAACTCAGCATTCATTAATTTTGTATGTATCACGGTGGATACAATCTGTTTTCGCTCAATTAACAAGGGATCTGTAAACACCCCGTACTGTTGATTGTACCTCGCTGCAAAAAAGAATGATTCGCCCAAGTAAAGGCAACTCATCACAGGCGTTGCATGGACAATATTCACTGAAATTAAGCTTTTTCCTAGCTCAAAATGGTGTCCATTCGCGTTTTTATTAAGATACTTTCCAAATTCTTTTTCTGATAACATCAAACTCATTGATTCAGCCTCCTCATTAATTCAAAAGCAGTTACTCGTAACCGTTTTCAATTTCTCCTACAACAAAACTAGTTTTTTAGCGATACCGAGCGGATAGATTGGAACAAGTCCAACCTATCGCCCTTATTAAAGGGACTCACAGAACGCTTTAAATTGAACTTTTCCTTGAGTACTTTGGTCAAAAGCTGAAATGTGCTTTGCTTCATCTATTTCACAAGGATTTCTCAATAACCATTGTTTATCTTGATAATAAATTGGTAGTTCCAGATTGTCGCAAGCTTTAAGGATGAAACAATCTACTTCAAAAAAATTATGGTTTTTACGAGCAACTGGCAGAACTATTAGTTTTTGCTTATGACATTTTTTAAGTAATAACATGAGTGCAGATGCCAATTCTTTACGATTTTCACCTTGCATTCGTACCGCAGAAACAGGCCATTTTAATATCCCAGCAATAATTTTAGGATATTTTTTCAAAGAAAACAATGTTTCAAACGTCGTCTTTTCAATTGGCAATCCTCTTTTGCCTCCTTCAAAATGTGCGTGACTCAAAGAGGATTTTGGGTTGGGATTCTCTGAAAATGCAAAAGCTCCGGCAAAATAATGAGGAAAAATCTCCACAATTTGCAACAACTGATCTAACGTTTTTTGCTTCATATCAAGCGGTTGATGTTTCTCCGCTACAAACAAACAATGTTCTAAAAATTGTGGGTGCTCCTTATAATAAAATCCCCATGAGGAACCCTCTAGATTCATACGAATCATTCGATGCTGAACTTTGGCAGGTAACTGTTCATTGCCTATGTAGCCTTCATTTGTAAAACAAACAGGACACTTTGGATATGCATTGTCCTGTTTCCATTCAATCGGTGCAACAGATTCCGTTACGCTTTTTACGGAAGCATTTTGGCAGCATAAATGATAAAAATAATGTGTTGCATCTTCTGGACTTTTGGTATAAATTTTTGAAAATAAAGCATTGATTACAGAAGTAGGTGGTGTAAGTAAATCCATCAGCTTGGAAGATAGTACTTCTTTGTCTTTTGATTGATTTTCAATTAGTTTATTTTCCAGTGCTTCTTCCACCAGTTTTTCTACTAAAGCATTCGCACTTGGCAGATTCTCTCTTGGCACACATGGAACAAAATATTTTGTCCCAATCAATGCCAAAACTCTGTTTTGAATATATAATCGATCCATTTCCATGAAGCCATCATTTTTTATTGCTAAAGTCGCAAAATCTGTGACTACTTGATTAATACTCATTGCGTTCTCCCCCTCTTTTTATCCTTATCGCCACTTGGGTGAGTTTGATACCATTTCAACATATCAGATATAATTTTATCTAGAACTTTTTATAAAAAAACTATAAGCGATTGTTTCTATAAAATTTATTTTTTTTAAGCTTATTGTTGCGAACAAATCTTAGCACCCAAAGTAGTAACAAAATGATTCAGTGCCCACGCATGTCCTGTTGCATTAAAACTAGCTACTGCATCCTCATGAATCACAATCTTATAGCCTAGATTATAAGCATCCACTGCTGTATGTAAGACACAAATATCTGTACAGACACCCGTCAAATGTAGCTCTGTGATGTTTCTTTCACGTAGCCTGATATCCAAATCCGTACCGCTAAATGCTGAATAGTGGCGCTTATCCATCCAATATACCTGTGCATTTTCTTGATTTTCTTGATACACGTTTTCCAGTTCTCCATATAGCTTCCTGCCAGGAGTCCCTATGAGATTATGTGGAGGAAACAACTTGTTTTCAGGATGCCAGTGATCTAAAGCATCATGCGCATCAATAGCAAAAACCACAAAATCTTGGTTTTGGATAAACAACTTGGTTAGCGCAACTATTGCTGGTTCTATTTTTTGCCCAGGTTCCCCAGTTGTCAATGCTCCGTTTGGGGCAACAAAATCATTGGTATAATCGATAGAAAGTAGTGCTTTCATACTATCTCACCTTTCATTCTTTATAATTCTTTGACCAGAGCTAAAACCATTTCTGCTGATTTTTTGCCTGCTTCTAAGATAAAGTCATCAAAATTAACACTCGCTTCATCATTTCCATTGTCACTCATAGCTCTTATGACCACAAATGGTACTTCAAAGCGATAAGCTACCTGAGCAATCGCGGTCCCTTCCATCTCATTTGCAAGTACCTCAGGAAAATGACTTTTAATTTGATTAATTTGATCTTGACTGTGGACAAATTCATCTCCCGAAACAATCAATCCCACTTTGGCATTTAGCTTACTTTTAATAGAAGCTGTCTGAGCTTTTTGAATCAATTTTTCATCTGCTTCATAATACAGCGGCATCCCAGCCATTTGACCATAGTCATAACCAAATGCTGTCACGTCTACATCATGATAAGCTAACTTACTTGAAATCACGACATCTCCAATCGCTAAACCTGAGCCGATTCCACCAGCAGAACCAGTATTAATCACAGCCTCTACTTGATAATGGCTAACTAATAAAGTCGTCGTAACTGCTGCAAGAACTTTGCCGATTCCACATTGGACCAAGACAATTTCATGCCCAGAAAATTGACCAGAGTAAAAAGTAGCCCCCGCTTCTTGCCATTCTTCGCAATTTGTTAGACTTTTTTTTAACACTTTTAATTCTTCCGGCATGGCACCAATAATTCCAATTTTCATCTCATTTTCCTCACTTATCTCTTAAAAATTAAATACTGCATAAAATAAAACCGCCAGTAACACGATTACTAACAAAATCGCCTTATTGAGTGAATTACTACGCTCTTTTACTTTGCTATTTTCAATCCTTCTACTTCTCGTTATGGGCTGTTTCTCTTTGGTTGTTGGTTTTCGCAGATTGAAAAAAGATTCTTTAGAAACAGTAGACTCTCTTTGTAAAGACTCATGACTGTCCGCTACTTCCTCTTGAAAATCATTACGTTTTTTTGGGTTGTCTTGTTCTCTTAACTTTCTAAGCTCCGTACGCGTAATCAAAGGTTTTTTTGGCATTGCTTAATCTCCTTTAAAACTTATCTCTTCTTTTTAAAGTTTGCATTTCCCAATATTGCACTGCAAATAAAGTTTTGGCATCGCATATATCACCAGATTGTACGGCTGCTTTCGCTTCAGCTAAATCTAGAAAAACCAAATCCAAAAACTCATCTTCATCTTTTGGTAACGGATTTTCCACTTTTTTTAAATTTTTTGCCTCGTATATATACATTGTTTCATTGCAAAAGCCAGGCGAAAGAACCATAGATTGAACCAATGTCCAGTTCTCAGCTTGATAGTTTGTTTCTTCTTCTAATTCACGTTTTGCCGTATGTAGCGGCTCTTGCTCTCCAAGTTCAATTTTTCCAGCAGGAATTTCCAGAATTTCACGTTCAATCGGCTTTCGAAACTGACGAACAAAAATCATGTTTCCCTCTGCTGTGAAACAAATAATTCCCACTCCTCCTTTATGAAAGACTAGCTCGCGTTTTGCTTTATTGCCATCTGGCAAACGGACATCATCGACACAAACTTGAATAATCTGACCGTTAAACATTTCTTTGCGATTTAAGGTTTTTTCTTCATATTTCATATTTTTTTCCTTTCTAACACCTAACTTACTTAATAATACCGTTGTCCTAGCATTTTTTCAATTTATTCTACTAAATACCAATAAAATTATACAAACAAGAATGAAATCAAACTTCCGACTGATATCTTTTTCATTGAATTATGCTACAATACACTCATAATAAAAAAATTGGAGGAAGCATTCATGGATACTCTGCTTAAATTATTAGTAGCATTTCTTGTTATTCTACTACTATTAAAGCTACTAAAAAAAACAACTCATTTCCGCTCAAAAAAACATAGTCAACAATTACCAAAAATTTCTGAAAATAAATCACAACACTATCATGATTTTGGCATGACGGATCAAGAAATCAATTTTTTTAGAGAAACAATGTCCACTGCGAAAGATCAAATTGAGGAATTGACTACGTATACACACGAATTATCCAAGTTGCAAGCAATTAACTTGCGGCATGATACGCTAAATGTAGCAAGAGCCATGTTTAAAGCACTTGTTGCAGAACCCACTCGTTTACACTTGGCAGATCAATTTTTATACACAGATCTCCCAAGCTTAGTCGAGCTATCTGAAAAATATATCCAAGTCAATCAACACGAAATCAAAAATAGAGAAACCTATGCGAAATTAGAAGAAAGCGCTCAAGCCATTGATACACTCTCTAAAAAGATTGTCACAGACTACGAGCACTTCGTTGCTGAGGACTTAGAAGATTTAGAAATTGAAATTGCTTATGCAAAGCAACACACAAAAAAAGAGCCCGATTTTAAGGAGGAAATAAAGCATGACTGAAGAACAAAAAACAGCCTCTAAACCTGAAGGAACTAGTACATTAGATGACTTATTGAGTAATCCCTTTGAAACTGGCGTTACGCCATCTACTCCCCTTACTGAAAATAAAGTTGAAATGAATCGTCTAATAGACAAACTTCCTATAGAAAGACAAAACCAAGCAAGGGAGCTGGCAAACCAAATTGATGTTAAAGATTCCCAATCTGTTATCAGCTACGGTAATGCTGCACAACAAAAACTCGGAGAATTTTCACACTCCATGCTCAATCATGTTCAAACACAAGATGTTGGACCAATCGGGGACTCTCTGAGTGATTTGATGTATCGTTTAAACGAAGCAAACCCTAGTGAATTACAAGCCGAAGAAGGAAACTTATTCAAACGAATGTTTGGCAAAGTCAAACAATCCATTTATGAAGTAACCGCTAAATACCAAAAAATAGGCGCACAAATCGATAAAATAGCAATCAAATTAGACAAAGAAAAAAACGGCTTACTTGAAGACAATTTGATGTTAGAACAGTTATACGCTAAGAACAAAGATTACTTTGATGCACTCAATATCTATATTGCTGCCGGAGAGCTAAAGTTAGAAGAACTTAATACGCAACTCATTCCCGATGCGACTACTCTTGCACAAAAAACGAATGACCAAATGGACGTTCAAATAGTAAATGATTTACAACAATTTGCAGAACGTCTTGATAAGCGAACTCACGATTTGCGTTTAGCTAGACAGATTACTATCCAACAAGCACCTCAAATTCGTTTGATTCAAAATACCAATCAAGCATTGGCTGAAAAAATTCAGGCATCCATCACGACTGCGATTCCACTTTGGAAAAACCAAGTAGCGATTGCCCTTACCTTATTACGTCAGAAAGATGCTGTTACCGCTCAAAGGCAAGTTTCTGAAACCACAAACGAATTACTCAAGAAAAATTCAGAAATGCTTAAAGTTTCTGCAATTGAAACAGCTAGAGAAAATGAACGAGGAGTAGTGGATATCGAAACTTTACAACAAACACAAAATGACTTGATTGAAACGATCCAAGAGACACTAAAAATTCAACAAGAAGGCAAAGAAAAACGCCGTTCTGCCGAGTTAGAACTGCATAATATGGAGAGCGACTTGAAAGATAAGTTGATGGACCTAACACAAAAAAAATAAACGAATACGCAGAAAAAAGAGTGGTTATACCGCTTTTTTTTCTGCGTAGATTTTTTTCAAAGCCTATCTAGCTATTTTTTAACAAGTGAAAGCTTTATTTTTGTATTTTTTCTATCTGCTTATCCAATTTCTCAATCTCTTCCATAGGAATTTCAGAATTTTGCAAGAGTAAATCTCTTTGGATAAGTAGATTTGACAGACTAGTATTAGGCGTGCATGCTCTTTGTTTTTCTATATCAGTTAATTCTTGGTTCTGAATCGTCCAAGACTTCATTTTGCATCTCTTAGCTAAGTGTACGTCATGGCTAACCAGTAAAATACTCCCAGGATAATTCAGTAAAAATTTTTCAAAGACTTTGATTGTCTTAATATCCAAAAAATTGGTTGGTTCATCTAAGAGCAGCAGCGTATGATTTTGCAATAAAACCTTTGCTAAGCCAATTCTAGTCCTTTCTCCCCCACTAAACCTTTTGACTGGTTTTTGAAAATCAGCTTTTAAAAAGCCTAAGCCAGAGAGTAAATCAATCACAAAATCATTTTGTTGATTGGAGTAAGGGAGGATGTTTTGTAACATCGTTTTATCCAAATCTAGATCTTGGGAATTTTGTGTAAATAAGCCAATGGAAAGTTTTTTAGAAATAAAAGAAATAGTCGGCAATTGCAGCTGCGAAAGGGCATTTAAAAAAGATGACTTACCGCTGCCATTAGCTCCTCCTAATAAGATATGTTCGCCAAATTTAATTTTAAGTTCTGGGTAATGGAACAATTTCTGACTAAATGGACAAAAATCGGCTTCCTCCAAACGGATTAATGTATTTTTCTTTAGGTCAAAATCCTTATCATACCTAAAAACAAACTGCTTTGGTGGTGTAAACTTTTTTGGCTTTTCCATTTTAGCTAGCCGTTTTTGCAGCGCATTAGCAGAGCTGTCCATTGATTTTTGATGACGGTCATACTTTCCAAGACGAGCATTTACTTTCCAATCAGAAGCAGAAACACTTTTTTTCTTTTTTACCATTGTTTCTGCTTTTTGTTTCCTTTTTTTAATTTCAACTTCTATTTTTTTGACTTTTTTTTCATATTCTTTATTGAGCAAGATTAAACGATCACGTGTTTGTTCTTGATGATACTCAAATTCAGAATAAGTACCACCAAAATTTGTAATTTTTCTATTCTCAATACAAAAAATCTGCTTGGCAATAGCATTCATAAAAAAACGATCATGGCTGACAACAATAAACCCACCTCTAAATTTTAATAGTTGATCAATTAGCCATGAAATATTACCTTGATCCAGACAACTGGTCGGTTCATCTAATAAAAGAAAGCCCTTGTCTTGGCAAAACAACTCTTCTAGTTCCTTTTTTACTTCTTGACCTCCACTTAATTGGGATATTTGTGGCTGTTGAGGTAAATATCCAATCTCTATGGTCCTGTTTTGAGTAATGGCTGCACTCTTTCGTTTTCCAGCTAATAACTTTAAAAGTGTACTTTTTCCACAACCATTTTCTCCAATTAAAGCGATTCGATCGGTACTTTGAATCGTTAGATGTTGAATTGAAAACAGCTCTTTTTCGCCTAAGAATTGAGATAAATCATGAATATTGAATAATTCCATTTAAATCCCCCTATGCTTAAAAAAATTCTAATACATTACTTTCGTTATATTATTTTCATACCATTATCTTTACCTCATCAAAGCTGTTTATATTCTAACCATACTGAATATCCATACTTTGCCTGTCTGTTTTATGTATATATCATACCTTTATTTATTTTCACATTCAATACATATATCACGAAATATATATATTAATTTAATAAAAAAGTTAAGAAAGATTTATCCAACTTTTCTTAACTTTTTTATCTTTTTATTGAAATAAAGGATGATATTCATTCATAAGTTGACTTTTTACTGGTTCTTCTAATCTATTGATAGCATGGTATAATTGCTTTTTGTCTATAGATTCAGCAAAGGGAATGGTCTTTTTTTCATCGTCAGCAAGCAAGTCCATGCCCAAATCATCAATTTTAGCTCTTAATTCTTTTTGTGGATCATTTTTTAACGTTTGATTTTGTAGTCCCCATTTTGTAACAAGCCACCGATTGGTCTTTTGAGTATTGTCTATGATTGGCTCATCCGAACGCAAGCGATTTTTGACCTCTGCATGATAGATTTCCAGAACATAGCCTTCTTTTAACACCAACTCTTCTGCTCCTACAGATGCGTTTGTTCCTTCAAGTGATTTCTCGTAGATTAAATTGCCGCTTGTATCTTTAATCGTTACTTTTGAATAAAGCTTTCCTGAAAAGTAACTATGGGGGGTGCTCTTTGTCACAGAAAAAGTGGCCGTTTCACGATTTAAATCAGTTTTGAAAGAAGCAAACTCCGCATTAGATAGCCCTAATAAATGGATAGTTTGATTGAGCAACTCAATAGAGGTCATTTTTTTCATCGGAATGGTTTGCTGGTTTGCTGATTCTTTTACATATACATAAAAATTTCCAGGTAAATAATCTTTCATCTTTTCTCCTGAGTAACTCAAACGATACACACCATTCGGGATGTTTTCAAAGGAAACTTTTCCTCCCTGAATCGTTTGTTCTGAAAGAATATCCGCTCCATCTGCTAGCGCTACTTTTATACCGTCTAGACTACCTAATTCTTCTGAATTGAAACGAATGATCACATTTCCTTTAAGTCCTAGCGAAGCAATTTCTTTTGTTTGAACCATTTCAAAATTAGAATTAATTAGAATCTCTGAATCTAAAAGTTCATGTGCTCTTTCAAGTTCTTTTTCAGGTACAACATCGGCCAAAAATGCTACTGCAGGATACTGATGGTTTCTGTTTTTTTGATCTTGATCCTCTTTTAGTGTAAGGCCTATTCGTTCAAGTGCTGGAGTAAAATCTTGTTGGCTATTTTCACTATAATAATGATTGATTAGTTCTGGTAATGGATAGTTATGTTTATTAAAATTTGGTTCATTCACAAGTTTTCTATAACCTTGGTACATTTTTGTAAAAGCCTCATCTCCAGCTTTTTGTTTTAACATTGTGAGCAAGATTAGTTTTTCACGTAAATCAGCTTGGTTATAGCCCCCAGCATCTATGACCATTTTTTGATAAAGATTTTTTTCTACCCCAGCTTTTTTCCCATAATTGAACAACCAGCCAATTTTATCCGCTTGCTTGCCATAATATTTGTATTGATACTGCACCCCAAATAGGTTATTCGAAACTTCTTCTGTGTACATTCCCACACCATCAAAGCCTGCTTGATAGCCATGACCAATCTCATGCAACGTTGCCCAACTGTTTTTAGTCAACCACATGTTGGCTGTTCCATAACTATTTGCCGTCCAATTGTTTCCATAATATGCTCCACCAGCCCCGTGAGCATCAGCCTTGAGAAAATAACGGTTTGAACCATTTACATTTTCTACAGATGACTCATCAAATCCAGCTATTTCATTATATAGAGAAAAAATTTCTCCGTAATATTCAATCAATTCATCCAGTGAGTTATACTCTTTCAAGTGACGAGCTAATTCCTTATCACGCTTTGGTAGGAATAATTGAAAATCCTTGCCCTTAATTAATGCAAATTCACCATCATACATATCCCATTGTGAAAAAAACTCTTGTTCATTTTCTTGATAGTTGTATACAGCTAATGGTTTTGGCGCATCATCTTCCAGTATCTCATATTCTATCTGGGCTTGGTTGTCACCATACGGAGTATCTACAAATGGAACGAGTGATACCTCTCCGCTAATCTGGGTCCATTCAGAACCCACTTGAACAGATTTTTCAGTCTGAGAATCATTACCCAATAATCTTACCGTCAATTTTGCTTGAAATTCAGGATTGACTTGTCTGACTTTTAAAATAGACTTTTCTTTTAAAATAAACCCTAACTCTTGTCGATCATGGTATTTTCCTTTACTCATTCCTGAATTGAAAATCCATGTAGGTTGAGTCAGACTTAGAATTTCTTTTCTCTCTACTTCACTTGCCTCACTCTTTCCACTTCCTAAAAGTAACCCTATACCCATTAAACAAAACAACAACAAACTTTTTTTCATTTCTTCATCTCCTTTTTAAAACATACCTTATTTTAACACGAGAAGTATTTTTTACAAAATAAAAAGAAAAATAAGCTTTTACCATGATTATTATATTTCAAAAAAATTTCAAAATAGAACTGTTTATTGATTTTTCAAAAATAAAAAAACGTCACACATGACGTTTTAAAATGTGCCCATCATACAGGCAAACGAATGTTTTCGTAAGTCAATGGGTCTAACGTTGTCATTGTCACACCGAGCAAGCGAATCCCAACAGTCAGCTCGCCAAACTCTTCCCACAACAATTGCGCTTGAAAAAAGATTTCTTCTTTTTGATGGATATACTCAGGAAGTGTTTTTCTTTTTGTAATCGTTTGAAACTCACCATCTCTCACTTTGAGTACAATCGTTTTTCCGTGTTTTTGGTAACGAAGCAAGGAAGCTGCCACACTTGCAGAGAGCGCTCTTAATTGCGCCGTAACCTCTTGATCGGTTGTCAGTAGCTGACCATAGGTGTTTTCTCGCCCCATCGATTTCCGTTCTCTTTGATTTTCTACAGGAGAATCATGAATTCCTCTGACTTTTCTGTACAAAGAATACCCCATTTTACCAAACTGACGGATCAAGTCCATTTCTTTTTGCTCGTACAAATCAGCACCAGTAAAAATACCAAGTTCATGCATTTTTGGTACCGTTTTTTTTCCGACCCCATGAAATTTTTCAATGGGCAACTTCTTTAAAAATTCTTCTGCATCATCTGGTAATACAACTGTCATTCCTCTTGGCTTTTCAAAGTCCGAAGCCAGCTTGGCAATAAATTTATTGTAGCTCACCCCAGCGGAACAGGTTAGATGTAACTCGTGCCAAATGTCGAATTGAATCATCTTTGCAATCTTGATGGCACTTTTACTCCCTATTTTATTTGTAGTCACATCCAAATACGCTTCATCCAAAGCAACTGGCTCAATCATTTCAGTATATCTTTGAAAAATTTCTCTGATTTGCTCAGACACTTCCCGATAATAGGCATAATTCCCTTGGACAAACTGAGCTTTTGGACAGCGTTCATAAGCTTCTTGTGCGCTCATCGCAGAATGAATGCCAAACTTTCTCGCCTCATAATTAGCCGTTGAAACTACACCTTTTCCCCCTGTTTCTTTTGGGTGTTTGGCAATAACGACTGGTTTCCCAACTAGCGCTGGATTTTCCCGTTCTTCGACAGAAGCAAAAAAAGCATCCATATCCACATGAATAATTTTTCTTGATGTATTTTTTTTCAGCGGAAATCTGAGATCAGTTTGCTTTTCCATCTGTCTTCACCTCATTATAAGTATAATACGAACGTACATTCTTATCAAGTGATTTATTTCAGTACACTCCATAAAAAAAGCCTTTTGAAGACGATTCCTGTTTTCTCGTCACCAAAAAGCTGTTTTTTCTATTATTTTATTTGGTTTCTTGACTAAAATAAGCAACTTCACCATGTTCTGAGATATCTAATCCAATGGCCTCTTCTGCTTCTGTGACACGGATAGGCATAAATCGTTTGATCAATTGAATAATCACAAAACTGGCAATACTAGCTAAAGCAATCGTAAAAAGAATACTTTCTAGCTGTGCCACAAACAAATGACCTCCACCATATAATAAACCTTCATATCCACCGACCTTTTTTTGTGCAAAGATTCCCGTCGCAATGCCACCAAAGATTCCTCCAACGCCGTGACATCCAAAAGCATCTAAAGCATCGTCAAAACCAAGTCTTTCTTTCAGAACATTGATCACATAATAACAGATTGGGCTGACCAGTGCGCCAATCACAAAAGAACTCCAAAGTGGAACAAAGCCTGCGCCGGGGGTAATGGCTACAAGTCCAACAACTGCGCCAGTACAAGCCCCTACAATGGTCACTTTTTTATTGAGTATACTTTCAATTGCCATCCAAGAAAGCATAGCTGTGGCTGCGGCCGTATTGGTTGTCAGCAACGCATGTACTGCTTGAGCATTTGCTCCTAGTGCACTCCCCGCATTAAACCCAAACCAGCCAAACCACAGAACTCCTGCTCCCAAAACAACAAACGGAATATTATGTGGGATATTTTCTACCTCTTTTTGTTTCAAACGTTTCCCTAGAACCAACGCTAAAATCAGTCCAGAAACGCCAGAACTAATATGTACCACATTTCCTCCAGCAAAATCAATAGAACCAATCTGAGCTAAGAATCCTCCCCCCCATACCATATGGGCTAAGGGATAATAAACAAAGACAGACCAACATGCAATAAATATAAAAATAGCCGAAAATTTCATTCTTCCAACCACAGACCCTGTCAAAATAGCAGCTGTAATCAAAGCAAACATCATTTGGAATCCACCGAACAGTCCTTCTGGAATAGTCGCATTTTTGTCTAAGCCACTGCTGAGCGAAACATTCTCAAAAAATACTTTACTGAAATTTCCAATCCATTTTCCATCACCACTAAAAGAAAGAGTATAACCTATACCAATCCATAGAACAGATGCTAAACCTAACACAAAAATCGACATCAGCATGGTATTTAGGATGTTTTTTCTTTTTTCCAATCCTCCGTAAAAAAAAGCCAATCCTGGAGTCATTAAAAATACCAACGTACAACAAATTAAAATAAACGCACTATCTCCTGAATTCATAAGCAAAACTCCCTTCAAAAAATCAATAACTAACCTTCATGTTATATATTCTAACATTAAACACCAGGTATTTCTATCTATTTTTTAACATTATTAAAAATAAAGCAAAAAAATAGGATAACACTTGTTCAAAGTGTTAATCCTATACCAATTATTGATGAAACGCTTTGTATACTTCTTGTTTTTTCATTTCTCGCTGCTTTGCAACTTTTTTAATTGCTTCATTTGTGCTAATCTCTTCAGTTTCTACAATGAAATCAACATGCTCAACAATTGAAAATTCTCCCCATGAAGCAATTTCTTGTTCTTTTTGACTGTCTATTTCTTCTTTAGAAATTCCTTCAAGCAGAAGGCAACATTCACCTTTCAATTCATTTTCTTGTAGATAACTTAAAATTTCCGATACCGTCCCACGAAGGTATTCCTCATGAATTTTGGTTAATTCTCTGCAAATAACAACTTGTCTTTTTGAACCAAAAACCTCTTGGAACATCATCATTGTCTGCTTAACACGGTACGGTGACTCGTAAAATATCATGGCCTCTTGACGACTAAGATAGTCCTGCAAGAATTTCTTTTGCTCATTTTTCTTTCTTGGCAAGAAGCCTAGGAATATAAATGGTTGAACTACCAAACCAGAAGCAATCAAAGCAGTTAATCCAGCAGTAGGTCCTGGTAGCGATACAACCGGAATTTCTTCTGCAATACAAGCTTTTACCAAATCCATACCTGGGTCACTGACACAAGGCATGCCTGCATCGCTCACTTGTCCGATACTCTCTCCCCTGTTGAGCTGCTCAATTAGTTTTGGAATTCTTTCTTGATAATTATGTTCATGAAAGCTTATTTGTGGTGTTTGTATCTCAAAATGATTTAAAAGTTTTTGTGTATTTCGAGTATCTTCACTTGCTATTAGTGTCACTTCTTTTAACATGCGAATAGAGCGAAAACTCATGTCTTCCAAATTTCCTATGGGAGTAGGGATCAAGTACAGTGTTCCCTTGATTTGTTCTTTATCAAAACTTTTTTGCTTTTGCATTTTTATTCTCCTTACAAAAAAGGGCGAGAGAACTCAGCAAGAGTTTCTTCTCGACCACACTTAATGGATCCTTCTTTTGGCAACTAACTATTTACGTTCCCCGTAAATAACATCTAAACAAAAAGCACATTCTTCGTTGTTCTCTCTACGTGAGCCATAGTAAACATTGCAGACGTGAAAGCCTTCTTCATACAACTTTTCCAAGTTCATTCTAGACTTAGAAAGTTCTTGTTTACTGGAGCTACTCATATTTTGCGTCGCTTCAAGCTCAAATAATCGTTCCCGCAGATGTTTATTCTCTATTTCCAAACTGACATTTGTTTCCATCAGTTCAGCCATTGTTTCCTTCATCCCAGATAAGCGATAAGAAAATTGTTTAATCTCGGCTTCTAGGTGATCAAATTCATCATATAAAGTTCTTTTATCCATGAGAATCTTCCTTTTCGTTTTTACCTGTTGTTTTACTTCGGCCATTTTTCGTTTTTAAAATTTGCAATTCTGCATTATCATAGTCTAACGGCGTCAAACGATCGAATAGTTTGACTTTGATAACACGGCTTAACAAATTTAACCCAATGACTTTTCCCTTTCCATCTGGCGTTAGGACTTCTGTACCATAGTCTGGAAGTTCTTTTTTTGCTTCTTCATACTGATCATTTTCATACTGTAAACAACACATCAAACGGCCACACAACCCAGAAATTTTGGTTGGATTTAATGATAAATTTTGGTCTTTTGCCATCTTAATTGATACCGGGACAAAATCTCCTAAAAAAGTTGAACAGCACAACTGTCTACCACAAGGACCGATTCCACCCAAAATCTTCGCTTCATCTCTGACGCCAATCTGACGCAATTCAATTCTTGTCTTGAAAATAGCGGCCAAATCTTTTACTAACTCACGGAAATCAATCCGACCATCAGCTGTAAAATAAAAAATCAGTTTGCTGCGGTCAAATGTATATTCTACTTTGATGAGTTTCATTTCTAGATGATGCTTATGAATCATCTTTTTGCCGACAACAAAAGCTTCTCTTGCATCTTCAGAATTTTTCTGTTCTTTTTTTAAATCTTCATGCGTTGCTTCGCTCAATATAGGCTTTATTTCCTCAGGGAGATCTTCTGGTTCAAATTCTTTTTTAGGAATTGCAACCTCAGCAATCTGTTTACATTGTTGTGTTTCGACTAACACTTTTTGCTTATATGAATACTCTTTTTTTCCAGGAGTAAAATAATAAATGTGTCCAGCAGATTTAAAGCGTACACCCACAACTTCTATCACAGTCTTCTCTCCTTTATTGCCCTACTAGTTATTCTTAATCAGTCGCCATGCTAGTTGCTCACACACATTTTGGAAGCCAACATTTCGATCTAATTTTTTTCGACTAGATAATAGTTCTTCCACACTAGTCAATAGCTGTATTTGTGTAAGTTTCTTTTGTTTTTTTGGTTGTAATAAAGCTACGTCTTCATTTGTAGCTTCTTCAAATAACATATCACGATACCGAATCAATAGCAACTCAAATAATAACTGTTGCTGCGGTTTTTCTTTAAAGGTTTTGATTAACTGCTTTTGAACATAGATAAACGCTAAGTCGTCACATTCAATTAAATAATCAAACCACTGCTTTGAAACACCTCTAGCCTCTTCAAACCATGCATCTTTAGCATAGTTTTGCGCTTCTTCTAAACTATTCGTCAACTTAGAAAGAAGTACCGCTACCCCTTTAGAAACGTGCTCTGCTATTAGCGCTTCTTGCACATAATGTTTTGGTAATGGCTGAAAAGACAAAATTTGGCAACGTGACTGAATTGTCGGTAAAATACGTGCTTTATTTTTGGTCAAAAGAAAGACATGCATTTGACCCTCAGGTTCTTCCAAAAACTTAAGTAAACTATTCGCTGCATTGGTCGTCATTTTGTCTGCATCTTCAACAATCATGACTTTTTTATTGGTTTCTACACCACTCTTATTGAACGCTGCTTTCATTTCTCTAATTTGGTCGACCTTAATCGTTTGACCATCAGGTACAACCGTTAAGACATCAGGATGATTGCCAGATTCAATCCGAGTGCAATTTGTACATTTCATACAAGGACACTTATCTGGTAGGCTTGAAAGACAAAAGATTGCTTGTGCCATCCAACGTGCCAGCTCTTTTTTTCCCGTCCCTTGTTCTCCTTCAAAAAGATAGGCATGACCGATCCGTTGGTCTTTCAAGCTCTTTTTTAATTGAGTAAAGACACGAGGCTGTAGCTTTCCAAAATCCATTCTATCCATCTGCTTACTATCTTAAAATTGATGGAAACTATCGACTGGCATCACAAATACCGTAGCTCCACCTACTTGAACCTCAATTGGATAAGGCATATGACTGTCAACAGAAATATCTAAACTAACAGGAGTCGTGACAAACTGCTCTCTTGATTGACAAATATTTTTAATGATTTCAAGCACCTCATTAATTCGTTCATCTTCTATTCCAATAATAAATGTTGTATTTCCCGATTTTAAAAATCCACCAGTTGTTGATAATTTTGTTGCACGAACATTGGCGTCAACAAACTCGTTTGACAAACGGTTGCTATCTTTATCTTGAACAATCGCTAAAATTAGTTTCATTTTTTTCACCTTTCTTCTACCCTCATGCAAAATAATCGGGATATTTTTTTATGATACTATCATAACATGATTGAACCACTTGGTCTAAGGAAACATGCGCATCAATCGTAATTATTCGTTCTGGGTGTTCGGACGCAAGTACTAAATATTCTTTTTGTACTCGTTTGTGGAAGGATGGTTTTTCAATATCCAAGCGATCTTGTTCCGCTACTTTTCTTCCTTTTTTGATTCTGCCTAATCCCGTATCAGAGTCTACATTTAGATATAGGGTTGTACCGGGTTGGACTCCTTGCGTTGCAAACTCATTAATTTTGGCAACCTCTTCTACTCCGATTTTTCTTCCTGCACCTTGATAAGCAAGAGAACTATCGACAAAACGGTCACACAACACAATATTTCCTTGATGCAATGCTGGTAAAATTTTTTGAATAAGATGTTGCCTTCTAGCCGCAG
This sequence comes from Vagococcus entomophilus, assembly GCF_003987595.1. NCBI lineage: Bacteria > Bacillati > Bacillota > Bacilli > Lactobacillales > Enterococcaceae > Vagococcus > Vagococcus entomophilus. The sequence continues at coordinate 92,269 of NZ_NGJZ01000001.1, read as the reverse complement.
CATAGAGCAATGCCTCTGTTCGAATATCCATATCGGTATTTTTAGGATCCAAAATCAGCTGGCGAATTTTTTCAGCAATTTCAATTCCACCAGGTTCCCTTGTTACGACAATTTCTACCTTGGATTTTTCCTTTAGTAAAGGGACTAACTGCTGAATGACACTCGTTTTGCCTGCTCCATCTGGCCCTTCTAATGTAATAAAGATTCCTTGCACGATTTTCATTCCTCCATTGCTTATTCCATACTTTTGACTACTAGCCTATAGTTCACGTCTACCCTCAACTGCTTTAAGTAAGGTCACTTCGTCCGCATATTCTATATCACTACCAACTGAAAGACCATGAGCTAGACGCGTGACCTTGATTCCTGCTGGCTTAATTAAACGGGAAAGATACATTGCTGTTGCTTCGCCCTCGGTTGTTGCATTAGTTGCAATAATCACTTCTTTAACCTTGGCATCATGAAGTCGATTAATTAACGAAGCAATGTTTATATCATCTGGTCCTGTCCCGTCCATTGGAGACAAAACACCATGCAACACGTGATACAAGCCTTGATACTCTCGCATTTTTTCAAGAGCCATCACGTCTTTTGTTTCTTCGACTACCAAAATAACACTTTTATCTCTTGTATTATCCGCACAAATCTCGCAGGGGTCTTCTTCTGTTATATTCCCGCAGATACTACAATAATGTAAGTCTCTTTTGACACTGATTAAAGACTTAGCAAAAGTGGTTACATCATCTTCATTCATTTCTATTGTATAAAAAGCCAATCGAGCGGCTGTTTTAGCACCAATTCCTGGTAACTTCATATAGCTCTCAATTAGTTTTGCAATCGGAGCTGGGTACTGCATCTCTTGTCCTTCTTTCCATAAACTATTCTTTCATTATAATCCTTCATATTTTACCATATTCCCTCTAAAAATAGCATTTTTGCTTTTTCTACTCTTAAATTTCACATAAAAAAGCGGAACAACCGTAAAAATCACATTGTTCCACTTTCCTTACGTTATAGGTGGTTTTTTCTATAATCCTGGAATCCCTTTTGCATATTTTCCCATTGTTGCTTCTGTCTCTTTTGAAATTTTAGCTAATGCATCATTCACTGCAACAATCATTAAGTCTTGGAGCATATCTGGATCTTCTGGATCAATCAACTCTGGCTTAATGACCAAGTCTGTCATTTTTTTATCTCCTGTAAATGTGGCTGTTACGAGACCATTGCTCGCTTCCCCTGTAAACTCTTTGGCGTTTAGAGTAGCTTGTGCCGCCTCCATTTCCTTTTGCATCTTTTGAACTTGTTTCATCATTCCTTGCATATTTCCCATTCCACGCATCATAATAGTTTATTCTCCTTTAAATTTTATTAATCATCCAATACTTCCACACTGTTTTGGCCAAAGAGATTGACTGCTTCTTCGACCACATGCCTTGATTCTTCTTGCACAGTTTGTTCTTGTGTATTTTCTTCTGGTACAGTTGTATATTGAATTGATTTATCTGATTGATTTTGGCTTAAAAATTCCTTTCTCAGCCCACCCCAGGACTCGCTTGGAATACAAACAATCGCTGGCGTATAGTGTGCAAGCTTTTCAAGCGCAGCTTGCAATGAATCTTGTAATTCTGTATCCTCCGAAGCCCGTTGGCACAAAATTTCATAATCAAACGACACCACCATCCCATTCGGACTTGCAGCGACAACATCACTTGCTTTTAACACCGCTCGTTGCGTGACCAAAAGCAAATCAAGCACATCTTCCCAAACCTCTTTCACCTTGATTAAATGCTCTCTTGTTGCTTGTGATAGAACCTGATAGACACGCTCTTTTGGCACTCTATATTTTTGTATAGTCGCTTTTTTACTGTGTGGTTGACTTTGATTAGACGTTGGAGCAGCACCCGTACTCGCTACTCCTTGTTCTTTTAAGTGCTTAACCTCTGCTGCTAATTTTTGAATCGTCTGTTGTAACTCCAAAATTTCTTGAGAGACATGCTCACTTTCAGTGCTTGCCACCTGTTTATCTGATAGCTGTAACGTAGACGCCGCTTTTGTCCCAGTAGCGAGTTTGACTGTGGCAACCTCTAAATAAATATTGGGATGGTTACTAAATTTCAATTCTCCTTGTGTTTCATTTAAAATATTAATAAAGTGATAAATGGTTTCAACTGGCATAGTTTTGGCCAAAATTTGAAACTTTTCAGTGGTTTGTCCTGATTTTTCTTCAAGCAATTTAGGTGCTTGTTGGAACATCAATAAATCACGACAGTACAGCAATAAGTCCTCTAAAAACCGACTACCTTCTTTTCCTTCATTTAATAAGACCTCTAGAACTTCTAAAGCTTGCTCAACACTTCCATCCACGCAACATTCAAGATAATGATCCATCATCTCGTGTGTCAAACTTCCCGTTACTTGCATGGCACTTGAGACCGTTAAGCCTTCTTCACTAAACGAGATTCCTTGGTCCAAAATGCTCAGTGCATCGCGCATTCCACCCTCAGCAGCTCGAGCAATCACATACAACGCCTGATCCTCGTACTTAATCTTTAATTCTTCTAGTATAAAGCGCATATGTTCGACAATATCTTGAGTAGCTATTCGTCTAAAATCGAAACGCTGTGTTCTAGAAATAATCGTCGCTGGAATTTTATGTGGTTCAGTTGTGGCTAATATAAAAATCACATTTTTGGGTGGTTCTTCTAGCGTCTTTAGTAACGCATTAAATGCCCCAGTAGAAAGCATATGAACCTCATCAATAATATAGACTTTATAGTCTGCTTGTGTCGGTGCATATTTGACCTTTTCACGAATATCACGAATTTCTTCTACTCCGTTATTACTTGCCGCATCAATCTCAATCACATCGCTACAGCTACCCTCAGTAATAGAGCGGCATATCTCACACTCGTTACATGGTTCCCCATCAACTGCATGATGGCAATTGACAGCCTTGGCAAAAATTTTTGCCGCGCTTGTCTTCCCTGTTCCTCTAGGTCCTGTGAATAGATAGGCATGAGAAATTTTTTGTTGAACAATTGCATTTTTCAAAGTTTGCGTGACCGTTTTTTGTCCAACAACATCCCCAAAACGTTGGGAACGCCATACTCGGTATAACGCTTGATAAGCCATATCCATTCTCCTCTTCTCAGAAATCTATCTTCTATATTATAAGGGATTTCTGTTAAAATTACCACCTCGTTTCCAATTCCTCTATCTTCTTTTTTCTCATGCTTAAGACTGATTATTGGCTAAAATAAAATTTTCTACAATAGAATATGGTACAATAGAAACAATAAATAAAAATTAAAGGAGTAACTATTATGGGTCTTATAAAAGCAGCAACAAGTGCAGTTGGAGGCGGTTTGGCTGATCAATGGCTAGAGGTCATTGAACCAGATGAACTTTCCGGCTCGACCGTTATGACATCTGGCGTAGCCGTTCGCCAAAATGATCGTCGTGGCTCTAACAAAAAGGGGACCGAGGGCGTCATCTCTGATGGTTCTGTTATTCATGTCTATCCAAACACAATGATGTTATTAGTAGATGGCGGTAAGATTATTGATTATACTGCTGAAGAAGGTTACTACACTGTGGATAATCAAAAAGCGCCTTCCATGTTTACCGGAAACCTCAAAAGTGCGATTGAGGAATCGTTTAGCCGGTTCAAGTTCGGCGGTGTCACTCCTCAAAAACAAACTGTTTATTATATTAATTTACAAGAAATCAAAGGCATCAAATTTGGGACAAGTAGCCCCCTTAACTATTTTGATAATTTTTACAATGCTGAATTGTTTTTACGTGCTCACGGCAACTACTCAATTCGAATTGTCGATCCTATATTATTTTTTAAAGAAGCCATTCCAAGGAATTTAGACACTGTCGATATTAGTGACATCAATGAACAATACCTTGCTGAATTTTTGACAGCTCTTCAAACTTCGATCAACCAAATGTCCGCTGCAGGCGAGCGTATCTCTTACGTTCCTTCAAAAAGTATGGAATTAAGTAAGTATATGGCGAATGTGTTGGACGAAGACTGGCGCTCTATGCGAGGAATGGAAATCGTCTCGGTTGCTGTAGCGAGTATTTCTTACACCGACGATTCAACTAAATTAATCAACATGCGCAACCAAGGGGCGATGCTCGGGGATCCATCTATCCGTGAAGGATTTGTTCAAGGCTCAATTGCCAAAGGCATGGAAAACGCCGGCTCTAATCCTAATGGAAGCATGGCCGGATTTATGGGAATGAATGCAGGAATGAATGCTACTGGTGGATTTTTTGCACAAGCTTCCGAAAGCAATCAGCAACAAATTCAGGCACAAAACGAGCAACGAGCAGCACAGCACCAAGAACCACAAGCTTCTGGTGGTATACAAATGCGCTGTAGCGCTTGCAAACAGGTCGTTACTATCACGAGTAAGTTACCAAAATTTTGCCCTGAGTGTGGGCAACCATTTCAAGGTTTACCATTAGATTAATGATGAAAGGACAATTTCTATGAGCGAAACTGTAATCACACATAAATGTCCCAATTGTGACGGTCCTTTACTTTTTGATCCTAAAAATCAACTGTTTCATTGCGAGTACTGTGGCAACACTTATACCGAAGCTGATTTGTTCATTCAAAAAAAACCTACAGACTCTGTCGCAACAGAAACTAAAGAACCAACTAACTCTACCACCTTTAGTTCACAACAAGCTGGTGCAGGTGAAGCCTCTTTATTTTTATGCCCTAGTTGTGGTGCTGAAATTGTCACTGATGCAACTACCGCAGCAACTTACTGCTACTATTGCCATAATCCAGTAGTTCTTTCTGGAAGACTCAGTGGCGAGTTTTTGCCTCAATCTTTAGTTCCTTTTCAAATTACCAAAGAAGAAGCAACTGAAAATTTTTTATCTTGGACAAGGAAGAAAAAGTTCATTCCAAAAGATTTTTTCAGCAAAAAACAAGTTGAAAATTTGACGGGGGTCTATTTTCCCTATTGGAACGTTCACGCAGAGCTAACAGGCGAATTATCTGCTTTAGCCAATTCTGTCAGTGTTTGGGTAGTGGGCGATGTGGAATATACTCAAACGAAAAAGTTTTCCCTTTTTCGTAAGGGAGCTATTTCGTTTAAAGACTTAACCAAAAATGCATTATCAAAAAATACGCCACAAAAAATGGTTGAAGCAGTCCAGCCGTTCACTCTTGAAGAAGCCCTTCCCTTTCAAACTGAATATCTGGCTGGATTTCAGGCCGAAAAAAGAGATATCGAATATGCTAGTATGGATGAAGAAGTCAAGCACGAGCTTAACCATTACTCAGCAGAGCTACTTTCTGATACGATTTATGGCTATACAACGGTTTTTCAGCGAGAATCCTCTGTTGATTTAATCAAACAACAGCAAGATTATGTCTTACTCCCTGTTTGGCTGGTCACGTACCGCAGTAAAGGGTCTGATAAAAAAGTCTACTATTATGCAATGAATGGCCAAACCGGAAAGGTAAGCGGAGTTTTACCCATTAACAAACTAAAACTCGGATTATTTTCTGCTGGCGTTTTTCTGAGCGTTCTTATTTTAGCTTTGATTGTGGGGTATTTATTATGAAAAAGACATTTATTGCTCTGTTTTTCGGGGTTTTCTTCTTTTTTCTTCCTGCAAGTGTTCAAGCGGCAGATACTCGTATCATAGACCAAGCGAACTTGTTTACCAGTGAACAAAAACAATCACTAGAAACTAGTGTTCAAGCGGTTAAAAAATCAGTCAATATGGATCTCGTAATTGTCACTACGAATAGCACAAATGGCAAAAGTTATACGGAGTATGCAGATGATTATTATGATCAAAATGGCTATGGAGTTGGAAAAAATAAAAGTGGCGCCTTACTATTGATTGATATGAAAAATCGACAAATCCAAATTTCAACTGCTGGTAAAATGGTTGCCTATCTTACTGATAAGCGTATCAATACCTTATTGACACGTTTACAAACTCCGCTTCGTGAAAATAATCCAGCAAAAGGAGTAGAACTATTTCTTGAAGGCGTTGACTCATACTACCAAAAAGGCATTCCCAACGGAAAAAGTTACGATGAACAGACTGGAAAAATACTTCGAGTTCACTCTTTATCCCCACTCAAAATTTTTGTTGCATTCCTTATCGGTGGCATCGCAGCAGGTATTTTTTATTTTAGTATCCTAAGAAGATATCAACTAAAATCTGGGACCTACACTTATCCTTACCGAGAGAAAGGCGATTTGACACTCGAAGATCAACAAGACCTGTTAGTTGATACCTTTATGACCACCAGAATTATTCCTAAAAACAATGACTCTGATGGTGGTGGAAGTTCTACTCACATGTCGAGTGGTGGCCAGTCTCACGGAGGCGGCGGTACAAGCTTTTAACGTGCTTATTTCATTTTATGAAAGTAAATAACCAAAAGAAGCCAAGCTCATAACGCATAAGTTATGAGCTTGGCTTTTACTATCCGAATAAACAATATTAACAGAAACAACACCTATAAAAATGAACTGAAATGAACAAAAATCTGTATAGATTCTTGCTTACTTATCAGATTCATACACTTTTCCCCCACCCTATTTTTTCTTTAAAAGAACGAACATAGCCGCAAGTAAAAAGACAACACCAAAGTAAGCGGGGGCCGCCTGGCTCACAACCAAATAAGCTTGCCCTCCTGCAATTGGTCCAATAATTCTAGCCAACGATTGAACGGCTTGGCTACCACCTTGCACGCTGCCCTGTTCGTTTGACTGAGCCGACTTTGAAAGTAAGCCATTAAAAGCAGGAGACAAAACAGAATCACCAAACCCAAAGAAAAACATGCCTAGAATAAAGAGCGGAAATGAAACAAAGGACGCTGACAACCCAATACATACATATCCTACTATTTCAGCAAAAATCCCAATATAAACAATCTGCCGATCATGAAATTTTTTTAATAATTGAGGCATGAAAAAAGCTTGAGAAATGATATCTTGTAACCCCATTATCGAAAAAATAAAGCCAATGATTAATGCTCTAGAATGAAAAATATCTACGATGAACTGAGCCAAAATCGCCTGCATGGCCCCATTTGGAATCCACAATAACAAACCTGAAAAGAGTAAGCGACCGACCATTTTTAGTGAAAACACCTGTGCTAATTGTAAAAACGGATTGAACTTTTTTAGAGTCAGGCTCAGCAAACGATTTTCTTCTTTTAAACTTTCCGGCATAAAGAAAGCACCATATCCAACATTGACTAACGTTAGAATTGCACCAAAATAAAAGGGGACTTGATTGCTAAATAAACTACTTAGGATTCCCCCTATAGTCGGTCCCATAACAGAACCAATCCCTGCAATCGCACTTGCCCAGCCAAAATACTTAGTCCTTTGATTGCTCGGAGTAATATCTGCAAAGTAGGCAAAAATCATCCCGATGCTGCCACCTGATATCCCCTCAATTATGCGGCCTAAAAACAGAACCCAGAGCTTCCCCCCTAATCCAAAAATAAACAATCCGATTGCCGAGCCCAACAGACTAGTGAGTAAGATTGGTCTTCTACCGTAGCGGTCACTGATTGCCCCTAGTACAGGAGCAGAAAGAAACATACAGCCTGCATAAACAGACGTAAGTAGCGTTACAAAAAAGGCCTGTTGCTTGGTGTCCAAAACATAAGGTTTGACTAGAAAAGGAACCACAGGATTTACAATACTAAAACCAATTGCAATCAAAAAGACCGAAACAAATCCAAATATTAGTGCATGTCTGTTACCAAAACTTTTATCATAGAAAGAATGATGATTATTTGTTGACATTAAACCTCTCCTTTTTGTTTCCTAAGAAACATAAAAAGTATAACTCTTTTTGGTTTCTTAGTCAACAAAAAAACAAATCAAGTGTTGCATTACTTGGTTTGTTTTCTACTCTCTCTATTTATTGTCAGGAAATTGCTTTTTTGCTATTTCGAGGTCCAAATGCTGACTGTAGCGTTCTGTAAAACTTAATACCTTGTCAATTTGCTCTGGTGTGAGCTCATCCAATATTTCTTTATCTCGCTGACGAAATTCTTGGTGCAATTTTTCATGGATATCAAATATTTCATGCCCTTTATCGGTTAAACAAAAATAGACTTCTTTTTTATTCTCTTTTTTTTGATAACGGACAATTAATTTTTTATTGATCAGCTTTTGCGTTAGTTTACTAATAGCCCCCTTCGTCATAAAAAAAGCTGTTGCCAACTGCGTCACATTCGTTTCCGGATGTTTGCCGATATATTCAATACAATGAACCTCAGACGGACTGTGCCCCGCTAAAGCTTTTTCCATCTTTAATTTGTTGAGCCAAGCCATTTTATTAAATACTTGCCTTATTTCCAACATCATTTGTTCTTCTTTGCCCATCTTGCCACCCTCCAGACACGTTTTTCCCTTTCATTATAGCACAAGAAGCTTATCGTAAAAAAACGATACTAGCATTCACGAAGTACAACCTGATTCGTGAGTTCGTAGTTGACTAATTATAGGCTTTATTCTTTATCTTCAATTTCTTAAAAATCATCAGTGAATATATCTACCTTGGACTGCTATTTTCTCCTTTCCTCTAGTTTAAACACTGCTGTTGAGCGAGTTTTCATCGAGCTAATTTTTGCTGGTAGCCCATAAAACCCCTTTGCTAGCTATGAGCAAAGGGGTTTTTAGATATACTGTTTGTGATAAGAATATTTGATCAAGGAGTGCTCTCATTATTATTCATTATGATATTTTGCTAATCACGGGAACTTTCTAAGATTTGCCTTAGCCTTTTTAACAAAAAAAATAAGCCAAAAGGCTTGTAACTAAGTTATTTAATCAAGCACATGGCAAAACTTACTTAGTGCTGCTTCCTTCCGGACCTGACACGCTTCATAAGCTCACCATTGCTCTAGCCTTTCGGCAAAACTATTGTATCATTTCACAGTCTAGATATCCAGTCTTTTTTTCATCTTTTCTTCTTTTTTTCGTCGTCTCAATACTTGAAAAAAATTAGTCAGCAGCTGCCCACACTTTTCCTCCAAAATTCCAGACTCTACATAAGCCACGTGATTGAATCTGTCATCTTGCAATAAATTCATTAACGTTCCTGCTGTACCTGCTTTTTGATCACTTGCACCAAAATAAACCTCAGAAACTCTAGAAAGTATCATCGCACCACTACACATGGGACAAGGTTCTAGCGTTACAAACAATTGGGCTTTTTCAAGACGCCAATTAGCTACATGTTGACAAGCTTGACGTATTGCTTGCATTTCAGCATGGCTTGTAGCATCTCTCGTTTTTTCTCTTAGATTATGTCCCCGACCAATAATTTGCCCATCCAGAACAACAACAGCGCCGATTGGTACCTCTTGCTGTGTTTGTGCTTTGTACGCTTCGTTAATTGCTTCATTCATGAAAAATTCTTTTTCTTCCTCTGTTAACGTTGAGGTCCTTTCCATCTCCCCATTACTCCTTTTCATCTGTTTCTTTTCATATGTTACCACATACTGCAAATAAATTGCTGATCTTTATAATAAAAAAAGGCCGGAAAAGTTTCCAACCTTTTTTAAGCTAAAAAGCTTTAAATGCTTATAACCAATTATCTGCTAAATTAGTCAAGAAATTTTTGGCTTTTTCAGATGCCTCTTTTGCAGTATCACCTGAAACCGAGATTTTTTTCTTACTTTCTTCAATTTTTGATAAAATGTTTGAAACAGAGCTGACTTCTTCTTCTGATAAATCGTTAACCACCGTTAGCAGCTTTTGATTCCCACCTAATGTATTATTGACAAATTGTTTAATCTTTGACCGTTTTTTTGCCGATTTAATCTCTTTTACCACATTTTCAGAAATGAAAACTGCTGAAACAGTCCCAACAAATGCAACCGCTCCAATTCCTAATAATACCTTTGTTGATGTTTTCATAAATCTTCAGCTCCTTTTTTCTTCTAGCTCAATCATACCATACCCTAAAAAAAACAGGTATCAAAACGCTAGTCATCTCTACGATTTCCGCCAAAAAGAATAATTAACCTTACTAACTGCAACAATGTAGCTACCGCAGCAGCTACATATGTTAGGGCTGCCGCAATCAACACTTGGCGCGCCATAGGTAATTCTTCTGCATCTAAAATATTTCCTTCTTTTAAAATGGCAAGAGCCCGCCTTGAAGCATTAAACTCTACAGGCAACGTTACGACCTGGAATAAAAACGCTAAAGAAAAACAGAAAATCCCAATATTGATCAAAAGAGAGCTCCCTCCCAATATGACTCCTAAAATAATTAATGGAATAGAAACTGTTGATCCTATGTTCGCTACTGGAACCAGACTTGCACGCAATTTTAGCGGTGTATAATTCACTTGGTCTTGTACTGCATGTCCACATTCATGCGCTGCCACACCAAGAGCTGCCACAGAACTAGAGGGTCCGACAGCTTGGGAGAGACTCAGCACTTTTGTTTGTGCATTATAATTATCGGTCAAATCACCCGATATTTGTTGCACACCAACATTATGAATGCCAGAATAATTTAAAATAAAACGTGCAGCATCTTCTCCTGTGTACCCCTTTTTGTTGCGAACTTTGCTGTATTTTTGGTAAGTATAATTCACATATCCTGATGCTGCCATGGATAAGAGCATCCCAATAATCACTAAAATAAACGTTCGATCAAAGCCAAAGTAAAAACTTCCCATTTTTATTCCCTCACTTTTTTTATATTGTACTTAGTCTAGCATATTTTTTTGAATTTATTTTAATAAAAAATAGAACTTTTACAAAAAATAACATTTTAAATAAAAAGGCGAGCCTGAAACATAACTCAAAAGTTATGTCTCAGGCTCTTAGTATCCCAAACTCGTTCTTGCCTATTTAATTCTTTTTAACAAATTCAGACTTTAATTTCATTGGACCAAAACCATCAATTTTACAATCAATATTGTGATCTCCTTCGACCAAACGAATATTTTTTACTTTCGTTCCCATTTTTAATGGGGTCGAACTTCCTTTTACTTTCAAATCTTTGATAACTGTTACATTGTCTCCTTCTGAGAGCATGTTTCCATTAGAATCTTTCACTACCAATCCAGTTTCTTCTGGTTCTTGGTCTGTATCAGATGACCACTCATGTGCACATTCGGGGCAAACAAACAAGCCTCGATCTTCATAAGTATACTCCGAGTTACAATTTGGACAATTTGGTAAAGTTGACATATTCAAGCTCCAATCATTTTTTTTGATAGTTTATGCTACGCAAAAATTAATTTTTCACAAACTTTTACACCATCATTTAACGATTGAACAACTGGACAATTTCGGTTAATCAACTCAAGTGCACGAATGGCACGTTCTTGGTTTTCTTCTGCAATTTTCATTTTGAACTCAATTTGAACCAATTGTAAAGGTTGTGCTTTTAACTCTTGAGAACGTTCGTAAGTCACACTTACATCCAGAAGTACATAGCCAATTTCTGATTTTTTTAAAATGGACTGATAGACATAGGTTCCACAAGCCGCAATACTTGCCACTAACGCTTCAACTGGTGAAAAGCCAATCTCTTTTTTCAGCTTCCAATTTCCCATACTATGAACCAATTCAATACCGTCTTTCCCTTGTATCAGTTCCATTTTTCTTTTTCCTTTCATCCAACCGTTTTGGTTTTATTTGTTTTGTGTAACTTCCCTATCGGCATTTATGCAGATTATTCTGCGCATGTTAAAATCACATTAGCATGAATCACAAGGGAGCGCAACCTTTATTATCAATATGCTTTTCAAAAAGTTTTGCTTTATTTTAAATCAGCTCCATTAGTTGTAATAATATTCTTATACCAATAAAATGATTTTTTTCGATACCGTGCAAAACTTCCCTGTCCCTGATCGTCTAGATCAACATAAATAAAGCCATAACGTTTTGACATTTCTCCTGTAGAAGCACTAACTAAATCAATACATCCCCAGGGAGTATAGCCAATCAAGTCCACGCCATCTTCAATTGCTTCCGCCATCGTCTCGATATGTGAACGCAAATAATCAATTCTATAATCATCCGCTACATAGTAGTGCTCATCCGGTTGATCAAACGCACCCAACCCATTTTCTACGATGAAAAGGGGCTTTTTGTAACGATCATACAATTCATTTAGCGCAATCCTTAGGCCTGTTGGATCGATTTGCCACCCCCATTCACTAGCTTTTAAGAATGGGTTTGCTACTCCTCCTAGTAAATTGCCTGAGACACTTGTTGCTGTTGTGCTTACCTTATCCACTACTGTTGACATATAATAACTAAATCCAATATAGTCTACTGGATAATCTCTTAGTAGCGCCAAGTCTCCCTCTTCGAATTGCGGTTGTTCAACTCCATATTTTCTCCATAAACGTTTTGAAAAAGTGGGATACTCTCCTCTAACTTGAACATCCGTGCAATAGTAGTTCATTTCCTGATTTTCTTGTAATGCTGCTAACTGGTTTTTAGGATTCGAATCAAAAGCATAGGTGGTTGCGTAAAGAATCATACACCCAATTTTCAAATTAGGATCAAGCTCATGCGCGATTTTTACAGCTAAGCTGCTTGCTACAAATTGGTGATGGAATGCCTGAAAAATCATTTGCTTGTCTAATGAACCATTTGATGGGACTAGCCCTTGACTGAGTGCTGGGAAATGAAAGGCACCATTAATTTCATTGAACGTCATCCAATAATGTACTTTTTTATGATAACGAGTCAAGATTACCCGTGCATAATGCTCATAGAATTTGACTAATTGACGATTTTTCCAGCCTCCATATTTGGTGACCAAATGCAGGGGCATTTCATAATGTGATATTGTCACAACTGGTTTAATATTATACTTCAGACATTCATCGAAAAGTTGATCATAAAATTCTAGTCCAGCTTGATTTGGTTCTTGTTCATCTCCTTTAGGAAAAATCCGACTCCATGCAATCGACAGTCTATAGCATTTAAAGCCCATTTCAGCAAACAAAGCAATATCTTCTTTGTAGTGGTGGTAATGATTAATCCCTTGGTGATTTGGATAATAATAAGTTGCCTCATCAATTGTCCAGACAAACTCTTTGCTTTTTAAAACTTCAAATTTTTTCTTTCCACCAGGCATCGTATCTGCTACTGACAGTCCCTTTCCATCCGTTAAATAAGCTCCTTCTAACTGGTTGGCTGCTGTTGCGCCACCCCATAAAAATCCTTTTGGAAATTTGTTGTTTTCCATCAATTTTTCCTCCTTCATTTCGTTTTGATTATTTGATAATAGTTAAAAAACTTGATTGCGCAATGATTTCTGGCCCTTTCACCTCCACAACATCTAAGAAATTTTTACTATTAGTAATAACGATTGGCGTCGTAACCGGATGTCCTGCTTGCACAATTTTTTCCAGATCAAATCGAACAAGTAATGTTCCTTTTTTAACAAAATCTCCTTGTGAAACGAATAATTCAAACCCTTCTCCTTTCATTTCAACTGTATCAATCCCAATATGCATCAAAACTTCAACCTCATCCTCTGTAACCATTCCAACAGCATGACCAGTAGTAAATACCGTTGTGATGACTCCATCTGCTGGTGCATATAACTCTCCATTCGTCGGCTGAATAGCCGCACCTTTTCCAAGAGCGCCTGAAGAAAAGACCGAATCTTCTACTTTACTTAAAGGTAAAATCTTCCCATCTAAGGGGCTAGCTAAAACAATACGCTCACTTAATACAGATCTTGAAGCTGCCGTTTGTCCTTTTAGCTCTCTTCTTGCCACCGATGCTGCCGAATCTTCAAAACCCATGATTAAAGTCAGCATAATCGCTCCTAAAAAGGCAATGATTATGCCAATAACCGCCATATATATCCCTTCTAATTGGGAAGTTTTGGGATTGATAAATCCTGGTAAGCTCAGCAAGCTAACCAAACCAAAACTATAATTTTTAACTTGAGACAAGCCAACAAATGCTCCACCAATCGCACCAGAGATACACGCTGCCAAAAAAGGTTTCTTTAGAGGTAAGGTGACTCCATAGACAGTTGGTTCAGTAATTCCAAATAAGGAGGTAATAAAAGAAGAAATAGCAAGCCCTTTTAGTTTGATATTCTTGGTCCGAAAAAAAACGGCTAATGCAGCTCCACCCTGCGCAATCACTGCAGGAAGCAACATAGGAACCATTGTATCAAAGCCAGCTCTATTTAAATTGAGCATCATGATTGGGACAAATCCCCAATGCATTCCAAATATAACAAATACTTGCCAAAATCCCCCCATCACAGCACCTGCAAGCAGCGGGCTAAAGGAATAAATACCGTTGTACGCACTACCCAATAAATAGCCAAGGACTGTGCCAATTGGTCCTAGCGCAACAAATGCCAGCGGTCCTAGGAACAAGAGTGTAAATAATGGAACACAAATGATTTTCAAAAAATCAGGCACAATTTTTTTAAAAAAACGTTCGACATATTTTTGGATAAATACAACTAGAATAATGGGAATGACAGAAGAAGTATACCCACTCGTTCCTAGAATAATTGGTATTCCTAAGAAGAAGAGCTGCGAATCAGCTGCAGCAACTGATGTAATTGCAGGATAAACCAGGGCCATAGCTAATGTAACAGCTAGATACTGGTTAGTATCAAACTTTTTAGCTGCTGTAAAAGCTAACATGATTGGTAAAAAAGTAAATACCCCATCTGCTAATGCAAACAGTATTTGGTACTCACCAGAAGAAGCTTTCATCCATCCTAGCGCCACCGCTAGTGTCAAAAAACCCTTTAACACTCCCGTCCCTGCCATAGCACCTAGAAAGGGGGGAAAAATAGAAGAAATAACATCAATAAATTGATTCAAACTGCTCCCTTTTTCATCATTTGAAGTTTTCACTCCCCCTTGACCTAGTGTACTTATTTTCATCAATTCACTGTAAACCTCGTTAACATGAGAACCTATAACAACTTGATATTGTCCCCCACTTTGAATGATTTGAAGGACCTCTGAATGCTTCTTTAAGCTTTCTGTATTAGCTTTTTTCGCATTTTTCAGTTTAAATCTTAGCCGAGTGGCACAATGAACAACTGATTGAACATTGGCCTCACCCCCGACTAATTCTAAGATTTCTTTGGCAATTTGCTGATTATCCATCATTTTCCCCCTTTCATTTAAAATAAAAAAACTAAACGAATAAAAACAACATGCACCAATCATGCTATCTTTTGTTCGTCTAGGTTTTGCCTGATTGACAGTAACAATCCTATATGAGTTATTTGCTTATTTCTTGGGTAACACGTTGAATATGAAGGGTCAGGTAGACTATTTCGGACTCAGAAACTATTGTATTTTTTTCGTTTTCAACATATGTCTTGATTCTAAGGGCGCACTCAAATGCTTTCAGATATTTTGTTTGCATGACTTCATACAAAAAATCATCTTGCTCCACCTTCGCCTCATCTGTCAATACTCGTTGAAAAAAATAGTAGATGTGCGTAACAATTCGTTGATAATTTAAAGAAGACTCATCAAATACAATCCCATAAAATTTACTAATGATACTCAGCACGGCTTTTACCAATCGAGTGATTTCCATAGTAATTGCCATACCTTGATTTTTTTGTACTGCATTTACAATATGGAAAGTAATGAAGCCAGCCTCGTCTTCTGGTAACTCAATTCCTAGTTCATCTTTGATAATTTCTAAAGCATCCTTGGCAATCTCAAATTCTCTGGCATAAAACTTTCTGATTTCAAAAATCAATGGATTTGAAATTAACATCTGTTGTCGATAACGCTCAAGTGCATAATGCAGATGATCAATGAAAGCAAAGTACGTGCTGTCTTCAAAAGATTCCTCTAGCTGATGCTCGATGAAAAAGAGCACTTGTTGCATCACTTGCAGCTCTTTTTCTGGAATATTTGAAAAAAGCTCTACCCATTTATTTTTAGGAGCCGACTGATCATTTAACACAAATATTTTTTCGACCCTTTCTGAATCAAGCTTCATCCCAATTTTCTTTTGAAATGCAAGACCTTTTCCCATCACCACTATTTCTTCATAACGGTCATTTTCAGAAAGAACAACATTATTATTGTAAATTTTCACTATTTTCAATAGCCTTCTCCTTAGTGTCTAACAACCTATCCAATTTGGTAAAAAAAGCTTATGTTTACGCTTACATATTAACATGAATTATTTTTTTTTACAACTAATATTCAATCATTTTTAACTAAAGAGTTTCCCTAAAAATAAATTCAGCTATAAAACTTACAAATATTTTTTTAATCAAGTTTTTTTAAAAAAATTCATTTATTTAAGGCAATTCACAGAACTATATGATAAAATAGACGAGGTATTTACTTCACGGAAGAATTAAAGAAGGTTAGATTTTTAAGGAGGTTACGCTATGAGAAGTCTGCTAGATTCAAGTACTAGAAGAAAATTAGAAATCCTTGAACAGTTGAGTGAACGGGCTGATTGGATTAGTTCATCTGAACTTGCAGAAAATAATAACGCTTCCTTGAGAACGATTACTACAGACATTCATTATCTCAAAGAACAATGGTCTCCCTTTTTAATCATTGAAACATCCAAAAAAAACGGAATCCGTTTAATCACTCCGCCAAGTAGTCATTTGCATGATGTTTACGTAGCGGTTTTTAAAAATTCTGAAGCTTTACAGTTCCTTGAAAAAATATTTTTCAACCCTACTCAGTCTTTAGAAGAATGGGGTGAAAAGTTATTTATCAGTGACTCTTCTTTGTATCGAGTGACCAACCAATTAAGCCATGCTTTAAAAAACTATGGCATTGCTTTGGGCAAAAGACCTTGCCAGATCGTCAGCACAAACGAACGTTTCGTTCGCTATTTTTATACCACCTATTTCAAAGAGACCTACACTACTTTTGAATGGCCATTCTCCATTGACCGAACAGCTGCCATTGAGTTTTCGTGTCGTTTATTTCGAGAAAAAAACTGGCCCCAAGACGATGTTCAATTAATTTACTTAAGTTATTATTTGGCCGTTTCCATCACAAGATTTTACCAAGGAAAAAAGGTTTCTACTCAAGAATGTGACGAAAATCTTTCCAGTTATTTATCCTTTAAAGAAATATTAGCACCCTATCTCAAGCAAATGGTTAACGATGACCATTTAGAGGTTGGCGAGGAGCTGATGCAAGACATTTTTTCTTCATTAGTTGTCTTTGAGGTTTCTAAACCTAATGAAGAGCGCATCTTGAAAGAAATCTGTGCCCATCTTTTAAACTTACAGGCAAGCTTACATTTAGAATTGTCCGAACCACAACTGAATATACTAGCTCAAGGTTATTTTCAAATGTATAATCATTATTTGGTTTATCCATACGATCATTATATTTTGTTCAATAGCTCTAAGTATAACGGACAAGCAGCTTATCAAGAATACCCAATTTTTTCAAAAAATGTCTTTGCCGAATTAACAGAACTTGAGACAGTGACTAATTTCCCTTGGTATACCAACTATCGTTACGAAATTCTTTTTTACTTGATTACTAAGTGGCCTACGCTGCCTAAGCAACTCGAAAAGAAGAAGCACAAAGTTTCTTTACTCGTTCTAACCGATTTAGGAAAAAGTCAGACATTCATGTTAGCTCAAGCTATTGAACGAAACTTTTCTCACAAAGCAGTCGTGACTTCTTTTGAAAAAAGTATTTTATTTTTATCTGAAGAAGCATTTTTTGGACCAGATGATTATGATTTATTTGTCTCAACCATTCATCTCCCCAACATTAATGAAGAAAAATTGATTATTGTCGATCCCCTTCCGTCGAATATGGATTGGGAAAATCTTCGTAAATCGATTAACAATATTCATAAAATGCATAAATTAAACAATGATTCATAGTTTATCTTTGTAAAAAATAGTAAGAAAGGAGTTTTTATGATCTCATTTATTAACTCAACGCTGATTAACCTATCCATAATTATTAGCTCAGTGTTGATTTTTTATTTTATTTCTTTCAATATCTTAAGAGACAAAGGGTTCTCAAAAAAACAAAGTAAATTAAGTAATACAGAAATCACCATGTCCTATCCATTGCAAATCATACTCGGAATTGCCTTTGGTTTGGTCAGTTTTTTATTGTCTGTCAACTTAATTACCGTAACAAAAAATCTAACTGTCGACATGCGCTACGTCATGATTTTCTTTATTATTTTTTACGGAACAATACTCATGGGCAGCACCGCTACAATCACACTCATTCTTAGTAAAATAATTCATTACTATTTTTTTATGCCCGTAAGCCATGAATACTATATTAACAATTTCTTTTTCACGCTTTTTGTTCTGTTCATCAGTATCTATTTACATAGTCGGAAAATCAGCTACAAGAAATCTTGTATTTTATTTATTGGGCTATTTACATTATTTCGCTCATTCTATTTTGTCTATTTGTTCCGTTCTTTTTCTTTAAATATTTGGACAAATATTTTGATGTATTTTGCGGTTTTCAGTCTCATTTTTTTAATTACATCTGTTACGATTCGAAAGTCTGTTAACTTAGTAGATTCTTTTTCGCAAATAAAGAATTCAGCCACGTTTGATCGAATTACTGGACTTTACAACCGCGAACAATTCGAGCAATTTTTACGAGATCAATTGGACTCAAGCCAGTATCCATTTGTACCTTTTTCGTTGATACTTTTAGATATGGATGATTTTAAATCCATCAACGATACTTACGGCCATCAAATAGGCGATCAAGCTTTGCGCTATTTTTCAGATGCGCTAACCGCTAGTTCTACTGGTAAAATTTATATTTGTCGGATTGGTGGAGATGAATTTGGCTTAATTTGTACACTAGATTTTCCGGACACAAAAGCTTTCTTATTAGATTTTCAAAAAAAATTAAGAGAGGTTCCTTTAATGTTAGAAGATGGTAGAAACCTCTACTTAAAGACTTCTATTGGCGTAGCACATGCAACAAAAATCAAGAAAAAAGGGATTCGTTTGACACCCCAATATCTCTTTAACCTTGCTGATCAAGCACTTTACGCTGCTAAAAAGAACGGAAAAGATAGTATTGTACATTACTATTTTCATTAAAAAAGCGAGACTGGGCATGGAAACCCATCTCGCTTTTTTTAGAAAATAATCTTATTTTTCTTGAATATATTTATACGCTGTTCCTAAAGAAATATCACACTCTTCAGCAATCTGACGTAAAGTATATTTATTATGTTCATATAAGAAACGAATGCGAGCAACTGTTTCTTCTGAAATTTTTGGGCGACCACCTACACGTCCATGACGACGCGCTTCTTCAAGACCTCTTGAAGTTCTTTCACGGATGATCATTTTTTCCATTTCTGCCATCTTTTTAATGAAAGCAATGTATGTTTCATCATCTAATTCAGCTAATTTTCCTTCTTTATGAATGATGACCAAAGTAGCTCCTTTATCCTCTAATTCTTTAACAAAGTCTGCTAATTGAATAACTGATTTGCCTAAACATAGCAATTCGTACACGATTAATGAATCATTTTCCCCAATTTTTTCCATAATCATATCTAGCTCTTTATGTGGATGTGTTGCAGAACCTTCTGAATCTGTTTCTATAGCAATTTGATCACAACCATAGATTCCTAGTCCTTCTAACTCTTTTGTAAGATATTCACGATCTTCTGTAGTATATGCATAGCCGATTTTGCTCACTGTAATTCCTCCTAGTTCACTGTTTTAAAGTAAAGAACGAATTTAAAATCATTACAATTTAATTAGTCGTTTTTTTAATAGATGATTAATATACAACTATCATCTAACTCTACTTCCTTGATATATCTACTATAATAAAAAAAAGAGGAAAAAGCCATGTCATTAATTTCCTATATATGCGAAATAATTGAAAAATAAATACTCATTCTTTCTTTCTTTTTAACTCTCAAATAAAAATAATTCACACTAAAAAAGCCGATTATATAACATTTATATTTGTTCATTTATTACTACAAAAATAATATATCTGTTTTCTGCCAAATTATTATGGTTGTTCCTTGAAGATTAGCTTCAAAATTATATAACATAAGTTATTGAATTTTTTTTTTATGTTTTTCTAATCCACTAAGAGTTATTCCTTTCTTTTTAATAAGATACGTTTTGAAAAAATATAGCAAAAAAAAAGAAATAAAACAAATCTCTTTAAGATTGTTTTATTTCTTTCTCATGATTTTCTTCTTCCTCTACCGTTTTTGTTTCATCTTCGTACAATCCTGAATGTTTCTCATACCAATTAAATGCATGCTTCACAATCACTTTAATGGCCGCATAGCCCGGTAGTCCAAGTATCACACCGGTAATCCCAAATAATTTACCCGTCGTCAATAATACAAAAATGACCGTGACTGGATGAATATCCATTTGACTACCTAAAACAAGTGGCGATATTACTCTTCCTTCAATTGTCTGTTCAACAACAAACACAATCAAACAAGAAATAATCATTGCCGGTCCTGAAACAATCGCGAGTACTAAAATTGGAATCATTGCAAGTGCTGATCCTAGAAATGGAATTAGGTTTAAAAAACCTGCCAAGATTCCTAGTGTTACACTATAGTCTAAACCTATAATTGAAAGACCTACGATGAACATCACCGCAACCGCAAAAGCCACTGTAAGCTGTCCCCGAATATACTGGGAAACTTGTTGGTTGATATCAGATAAAATCTCAAACGTTGGTTGTCTCATTTTGTTAGGTAAAAACTTAAGCGCAAATTCAGGTAATCTTTTCCCATCTTTTAATAGATAAAATAGAATAAACGGCATCGTTACGAGTGCGAGTACGACATTGACTACTACACCTACCACATTACCAATACCTTGAAAAGCATTTTTTGAGACCTTTTCCAGCATTGAGCCAAAAGAGTTCATAATATTGTTGGTGGCACTCTCAATTTGATCTCCAAATTGCTTAAATAAATCACTACTTAGAATCTCATTACTTTTAGACTCGATAATTTTAAAATACGAAGGCCAATTTTTGATAAAGCTCATCGTCTGCTCTTCGATTTTTGGAACTAGAATTACCACTCCCCAAACAATTAATGCAATCACGAGTACAAAGAGCAACAAAATACTCCATATTCTTTTGATATGTTTACTTTCTAACCAATCTACTATTGGATTTAACATATAATATAGAATTCCTGCCAAAACCACAGGCAAACCGACAATCCCTAAAAACTGCCATACGGGGGTAAAAATATGCGAAACTTTTGTAAATACTAATATGATCAGTAGACATAACAAGATAATTAATAGTGCGGTAACTACTTGGTTATTTAAAAACCATTTCCAAAACCAAGAAACTTTTTTCTTTCCTTTTCCATTATTATTGTCCAAACTGCTCACCCTTTACTTGTGTATCTAATTTGCGTCCCTTTTTTAATTTTGGGAAGAATATATGGCGTAACATAAATTGCATTTAATAGCGTGTCTTCTTCGGGTTCTGCTTGAAAAACAACGGACATATGCCCTAAATGATTTACTTGTTGATTCGCTAACCGACCGACTCTTTGAATCGTGTAGTTCTGATCATCAAAGTAAATTTCATCGCCTTCTTTCAGATTTATTTCTGCACCCTGAGGTAATTCTTGAATCACCGAATAATCCCTTAAGGTCGATGTTGCCCCTTCTCCAAATAAAATCAGCATTTTTTCTTTTTCATCTAATGCTTTTGACCCAATCATTGTTACTGTTGCAGTTGTCATAAAAAAACTCCTTCACTTTTCATAATTTCATTGTATCATAAAATAAAAAAATCTTGCTTATTCCGATCTTCTTTCTAAAAAAATCTGTAAAAAAGGAAGATTTCTATTCCTAGAAATTCGGCCAACTATGATATAATAATAAAGAACGTTAAGAAGAGAAAGGATGATTTTCCATGTTAGAGCATTTGATTTTGGGAACGTATACAAAAAAAACAAGTCGGGGGATTTATCAGCTTACCCTTGATACAGCAAAGAAAAAACTAATCGATGCAAGTCCCCTTATAGATGAAGATAACCCCACCTATCTTTGTGCTTCTGGTCAAACTATTCTTTACACCGTCACAAAAGACAATCGCCGTGGCGGAATTGCTGGATATAAAAAACAGGCCGATGGAACTTATGTATTAATAAATAAGGTACTAGCCGATGGAGCACCTCCTTGTTATGTCAGTCTGGACACCAATCGCCAACTTCTTTACGCAGCCAATTATCACAAAGGAACTACAACTGTATATAAAATTGACAAAGATGGTAGTATCCAGTTGAGTGATGAAGTCAGCCACTCAGGAAACGGTCCTCATGAAAATCAACAAAGTGCTCATGCTCATTACGCTGACCTAACACCTGATAAACGCCTAGCTGTCTGCGATTTAGGAATTGACCAAATTGTGACCTATGACGTTACTCCACAAGGAACCTTAACCGAAGTAGCACATTATGATGCGGAGCCTGGAACAGGTCCTCGACATTTAGTTTTTCATCCAAACGGTCACTATGCTTACCTCTTTGGAGAACTATCTAGTACGCTCATCGTGTTACGCTATCACCAAGAAACAGGAGAATTTTCTGAATTGCAAACGATCTCAACTATTCCCTCGACACATCAAACACATAATGGTGGTGCTGCTATTCGGATTTCTGACGATGGAAAATTCTTATATGCTTCAAACCGTGGACATAACTCAATCATTGTCTGTGAAGTACTCGAAGACGGAAAGCAAATCAAAGAAATTCAGCATATTTCTACAGAAGGAGATTTCCCAAGAGATTTTGCTTTAGACCCAAGTAACCATTTCCTTATCGTTGCGAATCAAAATACTGACAACCTCACTCTCTTTGAACGAGATTCTTTGTCTGGCCGTCTCACTTTGATTGAAAAGGATGTTCTGGTCCCCGAATGCGTTTGTGTAACCTTCATCAAATAGTCAATCACAAAAAGTACTGCTTTTATCGGAGCAGTACTTTTTTATATTTGCCAGACTCAGATAATGTGCTATGATAGAAAACGCAAATGATAACTTGG
Source organism: Vagococcus entomophilus (assembly GCF_003987595.1). NCBI lineage: Bacteria > Bacillati > Bacillota > Bacilli > Lactobacillales > Enterococcaceae > Vagococcus > Vagococcus entomophilus. The sequence continues at coordinate 69,220 of NZ_NGJZ01000001.1, read as the reverse complement.
AAAGGATTTTTTTATGTCTCTACTTACTCACTTATATGGCCCTTTTTTTAATCTTGAAAATTGGAAAATGGTTTTGACTTCTGCAGATAATTGGTTACTCATCCTATCATTGATCATTATGGAATGCTTACTTTCAGTTGATAACGCAGTGGTCCTAGCCGCACAAACAAAAGTACTTCCCGATGAAACACAGCAAAAAAAAGCTTTATTCTATGGACTTTGGGGCGCGTATCTTTTTCGTTTCATTGCAATTGGTTTAGGAACGTACCTCATTCATCTTTGGGAAATAAAAGTACTTGGTGCTATTTACCTTGTATATTTATCCATTCGCTATTTTTATGATAAAAAACAAACAAATACCGAAGCCGTTCTACCAAAAGTAAAAAAGAAGCAGCTTTTTTCTTTGTTTTGGTCTACAGTTATTACGATTGAAATTATGGATATCGCTTTTTCTGTGGATTCAGTTCTAGCTTCCCTTGCCATCTCATCCAATCCAGTCATTGTTCTAATCGGTGGCTTAATCGGGATTCTCTGTATGCGAGAGATTGCTCAGTTAATTGTCAAACTAATGACAAAAATTCCAGAGCTAGAAACAATGGCTTATGTTTTGATTTTTATTATTGCGATCAAGCTGTTTCTTTCTATTCCAATGATTGATATTGAGATTTCTTCTCCACTTTTTGCTGGCATCGTTTTAGGAGCTATTTGCATTACACTCCTAATTCACTATAGCCGAAAAAATAAAAACAAGTTACAGGATTAATCCTGTAACTTGTTTTTATAATTTAATTTATTTTCTAAAACACTGGCAATTTTTGTACACATAATATCAATTGCTACTTGATTTTCCCCTCCAGATGGGATGATAATATCTGCATAGCGCTTGGTTGGTTCAATAAATTCATGGTACATTGGTTTGACAACAGACAAATACTGCTTAATCACCGAATCCAACGTCCGTCCACGCTCTTCCATATCACGTTTAATTCGACGAATAATTCGAATATCATCTTCTGTATCAACATAAATTTTGATATCCATTAAATCACGCAATCTTTTATCAGCAAAAACTAAGATTCCCTCCATAATAATCACTTCTTTAGGTTCTTGACGGACACTGTTTTTGCTCCTTGTATGTGCTTCATAATCGTATACTGGTTTATCAATTCCTCGGTAATGAATCAACTCATTCAGATGTTCCACAAGTAAATCTGTATCAAAGGCAAGCGGATGATCATAATTTGTTTTTAAGCGTTCTTCAAAACTCATATTACTTTGATCTTTGTAATAAGAATCTTGCTCAATCAATGAAATAGAATGACCTGAAAATTCATTTAAAATTGCTCGGCTGACAGTAGTTTTCCCGCTACCCGAGCCTCCTGTTACTCCGATAATAATTGGCTGATTGCTTTTTTCCATCCGATAATAACCTCTCTCGTAGCATTTTCTTCACTGTTTAATATAGTACTCTAGTCCGTACTTTCTTTCAATAGCCAATCACAATTTTCTTAACAAAAATAAGCTTCTAACGAATTTAATTCCTGTTTATTTAGCGCACGATACTGACCCACAGCAAGCTTTTCATCGAGTATCAATGGTCCAAAGCGGACACGCCTTAGTGCCGTTACTTTTACCCCTACACAAAGAAACATCTTTTTTACTTGATGAAACTTTCCTTCTTCAAGTGTGACATAAGCTTTGCTAGAGTGTTCACTTGCCCAAATTATTTCTAATTTGGCTGGTTTACACTTGGTTCCATCTAAAAAAGTAATCCCAGCTTTAAAGGTTGCACAATCCTCTTTTTTTAAGCTTCCATTGACAACAACCTCATAAACTTTTTTGACATGCTTATCTGGCAGTAGCATTTCGTAAGCTAGCTTCCCATTGTTTGTTAATAAAAGTACGCCTTCTGTATCTTTGTCAAGACGTCCAACCATAGATAAATCTGATCTGTAATCTGATTTTTTTAGTATAGAAAAAATCGATTTTTCTTGTTTTTCACAATGAGAACTAACATAGCCTTTTGGTTTATTTAATAGATAATAGACATGTGGCGATGTTTCAATTGTTTTACCTAAGACTTGAATAGACTGAATATTCGGGTCCACATTGATATTCTGTTGCATGATAACGACTCCATTGACCTTGACTTTTTTTGCTGAAAATAAACGTTTGATTGTTTTTCTCGAGCCATATCCATTCATTTCTAACAACTTATCAATCCTCATAACTTCCATTCCTTTCTTTTTTATTTAATGTCTCTTTCTTTAAATTTGACCGCTCTTATTTCCAACGTTAAAATAAAAGAAAAACGATTGGAGTTCTTTTATGGAAAACACGCATATTCTATCTCCTCCAGTTAGTCCTTCAAAAATTTCAGAGTCCCAAAAATATTTTTGGCTAATCAGCTATGCATTATTTCTTATTTTTTGTGGTTTTTTGGTTAATTCTCCTAGCCGGATTTTGTCCGGGATTTTTCGTATTATGACCTCATCTGGAAACTTATTTACAGATTATATTCAAATTGGTTCATTGGGTAGTGCGCTCGTAAATAGCGGGCTGCTGACATTGCTAAATACGTTACTTGCCAAAAAATTAAAAATCAAATTGAGTGGTCCATTAACAGCGGCTCTTTATACCATGTGTGGTTTTTCTTTTTTTGGGAAAAATTTATTTAACTCCTTGCCCATTTTATTAGGCGTTTACCTTTATTCTAAATGGACAAAAACACCATTTTCAAGACATATTTTACTGGCACTTTTTGGAACCGCCCTTGCTCCTGCGGTTAGTTTCGTAACCTTTGGTCTCAAGCTTGCTCTTGTTTTTAGCTTTCCTTTAGGCTTATTAACTGGCCTAATTATTGGCTTTATTTTAGGTCCTTTAGCAGGACATTTTGTCAGCTTTCATCAAGGGTTCAACTTGTATAATATTGGTTTTACTGCTGGTATTATTGGGATGCTTGTAACTGCTATTCTAAGGATTACAGGACATCAAGTCGAAAATGTGCACTATCTTTCAAGTGGACACAACTTATTTTTGGCCACGATACTTTACTTCTCTTTTTTTATTTTAGCAATCATTGGCTTTATTTCCAATCACTATTCTTGTCAAGGTTTGGCAAAAATTTGGCAATCTTCTGGAAAACTTATTAGTGATTTCCAGCAAATTGGTGGCTACGGTCCAACCTTAATCAATATGGCAAGCTTAGGTATTTTTGCTACCACATATGTTCTTTTAATTGGAGGCAGTCTAAACGGACCTGTTTTGGGTGGAATTTATACTGTCGTCGGTTTTGGTGCTTATGGGAAACATTTAAAAAATTGTATCCCTGTTATGTTAGGTGTTCTTTTTTTATGTCTTTTAAAAGGCTTGAACCCAGCTGATACTTCTATTATTTTAACGACACTTTTTGGTACTACTCTTGCACCTATTTGTGGCTATTACGGAGCATTTTGGGGTCTTTTGGCAGGTGCCCTCCACTTATCTTTAGTTAGTAATGTTGGCTGGCTCCATGGCGGACTCAATCTTTATAACAACGGATTATCTGGTGGATTTATCGCTGCACTAATGGTACCCTTACTAGATACCTTACACCAAGTGAAAAAGGAGCAACACGATGAACAACGAAAGAAAAAAGGCTGAACATCTCTCACAAGAACTACTCTCTTACTTCTTTGAACAAGAGGCAGACCAAATATCTGCTAAGGTTCACTTTGAACCTGAAGGCACTCATGTTTCTGTGTCAGGTGAATTACAAAAAGAACCGAAAAATTTAGACGTTTTCATGGAAAAAATCCAAGTAGAACGTGATCCCAACCTTGAAGATTATTATGAAGGACTTAGTTGTCTTCATCACGAAGAAGATTACAGCCTTTTAGGCCTTATGTCAGATTGGGCAAAAGTTGATTACGCTTATCCTAAGTTAACTATTCAGCTTTTTAGAAAAAAATAGCAATAAAACGCCCCTTAAAAGCGAACTTTTAAGGGGCGCTTTGCATGAAAAGTAGTTTTTATTCCATTAAATTTTTTTCTGTTTCATTTGTCCAAAGCCTTAATTCCTTTTTCTGTAATTCCTAAAATAATCGTTTTATCCTGATCTGTATGAACTAATAAAATCAATCCTTGGGTAGCTAAAGATTGTAACCGAGTAGCCGCCGAATTTAAATATAAATCATAAACTAACTCAATCGGCGCTCCCTTAATTTTCCCCGAATAAATTCCTTCAAGTAAGTCTAAATCCAGTTCATTCAATTTCATCGTTTTTTTCCCTTTCTTTTTGCCAGTTTTGAAGTACTGCTTGTATTTCGAGGCGAACTTCTTCTTCTTTTTCTTGTGCCAATTGCTTTTTAAAAAATAAAATTAGTTCTTCATTGTTTCCATTTACGATCTCCCCAATAGCCCATGCAGCACTTCCACGAATCACTGGACGGACATCTTCTGCTAAACACTTTAATAAATTAGGGATTGCGCTCTTATCTCTTGAATTTCCTAAAGCTAAGATAGCATTTCTTTGAATCGGCTTTTTTCCTCGCCAAGAGCCAGATAAATGACCATAAGTCTGCTTGAACTCTTTATTTGAGATGGTAAGAAGTGGTTTTAATAAGGGCTTTACTATTTCCGGATCTGGTTCCATTTCAGGATGAAAATGAAAATCTTTTCCTTTATTAAATGGGCAAACCTCTTGACAGATATCACACCCATAAATAATCGTTCTAATTTTTTTTCGATACTCTTTTGGCATTAGCTCTTTAGTTTGTGTTTGATAAGACAAGCATTTCTTCCCATTCATTCTGCCATCACCGAGCAATGCCTGAGTAGGACACAAATCAATACATCTGGTACAACTGCCACATTTATTTTCGATTGGTTGATCGGGTTCAAAAGGGATGTTGGTGATCATTTCGCCTAAATAAACATAAGACCCAAACTCTTCTGTAATTAATAAGCCGTTTTTCCCGATAAAGCCTACGCCAGCACGTTGTGCCACGGCTACATCAATCAGCTCTCCTGTATCAACCATTGGTTTGAAGTCAACTTCTTGCTGTGAAATGTCAGTTATAAAATTTTTTAATGTGTCTAAACGCTCACGAAGAATGTCGTGATAGTCCGTTCCCCATGAAACTCTGGCAAAGCTTCCTCTTTTTTCACCCTTTATCCGTTTGGGCTGACTCGCAAGTTTTGTTGGGTAAGCTAAAGCGATTGAAATAATAGAACGTGGCTGATCAAAAATCTTATCCGGATAAATTCGTTCTTGAATATTTGGATGTTCAAATCCCGTTGTATGCCCTTGTTCTTTTTGTTCAGTCAAACTCGCCTCTAAATGTTTAAACGGGGCAGCAGTGGTAAATCCTATTTTATCAATACCAATCTCTTGGCTTTTTTTAATAATTTGTTGCTTTAGTTCTGCATACATCGACTCACCCGTTTTCCATCTCTATTTTTTATTAGTATACCAAATTTCTTATGTCTACTCATCCATAAAGTTTTTTCCCTTTTCATTAGTCACTTTTTGAATCATTTGCTATACTAAGTTGAAGTAAATTTTTTAGGAGGAACGTTCATGACAAACAAATCAAATCCTTCATTTAAAGATGATTTTTATGAAGCAGTAAATCAAGAATGGTTAGAAAAAGCGATTATCCCTGACGATAAGCCTTCTACTAGCAGTTTTCAATTGTTAGTTGAAACGATTGAAAAAAACTTAATGGGTGATTTCAAAAAAATGCAGGATGATCCTCAATCCGATCATCCCAAAGAGTTAAATGAATTTTTAAAATTTTATCAATTAACGCTTGACACGCAAAAAAAAGAAGCTTACGGGGTTCAACCACTCTTACATGTCCTAAAAGAAATAGAAGATTTACATGATATGGAAGATTTAAAACAACACTATGTAAGCCTGGGAAATCTTGGAATCTCACTTCCCGTTCCCTTTAGTGTCTCTCCAGATATGAAAAATGCACAACTTAATGCTCTATATGCAGAGGTTCCTAATCTATTTTTACCTGATAAAACCTATTACGAAGCCGATCATCCTACTGCCCCTAAATTACTAGCTAGTCTATCCGACATGTCCATCAAATTACTTGAAAAAATCGGAAAAAGTTCTGAAAAAGCAACGAAGATTGTCGAGAATGCCCTGCAGTTCGACCGTTCTCTTGCTCCTTTTATGCGAGACTCTGAGGAAGCTGCTGATTACAGTAAGATCTATAATCCTCATGCTTTCCCTGAATTTTCAGCTTATTTTCCAGCCTTTGATATTGCGCCAATCTTAACGGAACTCATTGGGGAGATTCCAGCTAAAATCATTGTGAGCGAGCCCGAATATTACGCCGCACTTGCGCAACTCTTAACCTCTGATACTTTTCCTATGCTCCGTGACTGGATGCTCGTTAAAACTGTGATTCACTTTAGCAAATATTTAACCGAAGAAATGCGCCAACTAAGCGGTCAATATCAGTTATGTCTTTCAGGTAGTAAAGAGCTTATGTCGTTGGAAAAATCGGCTTTTTATATTGCAACTGGCACGTTTGATCACGTTGTTGGCGACTATTATGGCAAGACATATTTTGGTGAAAAAGCCAAAGAAGACGTCTCTTTGATGGTTCATAATATGATTGCGGTTTATCAGAAACGCTTAGAAACTAATGATTGGTTACAAGATGAGACAAAAGAAAAAGCGCTACTAAAATTAAAACGTTTAGGCGTAAATGTTGGGTATCCTGATCAAATCCCTGCCATTTATTCAAAATTAAAAGTCAATCCATCGGTCTCACTCCTTGAAAATATGCTCCATTTCATTCAAGTAAAAACGAAAGATCATTTCTCTAAATGGAATCAAACAGTCGACAGAAGTGAATGGGGGATGAGTGCGGATACTGTCAATGCTTATTATCATCCGTTTTTAAATGTTATCGTTTTTCCAGCAGCGATTCTTCAAGAACCTTTTTATAGCTTAAGTCAATCTTCCAGCGCAAATTACGGTGGCATTGGTGCCGTAATTGCCCATGAGATTTCTCATGCCTTTGATAATAACGGAGCGCTTTTTGATGAGTTTGGTACTCTTAATAACTGGTGGACCAAAGAAGATCTCGCACATTTTGAAGGCTTAGCACAGCAAATGGTGCACCAATTTGATGGATTACCTATTTTAGATGGAACAGTCAATGGCAAACTAACTGTTTCAGAAAATATTGCAGATGCTGGTGGATTGAGTTGTGCACTAGAAGCAGCAAAACAAGACAAACAAGTAAATCTAGAAGCCTTCTTTAAAAATTGGGCTACGATTTGGCGTAATAAATCTACGCCACAATATACAGAATTATTACTTTCAATGGATGTCCACGCTCCTGCTAAACTTCGTGCAAATATGCAACCACGAAATCTTGAAGAGTTTTACACAACCTTTGCCATTACAGAAAAAGATGCGATGTACCTGCCAGAAAACAAACGGGTCAAAATTTGGTAATGAAAGCTTTGGGCGTTTAACTCTTTTCTATAAGCAATATCCGGTCAAAAAAATAGACTGCATATTTTGACACATAAGCTAGTTGCTTATGACCTTCATTAAACGTCGTCTTCTCACTGACCGATAGTACGATGGCAAAAACCTATCGCTTCAAAATCAAAATAAACTGATACGCGTTATCTATGAGCTAGAGACTGAGACAAAACGAAAATATGTTTTGTCTCAGTCTCTATTTTTCATCGAAGATTCTTGTGTTTTCCATTTCTTTTAAGTCATGAGCCATTCCTTGTACAAAAGAAGGGTAATCCAGAATCTCCATCATACTGATTGCCTGTTTCATTTTTATCAAGCCACTTCTTTGTTTTTCCATTTTGTATTCATATTTTCCTAAAATAAAGAGATAGACCGTTCTTTCTAACGCAAGCATAGGATCTTTTGTAAGCTCATCCAGTATGTGAAAATAAGGGACAATATCTTGAGCTACCTGTTCTTCTTTTTCTAAGGCAACACTTAAAAAATTACACAATAACAAGGACAAAACAAACTTATGCTCCTCACCTTCTTGATAATTATCCATTGACTTTAGCACCCGTGGCATCAAGTACATGTTCAATTCATACTGAAAATGTGGTAGTACATTCAGGTACAGCTTTATTTCTTGCAAAAACCACGTTTCTTTAGAAAGCAAATATGCTTGAATTTTTTCTACATCTTGACCATATTCCATCTTTGAAAATTCTATTCCTTGATTTTTAAAAATATGGCCAATTACTAGCTGGATTTGTAACCGTAAAATTTCGGAGGCGCTTCCTTTGGTTTCAAACTCTTCTAATTTTGTTTTGAGTTTATATAAGGACTTTACATCATAATTGTTGGCCGCAATTGAAAAGTGATGATTCAACTTTCTAATTTCATCCGACCGGTACTCTCTTTGAATCAGTTTAAATTCTTCAAACTCCACTCCCAATCGTTCTAATAATTGTTCAAAAGTAGAAAGCACCACCTCATGCTCTCCTTTTTCAAATTGGATGGCAAAAGATTTTGACAAAATATCTTGGTAAAGTTCTTTTTGTTTGATTCCTTTTTTCAATCGAATTTCTCTCACTGTTTCTCCGTATGATTTCATCTCGATACTCCTAATTTTTTTTCATTGTAACATAATCAGGCAAAACAATTTGTATTCTAGTCTGATATTTAGGACCTTTTTTTCTTTTTAAAAAATCTTTTGCTACTCTGTAAAAAAAGGAGGTCATTCTTATGCTTCATTTGCTAAAAAAATATCCCTTGTATCGTCAATTGATCGTTAACAATATGTGTTCAAAAATTGGGGATTCCATCTATTACATTGCTTTACTAACATTTGCCCACCAATTTAAACAGGCAAATCTGGCAATCACACTTGTCTCTTGCTCAGAAATACTCCCACATATGTTTGCTTTAGTCATCGGTAGTTATGCCGATTTATCCCCTCACAAAATTTCCAAAAGTCTATGGACAAGTTTCTTGCGTGGGCTGATCTACTTGACTGTTGGCATCTTAATTGGTTTTTCGCCCTCTTTGCTTTTGCTTTGCTGTATTTGTTTCCTCAATATTCTTTCTGATAGTCTTGGTTCTTTTTCAAATAGTGCCCTAACGCCATTTGTTCCACATATTGTCAAACCAAATGATTTGGAACACGCACAAGGATTAAACGGTGCCATCCAGACTTTAATCAGCACGTTGGCTTTTTTTCTAGGCTCAGTTTTAATCGGAATTTTTTCTTTTAGAAATTTAGCCTGGATCAACAGTGCCACTTTCTTTGGTTGTTTCTTTTTACTATTTTTGATTCGACATCCGCTCCAAAACATAGAAGAAAAAAATTTGCCCGTTACACAAAATCACGGTATCTTCCCTATCATCCAGCAAATAAAAATAGCGGTAAAAAGTTTATATCACAAGAAAGAACTTTTTTATGCGCTACTCTTATTCTCTCTATTAAATGGCATACTTGCGGTAACCACCCCTATTTTAAGTATGTATTTCACGCAATACCCCAACCAACAACTCTACAATTTTAGTTTAAGTATTGCACTAATCGAAGGAGTTATTGCCTTATTTAGTATCGGGGGCAGCCTTATGTCAACTAGATTATTTAAAAAAACTGCTTTACTTTTCCTTTGTTGCATTAGTTTTATTGCTTGCTTTTTTTATTTATTTGCCTTTCTTTTCAATCATTTATTTTGGGGAATCTTTTTTCTGGCATTACTCGCGTTACTATCTGGAATCTGCACGACTAAGCTGACTTCTTTTTTATTATCTAAGCTTCCATCAAGTCAACTAGGGACAATTATGGGGGCAACCAATATGTTACTTATGCTCGTACCAACGGTTACAACGATTATTTTTACTAGCTTAGCCAGTGGCATTTCTTTAACTTTCTGTTTCTATGCTATGTTGCTATTTTGTCTTAGTTCTCTTTTACTCGCTGTCATTTGTTTGCGGTTCTTCAAATAGAAAAAAACGTGAAACAAAAGCAATGAATCTTTTGTTTCACGTTTTTAATTTAGTAAAAAAAATGTCACATCAAGTTTTTTTAAAAAACCAATTTATGGCAAAATGGAGCGCAACCCCTACCAGAATTCCAATAGCCAAATTATGCGTGACCACAACTAAGATGGTCGTTACAAGCAGCACCACACTATCCCGTAAGCTGTTTTCTCTCATAAACCGAAAACTATCAAATGAAAAAGTATTGAGGGCAACCACCATCATAATTCCAATTAGAGCTGGTGTCGGAATTTGCAACAAAATACCTGGAGCAAGCAGAACCATAAATAACAAACTCAAACCTGTTACCAAAGTTGAGACTCGTGTTCTCCCGCCAGACGTTACATTAATAATGGCTTGTCCAATCATGGCACAACCAGCTTGTCCACCGAATAGGCTTGAAAAGGTATTGCCAATCCCTTGACCGATCACTTCTTGTTTTGGGTTGCTACTTGTTGCAGTCATTTCATCAATAATTGGCTGTGTTAATAGCGACTCTAATAATCCTACTAAGGCAAGTGCACAAGCATAAGGTAAAATAGTGATAATAGTATCCAAGGTAGCTGGAACTTGAGGAAAGCCAAACTCAAACAAATTTCCTTTTAGACCTCCTAAATCGCCAATTGTTTGAACGTGAACACCCATCGTGCTACTAAAAAGAGTCATGCCGACAATGACAAATAGGCCAGCTGGAACTTGAGTCGTCCATTTAGGCAATAAATACATCATGAAAATTGCAATTGCTACCATGAAATATGACGCAATATTTTTCCCTACTAATTGTTGCGCCTGAGAAATAAAAATAATAATTGCTAGAGAATTGACAAATCCTTTCATCACAGACTCCGGCACATATCGCACCAACTTATGGATTCCAAAAATGCCGAGTAAAACTTGGATTACGCCTGTAAATAAACTAGCTGCGACCATATATTCTAAGCCATGATTTTTAATTAATGAAGCCATAACCAGGGCCATTGATCCTGCAGCAGCACTAACCATAGCAGGCCTTCCTCCCACAAAACTAAGTACTATCACTAGGATAATTGAGGCAGCAATCGCTTTTAGTGGGGGGATTCCCGCAATAATAGCAAATCCTACCACTTCTGGAATGAGCGCAACAGATGTGACCATTCCTGCTAGACTATCTCTCCTAAAGACAACGCCAAAATTTTCTTTTTTTATCTTGCTTAACAAGTACTGTATACCCCTTTCAAATTTTAGAACTTTTTCCAGTATACCTCAAAAAATTGAAAAAACCCACTAGTTCATCAATCAAAGTGGTTAGCAACTACCACTTTGCACAAATGAAACAATCAATTGACAAATCATGCCAACATCCTAAAAAAATTGGAGCAATCTCGTTCTTTTAAAGGATATTATGAAGCTAATGCCACCTCTCTATTCATTTAGAAAATTAAAAACAAAACGATTTTACTACAAATTGTAGCTGAAATCGTTTTGTATATCAGTCTAACCGTTCACAAATCGTTCTTTACGCTTGTTCAAATGGATAAATTAACCCCCACTCATTTCGAACATTGTCCATTGTATGCAGCACATCCAATGTGTAGCTCAAAGAATGCTCATATTCCCCCTGTTCCACTAGTTCCTGCATATCTTTTACTTCATACTCTAACGCACGATGCGTCTCCCCGACTTCAATGATTTCTTTTTTTCCGTTTTTTGTAAAAGTCACACTAGCTGATTCTGCTCGAGGATAGTTTAGCACTTCAACATAGCCCTTTGTACCGGAAATTAACGCTCTTTTAGGTTGCTTGGCTTGCATTGTAAGAGTGATCACTGCCATTTCTTGTTGAAAGTTTTTCATCGTAATGATTGATTGCTCATCAACGCCTGTTTCAAAATAATTCACCATTGTGGCTAGATTCACTGGCTGACTTGACATAAAGTAACGACTAAATGCCAGTGCATAGACCCCTATATCTAGAAGCGCTCCTCCTGCAAGCGATTTATTAAAAAAACGATTTTCAAGATTATATTCTTTATGGCTCCCAAAATTAATTTGAAGCATTTTGACCTGTCCAATCAAGCCTTCCTCTATTTTTTTTTGTAACAACTTAAATAGCGGCATATGATAAATAGTCATAGCTTCCATGACAACAAGCTTCTTCTTTTTCGCAAGATCTGAAACTTCTTTTGCCTGTTTGGCGTTCACAGTTAGAACCTTTTCACAAAGTACATGTTTTCCAGCCTCTAGTGCTTTTTTTATATAAAAATAATGAGAATTATGAGGTGTGGCTATATAGATAATGTCAATTTTAGGATCCTCCATTATTTCTTCTACCGACTCAAAAGCATTTTTGACCCCATTTTCACGGCAAAAATTTTGAGCTTTTTCTAAGGTAGTACTTAACACACCATACACTTCGCCATTGACTTTTTGTATCGCTTGTGTCATTTCTTTAGCAATTGTTCCTGCACCAATCATTGCCCAACAATATTTTTTCATTTTTATCTTCCTTTCATTCCAAACTGGAACAGTGTTATTTAGATAAAATTAGCCGCTATTCACTTCATCTATGCTCTTATTAAAAGTTTACCACTTTCGCTTTTATTGTTCTAGTTTGAGTCATTACAAAAAAGAGAAACCTGCGACATAACTTTTGAGTTATGCCCCTGATTCCTCTTTTCTTAAAACTTCTATCTAAATACGATTCCGACAACTGCAGCCGAAAGCAAGCTGACTAAAGTTGCCCCCCAAAGCAAACGCAAACCAAATTTTGCTACTACTTTCCCTTGCGCCTTATCTAGACCATTCACTGCACCTGAAATAATCCCAATTGAAGAAAAGTTAGCGAAAGATACTAAAAAGACTGAAACAATGGCTGTTGTTTTTGCAGTGAAAGCAAAATGTCCATTATGTAGGGTTGTCATTGCCACAAACTCATTGGATACCATTTTGGTTGCCATAATGCTTCCCGCATCCACTGACTGATCCAATGGAATTCCCATTAAAATGGCAAATGGAGCGAATACATACCCTAACAATTCCTGGAATGAAATCCCCAAGATACTTGTAAAAATCCCATTAATCATTGCAATCAAGGCTACAAATCCAATCAACATCGCAGCGACCGTAATCGCCACGTTAAACCCATCCATAATATACTCTCCAACCATTTCAAAAAACGATTGCTTATGTTCTTCCACCACTTCAAGAATATCTTCTTCCTCATCTAATTCATAAGGATTGATAATAGAAGTAATAATAAACCCACCAAACAAATTCAAGACAATCGCTGTCACGACATATTTAGGCTCTAAGAGTTGCATATAAGCGCCCACGATTGACATCGAAACAGTTGACATTGCCGATGCACACAATGTATAAAGACGTTTTTCAGTCAATGCTCCCAATTGCTTTTTCACTGAGATAAATACTTCTGATTGTCCTAATATAATAGAGGCCACAGCGTTATAGGATTCCAACTTTCCCATACCGTTAATTTTGCTCAAAACAAGGCCTATGTATTTAATAATAAAAGGCAAAATACGAAAATATTGCAAAATACCAATCAAAACCGAAATAAATACAATAGGCATTAGTACACTGATAAAAAAGGTCGTTGCTCCTTTATTTACCAAGCCACCAAATACAAATTCTACTCCTTCATTTGCATAGGACAAAATTTTGCCAAAACCATCTGCAATCCAAGTGATCAGATGATTGCCCACTGTCGTATTCAGCAAAATGTACCCCAAAACAAATTCAACTACTAGCAGTTTTATAACTGGGACAATTTTGATTAATTTTCGATTACTACTCGTAAAATATGCTAGTCCTAAAAAAATAATGATTCCTAAAATCCCCATAACAATACTCATAAATTCCTCCTAAAAATATTTTTCCAAATAAAAATAATTCGAAAAAAGTTTGTAAATTTTCTGTAAATAAATTCTCACTTTGCCCATTCTACCACAAAAAACTTCTGTGTTAAAAATTTTTTCTAGAAAACAGCAAAAATAAGTAATGAAATTTGGCCCTATCTTTTTAAAATTGCCAGATTAAAGAAAACATAAGTGAAAAATTCAGAATTTTCCCGCATTTTGTTTGTTTTTTTGTTAAAATAAATAAAAAGGAGGCATAATAATGGAACTAACAACGATTTTCCAAGAATTGAAGAAACACAGATGGGTTAATCTAAGTCATGGGATTCATGAGAATATCCCACACTTTTCTGCTTTCAAACCGTTAAAAGAGAAAACACTTTTCACACTAGAACAAGATGGCTTCTTTGCCAAGGAGTATACCCTTGCAACTCAGTATGGAACACACATAGATGCACCAATCCATTTTGCAAAACAAAAAAGATACCTGCAAGAGTTAGACCTAAAAGAGCTCTTATTGCCACTTTATGTCATCCATAAAGAAAAAGAAGTTCAAGCTAATCCTGATTACGAAGTGAGCTTACAAGATATTTTAGATTTTGAAGCCACTCACGGAACGCTGCCTGAAGATGCTTTTGTCGCTTTTTCAAGCGGTTGGTCCAAACGCTGGGATAGTAAAGAAAATTTTTATAATCTCGATGCTGATGACAATGCACATACACCAGGCTGGAGTTTGGAAGCCTTAAACTATCTATGTGAAACAAGAAATATTACGGCAATTGGTCATGAAACACTTGATACAGATAGTTCGAAGCAGTTTCGGAAGAACAATGCTTTACTTGCAGAGCTTTATATTTTAAGTCAAGATAAGTATCAAGTAGAAGTATTAAAAAACCTAGACATCCTTCCTGCAACAGGTGCCTATATTTCGATTAGTTTCCCTAATATTTTAGATGCACCTGGGTTTCCTGTTCGCGCGATTGCATATTTACCTTAAACAAAGAGGATTAGCTATCAATCTGCTAATCCTCCTTGTTAATTAAATTTATAGAGTCTCCTACAAGTGTGATGCTAAAAAGAAATATTCATCACTTTATATACATTTTCCATTTTTTGTTTTTTTAGTTCTTTTTGGAAATTTTCACTACTCATATTGGATTTTTCCACTTTTTGACTATCACTTGCACTATAATAGAATGAATGTTTTGCTTGTGGAACTAAAATTCTTGCTACGTATTGATTGTTTTGGTCTTTATATACTTCCAAATCAATATCGTCCAAAGCAATTTTTTTATCTGGATTCAATTGTTTATTAACATCTGCTAAGACTTGATTAGCAATTGTTTGTGCTTTTTCATCTGCTTGCTTTTTGCCACAACCACTAAATAAGCTTACCACACCAACGATCATCATTACCCACATCATTTTTTTCATGATTTCCATCCCACTTTCTCTTGATCCCTACTGCTAATTAAAAGCAGTTACTTTAAAACCATAACTTTTTTAAAAGAGGTGATTTAGAATAAATAAGATAATTAAAAGTATTTATTGTCTCTTTTAGAAAAAACCAAAACTGGCATTCATAGTTTTAAAGTAGCCACATTCATAAATGTTATGAACAAGTGTAGTATAAAAAAAAAAAACATTCCTTACTTCCACGATTGATAGTACCAAATGTTAACAAAATGTTTTATAATTATTAGATACTAACATTCTTACATTGATAACTAAGGAGACCCACTTATGGATACTGAATTTTTGGTTTCATTTTTACAACAAAAAAATACATGTCTAATCGAAAAGAAAAGACATACCTATTTAACCTATCATGGATTAAAAGATCAGTATGTTTATGTATTAAACGAAGGTATTATTAAAACAAGTATCATTTTAAAAGATGGGCGAGAATTTAATATTTCATATATTGCAGAACCAGATATCATTTCACTGTTGCATGATGAGGTTTCACAGTTTACGTCTTCACCTTTTAATGTCCGAATCGAATCAGAAGTGGCAACTTTTTACCGAATTCCCCGTGTCATGTTTTGGGAATCTGTCAATCAAACACCAGAACTACAGACCTATGTCAAAAATTACTATCGTAAAAAACTGTCTGAAAGTCTGTACAGACAAAAAAATATGATTATGAATAATAAAAAAGGAGCTGTCTGTGCTTTTTTATATAGCTTAATTGAAATCTTTGGCAAACCTAGTCCGGATGGTCTTTTGCTTGACTTTTCGATAACCAACGAAGATATTGCCGGATTTTGTGGCATTTCTACACGAAATAGTGTCAACCGCATTATCCATAATCTAAAAGAAGAAAAAGTTATCAAAATTGTCAAACAAAGGATTCTTATTTTAAATCCTGCTTACCTGTATGATTTTATTAATCAATAAAAAAGCCTGAAAACATAACTCAAACGTTACGTTTCAGACTCTTGGTAGCCAAATCAACGCTGAAAACAAAAGCAAGGGCTTCTCAAATAAGCGGATTGTCAAAAAAATGGAAGAAAGATTCTTGCGAAGTTCTTATTTCTCGAAGTTAACTATCACTATCCCCCCCTTATCAACTGACTCTAATCACAAATCACTGTCCCACTTGCACCCGACATTGCAAGTGGGGCTTTTTCAAGTGACGCGATGACTGCTTTTCTTCCTTTTTTACTTTTAGCAAAAGCAAGGGCCGCCTTGACTTTGGGTAGCATACTCCCTGGAGCAAAATGCCCTTCTCTCATATATTTTTCTCCCTGCTGAGCGTTCATTTCTACTATCTCTGTTTGATCCTTTGTACCGTAATTGAGCAATACTCTATCTACAGCAGTTAAAATAAAGAAGTAATCAGCTTCTACTAATTCTGCTAATTTGGCCGACGCAAAGTCTTTATCAATCACTGCTTCAACCCCACAATACGTTTGAGAACTTTTTTTGATAACAGGTATTCCTCCGCCTCCACAAGCAATGACAATAAACTCATTGTCTAGCAAATTGAGTATAGAATCTTTTTCTACAATATCAAGTGGCAGTGGCGAAGCGACATATTTACGAAAGCCTCGACCTGCATCCTCTTTCATCACCAAGTGTTTATCTTTTGCCATCAACCGATGTGCTTGTTCCTTTGAATAAAAATTGCCAATTGGTTTGGACGGAGTGCTAAACGCTTCGTCTGCTGCGTCGACTTCAACCTGAGTGATAACAGTTGCAACATGCCAAGGCATTCCCCTACGATGCAACTCTTCTAAAATTCCTTTTTGCAAATGATACCCGATGTATCCTTGACTCATAGCAGTACATTCAGGAAGAAAATAGGCTGTACTTTCCCCATCTGCTGATGCATTCAGCTTCTTTTCAATATAGCCAACTTGTGGTCCATTTCCATGACTTAAAATAATTTCATGACCTTGACTGATTAAATCTACCAGTGAAGGAACGGCCTCTGCAATTTTTTTCTCTTGTTCTTGTGGCGTATTGCCAAGTGCATTTCCTCCTAAAGCAATCACGATTCGTGCCATTTTACCCCTCTTTTCTTACTCTTTACTTGGTTGTTGTTGCGTAATACAGTGAATGTTTCCTCCACCATAAACGATTTCAACTGTATCCACTCCAATAACGGTTTTTTCTGGGAAAAACCCTTTTATTTGTTCTAATGCGAGTGCATCATTTTCATCCCCGTATTGAGGAACAACCACACCGTCATTAGTGATTAAAAAATTCATATAAGAAGCAATACAGACATCACCCTCTTCACGCGGTTGTGTTCCTTCTACTGAATCAATTGCAAAACTTTTTTGAATCGTAATAGTTTCTTGGGGACAACACAGCTTTTGAACTTTGAGCCTTCGTCCTTTAGCATCGACCATTTGACATAAAGCTTTATAAGACGATTGCGCTACCTCATAAAAAGGACTTTCCTGATCTTCCGTATAGATACACGCCACTTCACCGGGTCTAACAAAACAAGCAACATCATCGATATGTCCATTCGTTTCCTCAGGATCAATGCCCTCAGCTAACCACAGAACCTTTTGACAGTTTAGATACTCACAAAGCTTTGCTTCAATCTCTTTTTTATTCAGCTTAGGATTTCGTCCTTCACTAAGCAAGCACATCTCTGTAGTCAAAACCGTTCCTTCTCCATCTACATGAAAAGAGCCCCCCTCTAAAACAAAGTCTTCGGTACGATAAGAATCAATCGTTTCAAGCTCACAAACTTTTTGGGCAATTAAATCATCCTGATCCCAAGGGAAATATAAACCATCGAACAGTCCTCCCCAAGCGTTGAACGTCCAGTCGCATGCTCTTATCTCACCTGTTTGATTTTTGACAAATGTGGGACCACAATCACGCATCCATGCATCATTATTACTCATTTCCACAACACGAATGTCTGCTTTTAACATCATGCGACAATGGGGATATTGCGCTTTTGAAACCAGCATCGTAACTGGAGTAAACTGGCTAATTGCCTTTGCAACATTGGCAAAAGCAACTTGAGCTGGTTTTGCACCATTGCGCCAGTTATCTGGTCTCTCTGGCCAAATCATCCAAACTTTTTCTTGTTTTGAATACTCAGCGGGCATAAAATACCCATCTTGTTTTGGGGTTGTCTGCATTATTCTTTGGGCCATTTTTATTCCTCCTCAATCTTTTTTTAATAAGATAAATCCTTCGCC
Organism: Vagococcus entomophilus; assembly: GCF_003987595.1. Taxonomy (NCBI): domain Bacteria; kingdom Bacillati; phylum Bacillota; class Bacilli; order Lactobacillales; family Enterococcaceae; genus Vagococcus; species Vagococcus entomophilus. Next base: position 50,701 of record NZ_NGJZ01000001.1, on the reverse strand, counting down.
AATCAAAACACAAATAATGGTTCCAATCGTAACGGGTAGCTTTTCTTTCAACGTAGCTGTATCAAACTGTAATGGCAACGCGGTAAAAATTAGTGCGATAATCAACATAATCATGGGGACAATGACTAATATCTTTAGCCACCAATCCTTGCCTACAACACGAAACGGTCGATAAACATCTGATTCTTTTTTTCTCAGTGTGTAAAAAGCAGGTAACACCGGTAAATATGATAATAAAAATGTAACCAAGTTTAATGAAAAAAATGACCAGAACAAGTCTTTATTTGGTAACAAAGGCGAAAGAACCACTACTATTGTTGCAACAATTCCATTCATCATGGCCGCTCCAGTGGGCATTTGATTCTTTGCACTTCTTTTTCCAAAAAAACGAGGCATATCGTTATTTTCAGCTGCGTAGCAGGCCGTATTGTTGACCCCCATCGACCATGAAATCATATTTCCAAAAAGAGTAAGTAAAAAGAGGAAAGCCGAAATTTTTATGAATATTCCTGTTTTTGAATGGAGTAATAATTGAAGACTATCAATCAACCCACTGCTTACACTGATATTTTCTGTTGGAATCGCAACGCCAATACCAAAGGCGGAGAAGATGTAGATTCCAGCGATGACAAGTCCTCCAATGATAATCGCTTGTGGAATTTGTTTTTTAGGATTTTCCATTTCCTCAGAGAATGTACAAATCACTTCAAATCCGAGCAAATTAAAAATAATGACTGAGATAAAAGACAAACTTCTTAGGTCAAAAGTTGGTAATAATGTTTTAATCGTATACTCGTTTGCCATGCCCTGGGTAACTGCGACATAAATTCCCAAAATCCCCACAGAAACAGCCAAAAAGATTTTGATTACTGCTGCCCCATTTAAAATCCAAAGATTGTCAGAGATTGGATAAAAGCTAATCCAAATCACAACCCATATAAACAGTAATGACAATAAAAGATTACTAATTGCGCCTCCTGTGTAACCAGTCACAAGTTTAATTAGTTCTGGACACATGACTGCAAGTGAAGCAAGCCACAGTGGGTAATTAATCCAGTAATACCAAGATACTCTAGCACCCCACTTGTGACCGTATGCTTTGGTCACCCAATCATAAATCCCGCCATCACTAGGATAAGTCGTTCCAAGTTCTGAGGATATTAACCCATAAGGAACTAAAAATGTTACAAGTAAAAAAATCCACCAAAAAAACTGAGAAGGACCAATTGCAGCAACTGGCGCTGCCGCCTCTGCTACAAAAACAACACAAATAACGGATAATATCGCACTAAATAAACTGAATTTTTTCTTGCTTTTCATTTTGCAGGCTTCCTTTCTTCAACAAAATGTTTTTGTTGTAACATAAGCCATTATAATGGTTTGTTAAGTAAGACTTCCAAAGCCGCTTTTGCATGTGCTTGCTCTTTTAAAGCCGCCTGATTTTGAACAATACTTTTCTCGTTTAAATAAACAAGCAAACCGCGAATAGAGGTTAACCGGTTTTCAGCTTCGTCAAACACTAGGGAATATTCTGCATCAATCACTTCATTTTCAACTTCTTCCCCTCGACTAGCTGGTAAACAATGCATAAATTTACAATGAGGAGATGCTTTGCTCATCATTTTTTGAGTAACTTGGTATTTCGGATAGAAAATTTTCATCCTCTCTTCCTCAGACAATTCTGCATCATATAGCCCATACCAGACATCTGTATATACAAAATCTGCCTGCTGAAGTGCTTCTTCTTCATCTTCTGTCAGGAGAAATTTTGCACCCGTCTTTTCACAATTTTTGCGTATTTTATTTTGATGCTCTTCCGTTAATTGATAGCCTCTAGGGCCAAATTGAACGAAGTCCATTCCCATTTTGGTTGTTATCAAGGCTAATGAAAAGCATACTTGAGTAGCGTCCCCTACAAAGACTACTTTGCAATCTTCTAATTTTTTATCAACTGGTAGGTGTTCAATCATGGTACACAAGTCTCCCAATTCTTGCGTTGGGTGATTGTAGTCGGACATCCCATTGATAACAGGAATAGAAGAATGTTTTGCCAAGTCTGCCACACTTTGATGGCGATCTACGCGGGCCATCAGTAAATCGACTAATCTAGAAAGAACAGCACTTGTGTCTTCAATTGTTTCATGCCCACCAAGCTGAATTTGACCTGGTGCTAAGTACTGAGCATGACCACCTAGTTGTGTCATAGCTGTTTCAAACGATACTCGTGTCCGTGTTGAGGATTGCTGAAAGATCATCCCCAGTGATTTATTTTTAAGCAATTGAGGATAGTACCCTGATTTGATACACTGTTTAATCTGCAAAGATAGTTGAACAATTTCTAAAAGTTCCTTCTTTGTAAAGTTTTCTGTCGTAATAAAATTGGTTACACTCATTTCTTTTACCTCCATCATATGAATTATTTCATCATCTTAGTCTCCAAGTTTAGATCGTGCCTATCTAAAATAGAGTAAATAATGTTGATAGGCTCATTATAGAAAACGCTTTCTTAGTTTTCTATAAACTTCAAGATGGATTTTTCATCAACTTGCTGTCAAACTCTTAATGAATAGAAAGTTTAGAAAAGTTTAGATGCCTGATTCAGTCCATGTTTATCCCTGAAAAAAGTTTAAAATTGAAGTTTAGTCTTAGAATCATTTCAATTGATTTACCAATTTGTTATGATTAGCTTATAAACTAAAGGTTGATTATTAGGAGCTGATTTTATGGAAGTCTTTGTATTTATCTACAATATTGGTCTTTTATTACTTCTTTGTGTAACCGTTACCATTTGTGGCGTTTGCTTTTTAAAAACCCAAAAAAAAATTTTTTTATTACTACTAAACCTTTTTTTATTCTTTATACTTGATAATATCGTGATTTATATGACCGAGTTTATTCATTGGTTTGCTTCTTCTTATAATCAGAATTTTATGACTGCTCCAACCTTTAAAACCCTCATTTCAGTTGCAACCGTATATCTTTACTATGCAATACTAGCAGAATTTTTGCATACTCCTCTATCCAAACAAATCTATTTTGTCTTGACACTTCTCACACTTTATCTTTTGTGTATCCCCGTACTTTCTTTTGGTGCGCTCAAAGTTTGGTTATACTATTTCCCCATGCAACTATTCTTATTTGTTCTCAGCCTTTTAGGACTAAAAAATCTAAAACAAAAAAAAAGCGAATTTTCCTCCGCTCAAATGAAAAGATGCAAACGAATTTTGCTTATTTCTCTTCTTTTTTCTATTTTTATTACAATTGAAGATTCAATCGTAATCTTCAATATAGATGTTTATAGCAACTTATTAGTTCGAATTCAAAATAGGAATTTTTCAGAAGATTTCCTTTCTATTTTTTATGCTGGTTACAGTCTAATTTATTGCGGACAGTATTGTCTCAACTTTCCAACAAATAATCAAGCAAAAGCAATTGCAAAAGTTGAACCTAATACAGGAGATATAGAAAAAGAATTTATCCACAGCTTTTGTAAGCATTTTGCACTCACACTGCGTGAACAAGAAATTTTCATTCTTTTAGTTGAAAGGAAAAGTAATCAAGAAATAGCGGATGCACTCTACATTTCCATTGGTACAGTCAAAACACACGTACACAATATTTATCAAAAATTATCCATCACCAAACGCTCTCAGCTAAGTGAAGTCATTCGAAACTACCAAACCTTGTCTTCACTATAATCAAATGAGTGTATTTTGTCTTTTTTATTCCTATCAATTGCGCTATACTTTAATTGTGCATTTATACAAATCAAATGGAAACATTTGGACTGGTTCGAGAACTTCCCAGGATAAAAAACCAAGAATCTCACTTTTAACAAAAGGAGGTAGGAGAATGAATGTCAAAAAAAAAGTCATTATTGATTGTGATCCCGGCATTGATGATTGTTTAGCGTTACTTTTAGCACTAAAATCACCTGAATTAGATATACTTGGCATCACAATTGTCTGTGGAAATGTCCCGACAGAACTCGGTGCAAAAAATGCCTTAAAAGTTTTAAAACGAGAAAATCGTTTAGATATTCCTGTTTATTTGGGTGCAAGTAAACCTTTAAAGCGTACCTATATTAGTGCACAGGATACTCATGGACAAGATGGACTGGGAGAAAGCTTTTTGCCAGATGTCCAAGATATTGCTCCACAAACGACAAGTGCCGTTGATTTTTTAAATGAAACATTTAGTAACCAAAAGCACGTCTCAATTATTGCGCTTGGTCCACTGACCAATATCGCACAAGCGTTGCAGGAAAATCCCAATGCTTGGAATAATATTGAGGATTTTGTTTCTATGGGTGGTACATTTAAAAGTCATGGAAACTGCTCACCAGTCGCAGAATATAACTATTGGTGTGACCCCGATGCCGCGTGTTATGTGTTTGAGCATCTAGCCGTTCCGGTAAAAATGGTTGGGCTTGATGTCACAAGAAAAATCGTATTAACACCCAATATTTTAGAATACATGCAACAGCTCGATCCAGAAACTGGCGGGTTCATTGCAAAAATCACACGATTTTATTTTGATTTCCACTGGACACATGAACAAGTCATTGGTTGTGTCATCAATGACCCACTAGCCGTCGCCTATTTTCTTTGTCCAGATTTGTCCAGCGGTTTTCCTGCATATACAACAGTTGCTACGAATGGCGTTGCGATTGGACAAACTATTGTGGATGAAAAAAATATTTGGAACAAAAAAACAAATAGTTTAATCTTAACAAAAGTTGATTCTTTTCTTTTCATGGAAATGTTTTTAAACCGAGTGATGAATGCACAAACTCAAAACACTCAGACTGTGTTAAAACAAATCATGAATGGAGAATTTGATGAATAAAAGAATAAAACCCATCCTCCTTGTATGGGTTGCGCTGGGAATTTCACTCAATTTTATTGGTGGGAATCTCGCTTTAGTCTTACGCTTACCTGTCTATCTAGATACAATTGGAACCATTTTAGTTGGCTCATTGCTAGGTCCGATTGGTGGGCTTGTTACTGGGAGTTTAAGCGGTTTGTTGACAGGAATTACAACAGATCTTTTTTCTTTGTATTATTTGCCTGTTCAAATGGTAATTGGCTTGCTTTCAGGACTATTGCTAAAAAGTGGTCATCCCCTAAGTAAACAAAACATTTGGTGGATTACTTTACTTGTTTCCCTTCCTGGTACAATCTGTGCTACGCTCATTACGTTTTGTTTATTCCACGGAATTACGTCTTCGGGCTCTAGTATTTTTGTGCAGCTATTGACGGGATTTGGTTTCAACCAAGGTTGGGCAATTTTTAGTGTTCAGTTGCTAACAGATTATATAGATCGTTTCATTGCGATTATGCTTGTTTTTTTCCTACAAAAAACAAGCATAAAATAGCTGGAAGAAAGTGGAACCTCTCACTTTCTTCCAGCTGTTTTTTCAATCAAGTTGGTCTCGCTATTAAAATAAAAAATCCTCAGTCTTTACTTGTAACTAATTGAAAATACTGATTAATATATGGTTTTGTCCCTTGCACTATTTTTTCTTCTGAGAGTGGGCTACTTTCTTCACTCCAGATACTAATTGAACTACCAATCAAATAATGACTTGAAGCAATATTATTCTCTTGATACGTCGAATCAGCACCATCCCAATCTTGTAATTGCCAATTTTCTTTAAAGAAATTTAGGCTTTGCTTAGAGGAATAGTTTGGAAGGGTTCTTTTAGACGGTACCAAGTATAAATAGTAGCTATTATAATTGAGTACTTTTATTTTATTTTTTAATAAATCGGGTAAACTTGCCCGCTCTTTTCTTAATTGCCTGACCTCTTTTGGATTTTGTTTATCCCCATCATAACTCCAATAAGTGACTTCAACCGAATGATTTAACTGCTTAATCTCTTCTTTTAGCAGTCCATCGTTCCACAGTCGGAGGATTTTTTTATTTTTTTTAGCCCACTTTGCCATCTGATTGACATAATGAATATACTGTTGGTTGTTAGCGTCTACCGCCACAAATTCATCTCCTCCCATATGAAAATATGGACTTTTGGGAAACTGTTTTACTACTTCTTGATATAAGGATTGAATAAATAAAACATTCTCTTTTTTTATATAATCGATTTGGTTAACTGTATACGCTTGTCTCAGGCTTTCTCGTTTTTTTTCACCATATTTATTTTTGACTAATTGAAGGATTGCTTTTGCATGAGCTGGTGTATCGATTTCTGGAATCAAGTGAACTTGCTTCTTTTTTGCGTAGCTCTCTAACTCTTCTATCTGTTTGTATGATAAAAACTTTCTGTTCGTCTGAACATTCAAATATGCACCATTTTTTGTGCGAATAGCGTGTTTCGTCGTCTGCCCCAAAAGTTTACTCTCTAAGGCATAATTTTCATCATCCGAGAGATGCAATTGTAAAAAGGTGCCCTTGTTTTGATGAATAATGTCAATATATTCTTTGATTGTTGAAACCGAATAATATCGTCTAGCAACATCTAGCGTTAATCCCGATTGTTTTTCACTCGCTAGGGTGACTTTATTTTTAGCAAATAAACAAAGAATACCCAAACAAAAAAAACATATTTTTTTAAAATTTTTCCTCTTCTCCAATTATTTCCTCCACTTCTTACCTTTAAAGATTAGACAAAAAAGAAGTTCACTTTTTCCATATTCCAAAGCTAAAACCTCTCAGTCAAATAGACTCCCTATCAAAAATGCTTACTCCTCTTTAAAAATCTGCTACCATTTTTCTTATAACTGCAAATATTTTATTAAAAAAAAGAGGTCATCTTCTTGTACCGTATCAAAGGCAAGTTTATTCCACTGAAGTTGTTTACATGTTTGGCATTGGTGCAATACTTGATAGCCTTTTTTACTATGCTTCTTTAAGTCTACTGGTTCCATCAAACCAAGACAAGTTGAAGCCCTGTCTCCTGGAAACACGTCAACATGCTTTGAATACAAACAATAGGGACAATGATTTCGATAAGAACCATTTGTTAAGGCCTCGACTTTTTGTTGACAATTTTCACAATAAAATGCATTATTTTCTTTTTTCTGCACCTAATTTCCCTCCACTATTTTTTTAGTAGGAGAAATTAGGGTTCCGTTATTTCTTCTTGTTTTCAAACAAGTGATAGGCTCTTTTTCTTAGGGACTCATTCACCGCCTATAACCAAGCGATTACTACTGTTTCCAACTTCACAATTTTAATTGATCCGAACCTCTCGCAGTTTTTCTTTTTTTGTACTACGCACTGTGGCATGGCCTTCGCCACGCCCCAACAGTCAGTGTAATGAAAAAGACTACTATTCTTAGCCTCGTCCCCTAGGAATGATTAGGTGCAGTGAATCTGTATACATTCGTTACGCTAAATTTTTTTCTAACTATAATTGATTGGACATTTTGTTGCGCACACACTTTTCCACCACCTTTCTAATCGCTGACTCTTTTATTTGTGTGTAACCGCTCTAAATTCATTTTTTGAATCCCTGAATTAAAAACACTTCCAAATTGTCTTTTTTATAGCATAACACTCACTTGTCTCATTTTTCAAATAAAAAAGAGTTAGCACAGCATGGCTTAACTCCAATAATTAATCAGAATTCATAAGATTCTCTAGCATCATTGTTTAAACGATCGCTTATTTAAGCAAGCGTTCTTTTCCTTCATTTATTCGGATACTAAGAGCCTGAAACATAACTTGAATTTATGTTTCAGGCTCTTCTATTTGGCTTATTCAATCTGGTAGTCTTTTTTTATTTTTTTATTTTTTTCCTCAAATAATTGATTATGCGAAGAAACATAACCACGCTCATGTGCCTTCGGACTCACGTATTTTTTAGCAGCATTCACTGCATTGATAGCATCTTGAAAGACTCCAGCAAGTAAATGTACTTTTCCTTGATACTGTGCCAAGTCTCCTGCTACAAAAATACCAGGAACATTCGCCTCGCCTTTGCTCGTCGCTGCGACATAATACTCATCCATCAGCTCTATTCCTAACACGCCTTGTTGCAAAAGAGGATTCTTGCTTTCAAAGCCATGACTGACAACCAATCCCTCAACCTCAACATTGTGTTTCTCATTCGTTTTTCGATTGACCAAATGGACTATTTTGACAAAGTCTCCCTCTGCATCCATCGAAATATCCTCAATTTCTGTTTCAAAGTAACATTCAATTTGATTCTTGATTAATTTCGTAATGGTTGCTTCATGTGCTTTAAGTTCGCTTTGAGATTTTCGGTACACGAGTGTTACCTGAGCACCCAATTCTTGCAAAAATAGCGCCCATTCAAGTGCAGAATCACTCCCACCAGAAATCACTAACCGCTTTCTTTGCCAATCTTGCATGGCTTTCACATGATAATAAACATTTTTTGCTTCAATCGGTTTTCCTGCTTTGAGAATCAATTTTTTTGGGGTCACAATACCGTAGCCTGTAGCTAATAAAATCGTTTTAGTATAGTGTTTTTCTCCACTTTTTGCCTGTAGAATAAATTGATCATCTTCTTTGGTTATCGTCATTATCTGTTGATTTTTTACAACGGTTGGATGGAAAACCTGTGCTTGTTGAATCAAATCTTCCATAATCAATCGTGCTGGTTTTGGCGCAACTCCACCAATGTCCCACACGATTTTATCCTGATAGACATTCATTTTTCCACCTAGATAAGGATGTGCTTCAATTATTTTTGTTTTCATCTCTCTTAATCCACTATAAAAAGCGCTATATAGTCCTGCAGGTCCTGCCCCAATAATAGTGATATCAAAAAGCTCAGTCACATGTCTCATTCCTTTACACTTTTATAAATAGGCAATACTCAAACTTCCCGTAATAGGATTCGTGTAAATCTCACACGGAACCTCGAATAAAGTTTCCATTAACTCTTTAGTCACCAATTCTTCTGGTGCACCACTTGCAAGTACTTCTCCATCTTTTATCGCATACAAAAAGTCACAATAAGTCGCAGCAAGTTCAATATCATGGAGCGCTGCCAATACACCCGTATCTAAGTCTTTCACTATCCGCAGTATTTGAAGCTGATGTTTGATATCCAAATGGTTAGTTGGCTCATCTAAAATAAATAATTTAGGCTCCTGGACGAGCGCTCGAGCCAAAACGACTCGCTGCTTTTCTCCACCGGAAAGTGACAAAAAATTCCGCTCCCGATAAGCGGACAACTCAACCTGAGCTAAAGCTTTTTCAACTAACTCAAAATCTTTCTTCGTGTCGGACTCTAGCATTTTTTTATGTGGTGTTCGCCCCATCATCACCATTTGTTGGACAGTAAAATCAAAACTTATTTCATTAAACTGACTGACAACCGCAAATTTCTTTGCGACATTTTTGATGGAACTCTTCCTGATATCCATATCACCAAAATGGATGGCTCCTGTATCTGGCGGTAGGAGTTTATAAATACTGCGTAGTAACGTAGATTTCCCGCAACCATTTGGTCCAATCAGCCCAACAAATTGCTTTTCTTTGACTTTTATCGAAATATCCTTGACAATTTTTTTTTTCGCAAGCGTAATACTTACCTGATTTACAGATAAATCCATAATTTTAGCCTCCAAACTGATAGCTTTTTTTTGTCAGTATATATAAAAATAATGGGGCACCAATCAGCGAAGTCAAAATTCCAATTGGCAGTTCCACACCCGCTATCATTGTTCTGGCAAGGATATCTGACCAAACAAGAAATAACGATCCGATTATTAAAGAAAAGGGAAGGAGCTTTTGATGATTCGCACCTGTAAACGCTCGTAAAAAATGGGGAATAATTAGTCCAACAAAACCGATTGTGCCACAACTTGCAACCATCAGTCCGGTTAATAACGCTGTCAAAACCATATAAATTTTACGATATAAGTTTAAATCAATCCCCAATGTAGTTGCTGCTTCGTCCCCAAGCAACAACGTATTCAATACACGAAACTGTGATAAAAAAAACACGACTAGTATAAATAATACCCCTGAAAGGAGTGGCAATTGGTGCCAGCTTGTAGCTGCAAGACTCCCCATTGTCCAAAATGCCACGCTTTTCATTCCTTCAGTGTTATTCGAAAAATATATGATGAAGTTAGAGAAAGCACTACATAATGCACTAATAACCATCCCCGAAAGAACAAGTTTGACAGAGGTCATCTTGCCCCCCATTCCTGCTAAGATAAACACAATCAAGGAGGCAACTAACGCACCCGCAAAAGCCCAAAATGCCACGCCAGTCTGTGAAAAAAAGCTGCCACTGCCAAACCCAATTAAAATAGCAAAAGTTGCGCCTAAAGATGCGCCAGAGGAAATCCCTAAAATATAAGGATCTGCTAATGGATTTTGAACAGTTGCTTGCATGATAACGCCACATAAAGATAGCCCTGCGCCAATCAGAAGTGCCATTATTGCTCTTGGAAAGCGAATTTGCCAAATAATTGGAACATACGAACTAGAACCCACATGATCTAAATTTCCAATTGTTCCATTTGAAAGTTTGTAAATTACTATCTGAAACGTTTCTCTTAGAGGAATCGATACTTGCCCTATGGAGATGGAAATTATTAGTGATAAGACTAAAAATAGACCGAGCAAAATAAATAAACCAATCAAAACTTTTTGTGAATGATTAGAAAACCTCTTCTTATGTGTTGCTCCATTTTGCAATGCCTTCATCCCTAGCGAAACTCCCTTTTGCTTAGTTTTTAAATTGTTCTGGATAGATTTCTTTTGCTAATTTCTCGGTGCCTTCTAAAATACGGTATCCATAACTCCAAAATTCATTATAATCGATGAAAAAGACTTGTTGATTTTTTATCGCATTTACAGTTTGTAATGCTTTATTTGAGTAAAGTGCTGTTAAGGTTTGTTGATTATTTGAGCCCCCATCATAATAAGGAATCAATAACACATCTGGGTTCTTTGCCACCAAAGATTCTTTCGTGATTTCACCCGTACTTTTTGCAAAGGCGTTGCTGAGTTTAATCTTACTGAGCGTATCCGTTATATAGGTGTCGTCTGCTCCTGAATAAATCGTTACATTCTCACCGTCTACTCCCCAAATGTATGCGTAGCTCTTTTCTTTTTTAACAGATTCAACCGACTGCTTCAAGCTCTGCTCTTTTTGTTTTAATTCCTTAATCCAAGAAGCAGCTTTTTTTTCTATATTGAATACCTTCCCTAAATCTTTGATGTCTAAATACAGATCTGTATACGTTGCTTTTGGGATAGATGTTCGTTGTACGTATGTTTGAACGCCGGCATCATTCAGGGAGCTGACGGTTCCTACACCCCAGTCCTCATTGGCAAACAGCCCTGCACGCCCAATTACTAAATCAGGTGTTGCTCCTAAAACCAATTCTTTCCCCACATACTCCTTTGACAGTACAGGCAAAGACTCGAACTCTTTTTTTACAGTAGAATCAACTCCACCATAAAGAGCAGCCACACCAACAATTTTACTTTCAAGTCCCAAGTGAAGGAGCATTTCAGCAGTACCTTGAGTATTCGCTACCACTCTGTGGGGACTTGCTTCAAAAGTCACTTCCTTTTTCTGCCATTTCTTAGCACTATCACTTGAAGTGAAATTTTCTATTTTAATTGGATAATGTTCCACGTTATCTTTTGTTGTGGTTGTTTCTTTTGTTGCATTGGCTTTGCAACCTGCAAGTACAAGCAATGAAGCAATCCCTAATATACAAACGCTTTTCCACTTTTTCATTCTCTTTCCCCTTTCTAATATTGAGAATCATTCTCACTTATTCTAAATTAAAAAAGGATTGATTACAATCCTTATTCTTAAATTTGTTTAAAAAAGAACTTGAAACACTCTAATTTGTGTTCCAAGCCTTTATGAGCTATGTTCTTTTACAATTATTTCTACGTACGTTCACTTAAATCCAGCCATTTGTTTTCGCCAAAGAAACGGCTTCTGTGCGATTTTTAACTTCGATTTTATGGAACAAATCTGATAGGTAATTGCGAATGGTACCTTTTGAAAGATGTAATTCCTGAGCAATTTCTTTATTTTCCATCCCACTTTCTAAACATTTAAGCAACAGTCGTTCTCTTTCACTTATTGGAACCAAGTCAGAGAAAAATACGGTCATTAGCTCTGGTGCATAGACTTTCTCTCCAGCATCGACTTTACGAATAGATTCAGCTAGAAAATCACTTGAACTATCTTTGAGTAAATACCCACTCGCTCCTTGTTCCACCGCACGACGGAAGTATCCAGGCTTTGAAAAAGTGGTGAGCATAATAAATTTAGCATGTTGATTCGTAGTTTTTTCTAGGACGTCTAACCCCGTAAGTTCGGGCATCTCAACGTCTAGTAGCACAACATCCACCGAATGATTTTCTAAAAATGAATACGCCTGCGCCCCATTTTTCCCAACACCCACTATCTGAAAGTCTTCTTCTAATGATAATAAGGTTTCTAGTGCTCCTGCTAAAAGCCCTTGGTCTTCTGCAATATAAATACGAATCATTTTATTTCCTCCCATGGAATGACAATCTCCATTTTGTAAGACTTGTGTTCTGTCAGCAAGTTGACTTTGCCCCCAAATAACTTTATTCTCTCTTCCATACCAGTCAGTCCATTTCCTTTTTGAATCGCTTTTTTTACTACCCCGTTATCCGTTACGTTCATTTTAAACTTTCCTTCTTGCTGACAAAAATCAAGAAAACATTCGTTGCCATTACTGTGTCTTAAAAAATTGGTAACAACCTCTCGTATACAAAAAGAAACTTGGTGTTGAACGGCTGAGGGTAGCAGCTCAGCCAATGTCTCATCCTGGGTCATTAAAAATTTCCCTTGCGTCTCCAATAATTGATCACAGCGGATTAGCTCTTCCATGACACGCATATGTCTCATCTCAGTTACAATTTCTCTGACTTCTTTAAGAGTAGCTCTAGAAACTGCCTGAATCTCTTGCAACTCTTGCTTTGAGCGATCAGGAACTTTTTCAAACAATTTTAACGCGAGGTCTGTTTTTAGCGAAATTGCTGAAAGGGAGTGTCCCAAAGAATCGTGTAAGTCTCGCGCAATTTTAATTCTTTCCTCTTGACGAATAACATGTTCTAAACGTTTATTTGACTTGTTTTTTTGTCTTTTCTTACGATTGTTTATATACATCGTTCTCGCAGCGTATGGAGTGAAAAAGACTAAGCAGTAATAGACAAATAGAGAAATTAAATTATCTATTGAAAAAGGGAAAGTTGTAAGAGCGTATTGTACAATGCTCGATAAGATTGTACAGCTATAAAGGCTAATGATGCCTATATTAAATTCCTTTTTCTTCGTCCCACCAAGGACCCATCCACAAACGTTCGCTGGGTAAATAAAAAAGTATGGCATGCTTTCTAAAACAATAAAAAAATAGCAGGAAAGCAGCAATAATGTAGCATATGGTAGCCAATAATAGGCTGTATTGAAATAACTTTTTCGGTACGCTACTAAATAAAGAAAGAATAGTATGAGGTTTCCCCATTTTTCTGCGCTATTTGGCATCATCATCAAACTTAGCAATGGAAAAATTAAAAAAATAGAATACAAAATTGGGAAAATACCCATTTCTTTGGGAAACAACTGAAATTTACGCATGGTTTAACTGTCCTTTTTTCTTTTTAATATACATGTATAGTAGCACAAATCCGACAAAGTAAACAAAAATGATCAAAAAAGATTGGACCGTCGGCGCTTTACTTTTTAATATACTTTGAGTTTGAGTGTTCACGTAATAGGTCGGCAAAAATTTCGCTATCGCTTGAATCATTTTAGGCAAGTATTCTATCGGCCACCACAAGCCACTTACAATTGCCAGTGGAAAAACAAATATGTTTCCTAAAATACTGACCGTTTCTGCTCTTTTAGCGAAACTGATAAGTAACGCAATCGCCATAAAAGGAAGCGTCCCGTACAAAATCCAGCCTCCTAACGATAGCCAAGTCAAAATAGGCGCCTGAACTTTATTGACAACAATTCCCACTATAAAAATCAAGCAAATTAGTAAGCTGTTTAATAGCATTTGCATCCCCAACTTGATTCCTAAGTATCTTTTTGTACTAAAAGGAGTCGTAATCATCAGTTGGGTTACTCCTTTGATCTTATCCGTTACAATCGAACCAGATAAACTATATATGGAAGAAATTAGTACACTATATATGGTCATTGACTGCAGCGTCCGCATATTAAATGCTGGCATCTGCTCCTTCGTAACGCCCATGTTTAGTACTTTGGTAAAAAGCAGGTAAAACCCAATTGGCATACATAAAGAAAAAAAGATAAACGATTTATTACGCAAAAAAGCACGCTTAAATTCCATTTTTAATTGAACTAGTGTTTTATTCATCTGCTTTATCCTCCATCAAATCACGATATACATCCAAAAATGTAGTATGCTGTGTTTCCAAATGTTTAAACTCAACTTTTTTTTCTACTAATTCATAAATCAGTGCATCTAGGTTGGAACTATTTAAAAGAAGCTTATCCTTTTGGACGGTTATTTCTGTGACATTTTTTAATTCTGGTAACTCTCCTTTGTATTTATCTATTGAAATCCAAGATTTTTCATATCTATTTTTTAAACTTTTCAAACTTCCATCATGGGCAATAGTGCCCTCTTTTAAAAAAATCACTCTCCCACACAATGCTTCGACCTCTTCTACATGGTGCGTTGTTAACACGACTGTCGTACCTGCTGCTGAGAGTTTTCGGATATATGCCCATAATTCTTCACGAAGTTGAAAATCCATTCCGACTGTTGGCTCATCCAGTATCAATAATTGCGGTTTTCCAACAATTGCGTAAGCAAAATTTAGTCTTCTCAGTTGCCCTCCAGATAATTCATGACACATCTTTTTAGCATGTTGGCTCAGATGCACCAACTCTAGTAATTCCTCCACCGCGTAATAGTTTGTATAATAGGTTTGAAATAACATGAGCGATTCTTTGACTGTAAGTGAGGGTAAGCAGATGCTTTCTTGAAGAAGGACACCTATTTTTTCTTTTAACTTTGACGTCACTTTTTTTTCATCAAAAAGAAGAATTTCGCCACTATTAGGTTGCAACTCTCCTAAAATCATCCGAATAAGTGTAGACTTTCCTGCCCCATTTTTCCCCAATATTCCGACAATCTCACCTGCATCCACAGAAAAGTCAATCTGATTTAAAATAGTTTGATTCGTAAATTTCTTGCTGACTTGCTTAACTTCAATCATTATTTTCCTCCCGTACTCTTTGTTGATCTTACTATACTGAAATTTTTTTAAAAAAATAAGATGGAAGATGTCATCTCTTTTGTTGACATTTGTCACTAATAAAACACGAACATTAAACACAAAAAATAAAAAAACGTTTGAAATTAGCTTTTTTTTATTCTATAATATGCTAGTACTTTTTAAAAAAGGAGGATAAACATGAACCGCTTACAAATAATTCAAGCAAATGCATTTCATTCACCTAAATATGGAAAAATCGAATTTTTAGAAAATGTCCTTTTCTGTGTAGACGCTAAAGGAGTCATTCAAGACATTATTCACACTGATCATCCAGACTACTTGCAAGTACTTGCCTCAGCTAAAGAAGCTGGAAACTTGCAGACCTATCCTAAAGGTTCTTACTTACTCCCAGGTTTTATTGATTTACACGTTCATGCCCCTCAATGGCCACAAGCAGGTGTTGCGCTAGACCGGCCTTTATATGACTGGCTGAACCAATGTACCTTTCCACTTGAGGCAAAGTATGCTGATTTAAACTTTGCTCGTGAAGTTTACACAGATTTAGTTCATCAGTTGCTCCAAAGAGGCACGACCACTGTATTGTATTTTGGTTCCATCCATTCAGACTCTTGCTTAGAGTTAGCCAAAGCTTGTATCCAACAAGGACAAAGAGGTCTTGTTGGCAAAGTAGTGATGGACGATCCTAAGCAAAATCCTGAATATTACCGAGATAGCTCTACCCAAGAAGCTCTGGCAGAGACAGAGCGGTTTATCTTGAAAATGCTCGAACTAAATCAAAGCGCTCCTCAAGGTGTTTATCCGGTTGTAACCCCCCGCTTTATTCCCAGTTGCACCGATGAAGCACTCAAGGGTTTAGGGGAATTAGCCCAAAAATATGATGTTCATATCCAATCACATTGTAGTGAGAGTGATTGGGAGCATGAACACGTTCATACTCGTTTTGGAAAAACGGATTCTCAAGCCCTACATGATTTTGGGCTTCTTGGTAAAAAATCTGTCATGGCCCACTGTACATTTCTTGGAGAAGACGGAGCAAAGCTTTTTGCACAAACTGGAACAGCCATCGCTCATTGTCCCATCTCTAATGCCTATTTTGGAAATAGTGTCCTACCGACTGCTTCTTTACAAAAACTCGGGGTTGATATCGGTCTTGGAACAGATATTTCTGGCGGGTTCTCACCAAGTCTATATGACAATCTCAAACAAGCTGTCATCTCTTCTAGAATGCTAGAAGACGGCGTTGATTCAACTAAGCCTCCCGAAGAAAGAGGTCTCGCTGATTCCCGTATTTCGATTATAGAAGCTTTTTGGCATGCGACAACAGGCGGTGGGAAAGCTTTGTCTCTGCCTATTGGTCAGTTCAAAAAAGAGTTTGCGTTTGATGCGCAAGTCGTCCAAATTGATTCACAAAATAAACCTTACACTATGCCTGACTTTGGACTTTTCAATTCGGAAGAAGAAATTTTACAAAAAATCTTATATCTTGCCACCCCTCAAATGATTCGTGAAGTTTGGGTTCAAGGGAAAAAAGTTTATACAAACCATTAAAAAAGGAGTTCTCTCACTTGGAAAACAAAAATGCATTAGAAAGAAAAAGCGGTTTAACCATTGGACCTGATGAAGACATTTCATTTGGCCAATCCATTATTTTAGGATTACAACATGTTTTGGCAATGGATGTCTATGTGCCACCTTTTATTATTGCAACAAGTTTGGCGTTATCTAGTTCCCACGCCTCTGGTCTCATTCAAGCTACATTTTTAGGTGCTGGACTTGCAACACTTGTCCAAGTTTTACTCTTTATGAAGCTTCCTGTCTGTCAAGGGCCTTCTTTTGTCCCAATTGGAGCGGTCATTGGGATTTATGTTGGAGCAAATGGGATGGGCTCGGTACTTGGGGCCTGTCTTGTTGGGGCAATCGCTGTCACCTTATTTGGATGTTTAGGTATTTTTCAGTGGATTGTCAAAACCTTTATTCCACCACTCGTCAGCGGGACTATTATTATGATTGTTGGACTTACTCTGCTCCCATCTGCTTTAAATAGTAACATCTATGCCGTAACAAAGGGGGGGCCTTCCCTAGCACAAAATATTATTCTCGCCCTTATCACTGGAGCGGTCTTAATTTTTTGCTCGATGCTTGGAGATTATTTACCAAAATATGGACGCTTCTTTAGAATCAGTTCTGTTATTATTGCCCTCGCTGTCGGTTGTATTGTAGCTTCCTTTATGGGGGTATTGTCACTTGATCAAGTCGCTAAGGCTCCTATATTTAGCTTGCCCTATATTAGTTTTATTCATTATCACTTAACTTTTTCTTGGTCTGCTATTTTCACCATGCTCATTATTTATATCGTGTTACTAGCTGAAACAACTGGTACTTGGTTTGCTGTCAGCTCTGTAATTGAGGAGCCATTATCAGATAAGCAAATCAATCGTGGCGTCATTGGAGAGGGCGTTGGCTGTCTACTTGCCGCATTAGTTGGAACGACCCCGGTAACAGGATACTCAACCAATGCAGGTGTTATCTCTATTACAGGAGTAGCAAGTCGTAAAGTATTTGTCTTTGCAGGCTTTTGGTTCATTGCGCTTTCTTTCATTGGAAAACTTTCAGCTTTGATCAATGCTGTTCCAGCAGCTGTGATTGGTGGAGTGTTTGCTGTTGTTTGTATTATCATCATGTTAAGTGGATTCCGTGTGATTAAAGATCATCAGTTTTCTGAAAGAGAAATGTATGTTGTTGGAGTTCCTCTAATCTTTGCGATGGCGTTGCTCTTTATTCCAGCTAAAGCAACTGCTCAATTGCCACAATTTCTCAAATTTCTTTTTGATTCCCCTATTTCTGTGGGGGCTTTAGTCGCTATCTTAATGAATAAGGTAATTCCGGCAAAAAATAACTAGACAAAAAAAGAGGTAGCTCCATGAGAGCTGCCTCTTTTTTTATTCTCCAGTTTCTGCTTCCAAATGTACAGGAATGTTGCCCTTTACTGCTTTTGAGTATGGACATACAGAATCCGTTATTTTCATCAATTCCAATGTTTTTTCTTTGGATAAACCCTCAATTTTTCCGATTAACGTTACCTCTAAATTGAAATCTAATGCTTTCGCGTCTCCAACCAAAGAGACTTCTGCTCGCATAGAACGTTTTAAATCACCTAGTCCTTCTTTTTGTAAAACAAAGGTCAGTGCACTATTAAAACAAGCAGAAAAACCTGCTGCAAATAGTTGTTCTGGATTGGTATAACCCGCTTTAGGGGTCATCGACGTTTTGACTTCAAAACTTTTGTTTGGGGCATAACTGAGTCCTTCTCGTCCACCTTCATTAATGACTGTATTCGTTGAAATTTTGCTCATATTGTTTCCTCCTTTATTCTTTTTTCTTCTTTTAGTTAACCGCTTTTTTTAAAAAAATGCAATTCTCCTGTTTGTGATTTTTTGAAAGTAGCAAACTCTTATAAATAACCAGTAAGACTGGTACAGGATTCATACGTAATAAAAAAACCTAGTGGATAATTTCCACTAGGTATGCAGGCGAATGGGAGCTTTCTATCATGTCAGTTGGTAATTCCCACCTACTTTTCAGCATAATCCGCCACATATTCCTCTATTTCAGCAAAATATTGGGCCTTTCTTTCATCAGAAATCCAAGCAATTTCAAAGGAATTTTTGGCTAACTGGGCTATCTCTTTTGGAGCAAGAGGATATTTTTGACTAAGAGCCACAAAATCGTCCGAGATATAGCTTTGGAAATAAGCTGGATCGTCTGAATTAAGTGTCACCTTTACTCCCTCTTGCAAAAGCTTTAGCATCTCTTTGCCTTTCATATCCTCCACTACAAAACTGTTTGAAACAGGACAACAAGTCAAACCAATGCCTTTTTCTTTGATATATTCTACTAGTCTAGGATTTTCAACGATATTTGTCCCATGATCTATACGTTCTACCCCAATGTCAAGCAGAGCTTGTTCGATATGCTCAATTGAGTCTTCTTGGTCAATATCGCAATGCATCGTAGTGTGCCACCCAATCTCTTGGGCCTTTTTGAAGACTTTTTTAAATTTAATAGGTGGGTTATCCCTTTCATCAGAATCAAGCCCAACCCCTAAAATCAACTCTTTATATGGAAGAGCAGCGGTTAGCGTTTCCTCTGCTGATTCCGCTGAAAGGTCTCGCAGAAAACACATAACTAAGGCAGACTCAATCCCAAAAAGTGCTTGACTATCTGACACAGCCCTTGCGTATCCCTTAATCACCGTATCAAATGCAACTCCTCTTGTCGTGTGTGCTTGGGGATCAAAGAAAAGTTCCACATATCGAACATTGTGCTCTTTGGCCTTTTTTAAGTAATCTAGCGCTAGTCGGTAAAAGTCTTCTTCTTTTTGTAGGACACTCATCCCACTATAATAAACTTGTAAAAAAGAGGTCAACGAATCAAATTGATAGCTTTTTTTGATTTCTGCTACAGTCTTTTGCTCGAGTACCACTTGATTTTCTTTTGATAAAAGCAATTTCAATTCTGGTTCTAACGTTCCTTCTAAATGAAGATGTAGCTCTGCTTTAGGCATTCCTTTGATAAACTCTTTTGATGAAACTTTTGGTAACAAAACGAACACTCCTTCTTACTATTTAAATAAAATTCATCGCGATGTATCCTTACATTGTAGTTAATTAATTGAAAAAGCATTGGAAAGTTACTGATATTCACTGATTTTAATAAAGAAGAATAGCAACACGTTTCGGAAAAAAAGAGAATCTACAAAAACTTAGAAACAATTTCTGTCCTATTCTTCCTTATTTTCCGAAGCGAAATGCTGCTATCCCTTTTATTTTAATTAACTCCTATTTTCATCCGGTTAGTCATTTACTCGTTTGTGACGGAAAAACCCAACAAAAAGAGCAAAGACGACTACCATTAAAGCTCCGACTACTTTAAACATCTCATTCTTCTTTTCTCCCGTTTGTGGAAGTGCTGCTGTTGTTTTCCCTTTAGTTATACCTTCTGTACTGTTTTTAGTTCTATTTGTAGAGGCAGTCATATCCGTACTAGCTTTTGTCTGTTCAACCAGAGCATATTGAGAGAAGTGATCGGTTTCAAAGACAAAATAATTGCCTACCACTTTCCCTTGTGTATCTACAAGTTTAGCGTTATCTTTTGCGACATAATACACTGCTAATTTATTTTTATTATATCCAGCTGGAATTGGAATGGATACCGTAACCTTGCCAGTTGGTTCAATCGCTGCACCATTACTTGTCAGTGCGATATCAAACAATTCAAATTTTTCGAATTGTTTTTTTAGTTGTAAATAGTTTTCACCAGAATGAATTGCTGTTACTTTTATTGAAAATCCATTTGGTAATACGCCATTAGTATCTTGTACGCTGATTCCGGTATTGTTATCTGTTTGACTCGTTCCAGTATTTTTTTCTTTGGTCGTACTGTTTGTCGTTTCACTCGTACTCGTGCTTGTTGAGCCTGTGGTACTTTCTGTTGTTTCACTTGTGCTCGCGCTTGTTGAGCCTGTGGTACTTTCTGTTGTTTCACTTGTGCTCGTGCTTGTTGAATCTGTGGTACTTTCTGTTGTTTCACTTGTGCTCGCACTTGTTGAACCTGTGGTACTTTCTGTTGTTTCACTTGCGCTCGTACTTGTTGAGCCTGTGGTACTTTCTGTTGTTTCACTTGTGCTCGTCGCAGGAGTTCCACTAGGTACAATCGTATAACCCGTATATGTTTTTAAAGCAGAACTATCTTTACGCAAACGAATATTGAAGGTACCAGCTTCATCTACACGAACCTTAATCGTCTTCGTTGCCGTACCATTTGCATCTGCTGTAATAGAAAATTTATCTGAATACCCTGGTTTTGTTGGCATTGCTTCATCTGCAACTTTTATAAATCCAATTTGTGCTCCTTGTGTATAACTTCCAACAGCAGTTGATGTATACACGCCTACATTGTATCCCGTCACAGTTTCATTGGGAGTTAAGTCTGAAAATTGAATATCGACCGCAACCTCTTGCCCTTGTTTTATCTCTGTTGGGAAGTTGAAGTAGTAGCTAGCAGATTTTACGGGTGCAACGGTCGAGCCATATGCCCCATTAGCAAAAGTTGTAGCATCCCACCACTTATAGCCAGCTTTGGAAGTAGACCAAGGTTCGCTCTGTGACTCTGTCGTTTTTTCTGGGGCTTCATCGTCATTTAATACTGTTTTGCTGGATAATGAAATTCCCTTTTCAGTAAACGTCTTGTAACTTTCTTCTTGGGACAACCAGTTGGTTAAATTGAGTAAAAGCTGTGCATCACTCGCCTCTTTAAATCCGTCATAAGTAGCCTTTTTAGTCCCTGCTTCTTCATTCGCATATTTAGGTGTTGCATCTTCTACTGCCGAAGAATCCCCAATAAATGCGGCCTTTCCTAAGCCTTTTTTCGCAATGGCAACATAAGCTCCTTCTGCAATACCTCCGCCATTGTAAACCCCTTGATCGACTGCATAAGACCATTTATTTGCACTAGTCAAACCAGAAGGTAAGTAGACCAGCCCTTTGGCTACTTCTGGATTTGTAATTGCAATGGTACTACCCGCATGGAGTGCAACATTAGTTACACCATCTAAGATTCCAAACGTATTATCTAATGTTTGAGCCCCTGCATTTTCCAAATTGTCTAACGCATTATATCTAAAGCGGACACCAAAGGTACTTGATAGCCAGTCGCTACTCGTGACTCCCTGCATTGCAGTGGAGTTCTTTTCCTCATCTGTCATTCCTTTTGTTGGTTCGGTATACGCACCTCGTCTGTATCCGTTGAACACCTCAGAAGCGTCCCAACGATTTTTATTTCGATCCGCATTGTAATGATCCGCAATATAAAAGACAGAGCCACCTTGCTCTACGTAATCTGAAATTGCTTGTTGTTCAGAAGTTTTATAAGGAATATTAGCTTCTGGAATAACGAACACATCATACCCTTTCAAATCGTCTAACGTAATAGGCGTTGTTTGACGCAACTCCTTCACATAAAAACCATCTTGAGCGAGTGCATTGGCATAATCTGAAAATCCCCCATCAATTACCCAGTCTGCTGCCCCAGCCGTCTGCGCATGCGTATTATCAAATAATACTTTCTTATTTTTTACCGTACCACTAGCTGGTTGAATCACTGGTGCTGGATCATTGGCAGTTTCTGCCTGTGCCGGCATTGTCTCCATTCCAAGTCCCATACCTAATAATATTGTAGACACTAACATAAGCTTACTTCTTCTTTTCATCCCGTTACCCTCATCCTTTTTTGCCTTTTTTTTCTGCAACACTTCGCCTTTTCTCACATTTTAGCATTGTAAATAGACGAACAATTACAAATCAGATTATACACATTGTTTGTAAAATTAACGTAAATCCCTTTTTATTTTAGGGTAAAACTCCAAATATATCAACTAAAAACTGAACATTCTTTTTTTAAAAAAGAAATTGGTTTTTTTGAACATATTTTTATTCAATTTTGCTTAGCAAACTTTTTTATATTCAAACCTAATTGTTATGTTTTTAAAATTATGATAGGATTATGTTAATTTATTGTTTAATATTAGGATATTTTTTTTTAATCACAAAAAAAGTATTCACACACAAGGGGGGAATATGGTTGTTTTTATATACAATTATCAGTCTTTTTTTATTAATTATTTTTTACTTAGCCGGACAAAAAAGCACTTTATTTAAAAAAGGAACAATTATTTTGTTTTTATTTTTCAACTTAATTTATCTGGGCTGGCGGACTTTTTATACAGTACCTAGCATTAGTATCTTAAGTGTACTTGCTGGAATTTTACTACTACTAACTGAATGGGGAGGCTTTCTTCAATCATTTGTCTTTGGCATTTTATTTTGGACAGATACCAAGCGTAATAAGAAATGGTTGGCCGATTTAGAAATTTTACCTACCGTTGATATTTTTGTTGCTACATACAACGAACCATTAGATTTGTTAAAAAGAATGATTGTTGCGTGCCAACTAATTGATTATCCCGACAAGCATTTGGTCAAAATTTATATCTGTGATGATGGAAATAGGGATGAAGTGAGAGCATTATGCCAAAAATACGGGGTCATTCATGTCACTCGTTCCGACAACAAACATGCAAAAGCTGGAAATCTAAATCATGCTCTCACCGTCTCTAATGGCGAAGTTGTCGTCACATTGGATGCTGACATGATTCCTAGAAAAAACTTTTTGCAAAAAACTATGGGCTACTTTTCAGATGAACGTGTCGGCTTTATTCAAGCACCACAAGCTTTTTTTAACGATGATCCCTTCCAATTTAATTTGTTTGCAGAAGAAAGAATTATTAATGAACAAGATTTTTTCATGAGAAAACTAGAAGAAAAAAAAGACCATTATAATGCCACAATGTATATTGGAAGTAACGCTTTGTTCAAGCGCACCACATTAGACTCAGTAAACGGATTTGCCACTGGAGTTATCACTGAGGATATGGCAACAGGCATGCTAATCCAAGCAAAAGGCTGGGAGACCGTTTTTGTCAATGAAGTTTTAGCTGTTGGCCTCGCTCCAGAAACCTATAAAGATTTAATCAAACAGCGTGATCGTTGGTGCCGTGGCAACATCCAAGTGATGAAAAAATGGAACATTTTTACTTTAAAAGGATTATCTTGGATGCAAAAGTTGTTATATATTGATGGCATCCATTATTGGTTTTTCGGCGTTTATAAAATGATTTTTTTATTTGCTCCACTGCTTTATCTTTTATTTCATATCTATAGTTTGCAAGCTAGTTTTGTAGACTTATTATACTTTTGGCTGCCTGCTTTTTTGTCTTCTCAACTATTCTTCAATCTAGTCTCAGACAAAAAACGCACCGTAATGTGGAGTAATGTTTACGAAATTGCACTCGCTCCTTCAATGGCTTATGCGGCACTTTCTGAACTCTTTTTAAAGAAAAAGAAAAAGTTTCATGTAACACGTAAAGGGGTCCAAACTGATCAACGTTACTTCCTCTTTAAGTCTAGCTTTGTCCACATTTTTTTACTATTATTATCTTTGATTTCACTAGTAAAGATTCTGCTCTTTTGGATTCGACCAGATTTAGTCCAGTTTAATCCAAGTAGTTTATATATTAATATTTTTTGGCTACTCTACAATATTCTTTGCATCTCAATTGCAATTCTTGTCGCAGTAGAACGTCCAAGATATCGTTCTACTGAGCGTTTTCCTGTTCGTAAGCACGGACTTTTAGACAATCTTGCCTCATTTAAAACAGAAGTCAAAGTCCAAGATTTAAACGAGTTTGGTGCACGTCTTAGTACACAAAAATCTAATCTTGTCGACTCATTAGAACATATTCATCTAACCATTGATGGCTATTCATTTTATGGAATCGTCAAGTGGGTCATCGATAAAAATGATTCTGCAGAGCTGGGGATTCAATTCCAAAAAGTTCCTCCAGAAAGTTATTCCTATGTTATTTCAACTGTTTATAGCACACCTCAAAAAGAAAAAGATAACCGTGGCTATGGAAATTCTTCTCTGCTATATACTTTCTTCAACTTCTTATTTAAAACTGAGAAAAAACCCGAAAGTCACAAACGTTTGACTATTCGCGAACGAAGCAAGCTAACTGGTGAATTTTTAAAAGAAGGAACCACTTACCCTTTTTCAGTAATTGATGCCTCTGTTAGTGGCTATCAAATTAAAACAAAAGCCAAACTAGCCGTAGGAGAAATTATCTCTTTACAATTACCCAACTTTGAAAAACCTGTGCAAGTGGAAATTCGTTGGCAAAAAAGAAGAGTTTTTCGCACCTATGCTGGCTCTAAAATATTACGCTCAACCAACTAGCTAAAGGCTATTTTATAAAAAATGCTTTAGTCGCTATAGGAAAACCGTTTTTCAACGTATTCCTACTTTTTAGAGGTCACATTGAGAATAAGCCTGAGACATCACTCAAAAGTGATGTCTCAGGCTTTCTTATTATCCAAATAAACGGTAAAAACAAAAACTACTGCTTCTTGAATCAGCTATAATCAGCAACATTTTAAAAAATATTAGGTTAATTTAGCCTTATTTCTCGAGGTGAAAAACTTCTATCTCTCCGCTCTTTTTTGATGCTTCGTTTCCGACACTGCCATGTTGTGCTACACTTAATAAAACAAAGCAAAATAATTGTAATTTATGAAAAATATGATAATATATGACTTATCAACAATTGACATGTCATATATCAAGGAGATGATCACTTTGAATTCTGACACAACTATGCTTGACTCATTGCTTCTAATAAAAAAAATGACCCCGAAGTTGAATCTGCTATTTGAAAAGGCAACAAATATTAGCTTGATTCGATTTGAAATGCTGTGCTACTTAGACCAAGTGGATCAAGTTTCACAAGTTCAATTAAAAAAAATTATTCCCATTGATCAAGCAGCTATCACGAGGCATTTAAAAATATTAGAAGAAAAAAAATTTGTTGAAAGAAATAGAAATGCAAAAAATCAGCGAGAAATACTGGTAAAGATTACCCCTTTAGGTGAAAGTGTTTTACATGAATGCGATTCTCATAAGCAACTCACACTTAACCAACTCTTTGAAGAGTTTACACGAGATGAAATCTATGCTTTTCATTCTCTTTTACTCAAATTGGAGCACAATCTTTATCCTGACACTGATCGCTAAGAAAAGGAAGCGGAATTATGCAAAAACAGTTGGAAAATAATTTTCAAAAAATCTTTAAAGGACGTCGTTCGATTCGCTCTTATGACCCTAAAATTAAAATTTCAAAAGAGGAAATGCAAAACATATTAGCCGATGCTACCCTTGCCCCCTCTTCTGTAAATATGCAACCTTGGCGCTTCGTTGTCGTCGAAACCCCTGAGGCAAAGGACAAATTGCGGCCACTGATTCGTTTTAATACGACACAAAACGATACTTCATCTGCCATGATTTTGATATTTGGTGATATGCAATGTTACGAATTTGCTGAAGAAATATACAATCAAGCAGTTATTGAAGGTAAAATGCCTGAAGAAGTGAAAGAAAAACAGTTAGGAGCCATCTTGCCACATTATAAAAACCTTACTTCTGATCAAATGAATGATATTGTCAAAATTGATAGCAGCCTTGTTGCTATGCAACTAATGCTAGTCGCAAGGGCTTATGGCTACGATACCAATCCAATTGGAGGTTTTGAAGCGGACAAGTTAGCAGAAACCTTTGATTTAGATCCAACACGCTATGTTCCGGTGATGATTCTTTCAATTGGTGTCGCAGCCGATACAGGATACGAGTCGGTTCGTCTGCCAATTAATAAACTAACTGAATGGAAATAACATGATCTGAAAGGAACGTGAACATGTCTACTTTATCACTAATTCTATGTTTCATTGTGGCACTTGAACATCTCTATATTATGTACCTAGAAACATTCCAAACTGCCTCTAAAAAAACTGCTCAAACTTTTGGTATGTCTCAGGAATTTTTAAGCAACCCGCGCGTTCAAACTTTATTTAAAAATCAAGGAATCTATAACGGTTTGCTTGCAATTAGCCTATTCTATGCCTTGTTTTTTTCTAGTAATTCACTAGAACTGGCTACACTCTTGGTGATTTTTGTTTTATTAGCCGCTCTATATGGTAGCTTCACAAGTAATAAGACAATCCTTATCAAACAAGGAGGACCCGCGATTCTCGCTTTAATAAGCTTATTGTTTCTTCATTAGAACCGATACAAAAACGTGCATGAAACCAAAGTCTATTGCTTTAGTCTCATGCACGTTTTTAGCACACGCTTTTTCACAAATCATATTTCAGCTTAAAATATTTTGGATTTTTTTTGTCATATAAAATCGTAACCCAGTTGCCTTTTGCGAACAACTCTCTATTTTTAGTCTTTGTCCAAATCTTTCTTGTTAAAATGGTTACTTCTCCATTTGAGCTCACTCTTAGTGTCAGTTTGATTTTTCTATAAGAAATTCCCTTTGCAAGTAAACTTTCATTGGTCCAAGTATTGCTTGAAAAAAAGCACTCTACAATTTGAGCATTTGTTTCACCCCATGTAATGCTCTGCTTTTTTTTCGTGAAATACTGGATTAGCAAAACAATTACAAGTAACAAACTAATTAGCATCCATTGCATTTCGTTTTCCCCTCCAGCGTTTTGATTGAAAGTAGCTCTATTTTATTTATCTTGTAAAAAATACGAAACTCGTATAACACAGAGTTTCGTATTTTTTGTGCATCGTTGTTTACAATTCAAATTTCATTTCTCTAACTTCTGGACTTTTCCGCTTTCTATGATAGAAGAGAATCATGAGTCCGTTAAAGAGGACTGTCAAAATCAAGAGAATTGCTAAATCAGAAGCAATGGAGCCTCCAATTGACAAGGTTGTTCTTAGTGCATGGATTCCATAAGTCATTGGTAAATATGGATTAATCACTTGGAAAAACTTACTTGATAAAGCAATTGGATACGTGCCTGCTGAACCCGCTAATTGCAAGATCATAAAGATCAACATTAAGAATGCGCCAGGCTTATTAAAGACTAAGTTAAAGAATGTAATCATACTCATATACGTAATAGATTCGATAATCAATACTAGTAACGTTTTACCTGGATCTAACGCACTTAATCCATCAATAGCTACAAGGGCACCAAACATTACGATTGCTTGTAAAACTGCCACAATCCCTAAAATAGACATCTTGCTTGCCCACCATGCAATACCAGAAGTCGGCTTTTTCTTAGGTGTAAAGGCATCAAACATCATATTTAATGTTAAACATGCGACAAAAAGTGCCACAGACATCATATATGGAGCCATTCCGGTTCCGTTATTTGGAACTTTTGCCGTCTCTTTATGAACAGTTTTAACAGGAGTCGCCATCATGGAATACGTATCTCCATTACTTTTCACATCATTTAACTTGGTAGCCGCTTGACTTAAGCTAGAGTGTAAAGTGTTGGTTCCATCATTCACTTGACCAATCGCATTCAAAAGTTTATTGGATCCTGTTGCAAGTTGTGTTGAACCACTAGATATTTGAGTTGCGCCACTTGCGAGTTGATTACTTCCAGAAACAAGTGTTGGGCTGTTATTTGTCAGTTGGCTAGTCCCATCTACAAGTGAAGAAGTTCCCGACTTAAGCGCACCAATACCAGAAGTAAGGGTTGGAATCTTGCTATCAAGAGACTGCAATCCTTGGGCAACCTGACTGGCACCACTATTTAACTCAGTAGATTTTGAAGCCAATGTGTTGGCTCCAGTAGCAGCTTGTTGTACCCCTTGATTCACTTGCTCTGCACCAGCGACAAGGGCTGGAACACCCGCTGATTGGTTCGTAGCAACTGTCGATACTGCATCCGTTATTTCTTGCATGCCTTGATTTAATGCTTTTGAATTGTCACTTACTTTGCTTGCACCAGCTGAAAGCTGTGCAACAGCGCCAGTGTACTGCGTAATTCCAGTGTTTAATGCTGCAACCCCTTGACTGAGTTTCGTCAGTTGTGCTTCCATAGAAGCTGCAAAAGCTGTAACTTGAGTATTAAGTGCACTGGCCCCACCTGCGAGTTGTGCACTGCTTACTTTCAACTGAGCTACACTGTTTTGAAGCGTAGAAAATTGTGCCATTAAAGCTTCCAGTTTGGTTAAAAGCGCAGAAACTTGGGTTAATTCTCCGCTCGTACTATCATTTGTTGCTTTAATTTCACTTGCTTTGTTTGTTACATTTGTGGTGCTCGTATCGCTTGCTGAATTTTGTACCGCACTGAGCAAGGCTTGCTTTTGTTCTTCTGGCAAACTTTGATAAGTTGAATCATTTTGAAGTGCTGCAACTGCTGACGCTTTTGCACTATTTTTAGTTACTTCAGTATCACTTTGCGCAGCGTTTTGCAATTCACTCGTTTTACTTGAGATTGTTGCAGTATTTTGGCCGACCTTTGTTAAATGATCTTTCAATTCTGTGATAGAAACAGAACTAGCATCTATCGCAGCTTTTAACTTGGTCATACCATCATCTAAAGCAGTTAGCCCACTAGATAATTGGGTGGTTCCATCTTTCAAAGAGGAGACACCTGCAATCAATTTCGCTTTATTCGCTATAATCCCATTTGCGCCGTTGATGCCTTCATCTAATTGACTGGCCCCATCTGTCAATTTACCACTTGTTGAATTTAGTGCTGCTAAGCCTGTTGCAACTTGATCGACTCCGTTTGTATAGTTTTTTACGTTGGGGGTTAACTTTTCTGCTAGACTCGTATTTAACTCATTCATTCCATTTTGTAAACTGCCCAAACCATTAGCTAAAGTGGCTGTTCCTAATGCTAATTTACCACTCAAGCCTTCATTTAGTGTATTGACACCTGAGGTATATTGCGTCACTCCACCAGAAAGTGTTTGAGAGCCTGTTGCTAATTGCCCGACACCACTTGCAAGAGCTGGCGTAGAATTTTGAAGTGTGGCTACGCCTTCATCAAGCTTTGTACTACCCGATTGAACCTGTGCTACACCGGCTACATATTTTTCCAAGCCAACATTTAATGTACTGGCACCATCTGCAAATTTGAGTGAACTAGCAGACAAAGTGTTTAGCCCAGTTGAGAGCGTGTTTTGTCCATCTCCAAGTTGTTTTGTCCCATTTGCCAATTTCTTAGTTCCATCTGCCGCACTGCTCATACCTTTGCCCACAGTTTTTAACTGGGCAAACATGCTTTTCGCATAAATCTTGGTCACCTGAGAAGAAACTTTAGCTTTCAACTCTTTCGCTGCTGACTCTGAAAACTTAGAAGCAATAAAACTATGTCCAGCGCTGGTTTCGTATTTAAGTTTCATCTCTTTTGGTTTTTCTTCTAATAGAGTTGTCGCATTTTTTGAGAATTCTTTTGGAATCGTAAGCACCATATAATACGTACCATCTTTAAGTCCCGCTGCTGCTTTTTTTGCTGTTGTAAAATGGAAATCCAATGAATCAGAGCTCTTCATATTTTTTTCCATATCTTTCCCAACCGTTAACGTTTTGCCTTCATAATGAACAGATTGATCCTGATTCACAACTGCTACAGGCAACTCAGACATTTTGCCATATGGGTCCCATAGCGAGCTTAAAAAGATTACGTTATATAATGTTGGAACCAACATGATTGCAAAAAGAACAACCAGCATAAATTTATTTTTAAATAAATGTTTCCATTCATTTTTTATCATCTTTTATCACTTCCCTTATATTTTTCCAAACAACGGTTCCCTGCTCATAATCATGTCTCGGGAGTAATTCCGAAAGATAATAGCCTTCTAACTTGGTTAAGAATAACTGCTCGGCTTCGGAAACCACCTGTAACACTTCTTTTTCAGCATGAACAATAATATTTTCATAGGAAAAGACCTTATGCGCTAAATGAGCCGGTTGTAATATACTCTCTTTTCCCTCAATCGCATAATAAACATCCAGCATGCTGATTTTTTCGATGCTTCTAGCTAGTTTAAATCCGCCTTCTTTTCCTGCTTCTGATTTGATTAGATTGGCTACTACCAACTGTCGCAATATTTTTTTGGAGTAAGAGTCGGAAACTTCTAAACGTTCACTAATAATCGAACTTTTAACGGGTCGATGCTCTTTTTCAAGCGTTAGCATAATCAAGATGCATACTGCTTGCTCCAAACTTCTTTTCAGCTTCATCTTTTCCCTCCTCTTAAAGACATTTCTTATCCGTGGATATGTTTTATCTATAGATATCATACATCAACCTTTTAAAATTGCAACTATTTCCTTTCATTTTCTTGAATATTTTCAGAAATATAAAAAGCCGCTTATAAATAAGCAGCTTTTTGCCAGTATCCTCTTTTGAAATTTTAATTTTACCTCTGCCTTTTCGCTTTCGCCTCAGCCAAGTAATAATATCCTACAATCACAATATAGATAAGCAAGGTTAGTAACGTAACGATAACATTCGTGGAAAACAAAATTCCAAAGAAAATTAAGATTAAAGAAATTAAGGAAAAATAAGAGGTGTACGGGTAAAAATTCACATGATAAGCAGTTGGATTAAATGCAACTTTACGACTGCGAATATGCCCATAGCAAAGTAAAAACCAAATAATTAAAATGGTATAGCTGATTGATCCCATCAAGTAATTAAACAAGGTATTTCCTACAAAGAAAGTCAGCAAAACACCCGCAAAAAGAGAGAAAGAACAAATAATAACTGATACATATGGTACTGCATGTTTATTTAATTTCATTAAATTTTGAGAAATCTTAGTCTTTTTCCGACTTCTTTTTCCTTGCATATAAAGCAATCGAGAAGAAGAATAAATTCCAGAATTAATAGAAGAAATTAATGCGAGCACGATGACAAAATTAACAATATCTGCTGCATATGGAATGTGTAATAAATTAAAAACTTGAACAAATGGGCTCACTTTCCCATCTAAAGAATTCCAAGGAAATAGCGTCACAATAATGAAGAAAGGAATAATATAAAAAGAAATAATCCGAACCATAATTCCCTTTACTGCTTTTGGAATTGCTAATTGGGGATTCTCCACTTCTCCGATTGTAATCCCAATCAGTTCAGAACCCGCAAAGGAATAGATAACAATTAACATAGAGCTCAAGAAGCCAAATATTCCCTTTGGGAAAAATCCGCCATTATCTGTTAAATTATGAAAAGCGTGCTCAGTTTGCATTACATTTTTACTGATTAAAAACACTCCTGCTAAAATAAAGAAAATGATTACTGAAATTTTCAAGATTGCTAACCAGTACTCGGTCTCTGCAAATAATTTTACTGATAAAAGATTGATACCAGAAATGACGACAGAAATGCATAATATAATCAGCCAAGATGGAACATGGGGAAACCATAATTGAATAAAAGTCGCTGCTGCGATGGCTTCTGCGGTAATGTCTAAAAACCACATCATAAAATATGCCCAATCAATTAAGTAAGCTGAAAAACGGCCTGTAATTGGCTGAAGGAGTTCTGAAAAGCCACTTACTCCTGGGTTGTTGGCCGTCATCTCAGCCATACCTTGCATAATAAAGAGTAAAATAAACCCTCCCACTAGGTAGGATAAAATGACCGCTGGTCCGGCAGTTTGGACAGCGTCACTACTCCCTTTAAATAAGCCAGCACCAATTGCTCCTCCAAGTGCTAGCATGGTGATATGACGACTTTTTAGCGTACGCTGTAAGCCATTTTTTGTTGAACTACTACTCATGAAACTCTGTTCCCCTTTAATCGTTAAATTTATTTTGATGCTTTTTATTTTTCTTTTCTAACACAAAATACAAAATAGTAATGCCTACCAAAAAGACACAGCCGATTAATAATGAAAGGCGAGTACTCGGATTAATAAACATAAAAACAAGGATAATCGCTAAAAATATAATCGTAGCATAATTAGTAATAGGCGCAAAGGGCATTTTAAAGGGATGGTGGGGCATTTCCTTGCGATGCTTTTTCCTAAACTGAATTTGACTAATCAAAATGACAAACCACGGAATCATTCCAGGTAAAACACTAGAACTGTAAACATAAACAAATAAATGCTCGGAACCATGAATAATTTTTGGCAGTACAACATTTAAAATTATGCCCAATAAAATCCCAAATGAAACAGATAAAACAGGATAAAAAGGTGCCCCATGTCGTGAAAGTTTTAAAAACGATTTAGGCATTTTTCCCTTTTGTGCCAGTGCAAAAACCATTCGGCTAGCACTAAAAATTCCCGAGTTGCAGCCAGAAAGTGCTGCAGTCATCACCACAAAATTGATCAAACCCGCTGCAAAACTAATGCCTATTTTAGAAAATGTTTGGACAAATGGGGAGCCGATTGCACCTAATTCATTCCACGGATAGATACTAACAATCACAAAAATAGCCCCTATGTAAAAGATTAAAATCCGTCCAATAGTTGATTGAACCGCTTTGACAACAGTTGTTTGCGGATCTTTTGCTTCTCCTGCTGTAATTCCGATTAGTTCGACCCCTTGATACGAGGCAATTACAATCGGCAAGGCAAAGAAGAAGCCTTTAGCTCCTCCAGTGAAAAAGCCTCCGTGTTTCCATAAGTTACTAACTCCAACTGGATGTCCATGGTTGCCAAAACCAAACAAAATAACCCCTAATCCAGCAATGATCATCAGCACAATGGTTACAACTTTAATCATTGCAAACCAAAATTCTAACTCTCCAAATATTCTGACAGATATCAGGTTAGCAAAACAAAGCGTTACGACTACAACCAATCCAGGTATCCAAGTTGGAAGCTGTGGCCACCAATATTGCGTATATTGTCCGACTGCAATGACCTCACTCATTCCAACTACAATAAATTGGAAAATGTTACTCCAAGCTGTTAGGTAGCCTGCAAGTGGGTGAATATATTCTGCCCCGTAATTGGCAAATGAACCGGTTGAGGGCTCTAAATAAAGCATCTCACCTAACGCACGCATGATAAAATATAAAAAAAATCCCGCAATCGCATAAGCTAACATTACCGAAGGCCCGGTCCATGCTATCGTGGCAGCAGACCCCATAAACAAGCCCACACCAATCGTGCCACCAAGAGCAATCATCTGCATCTGCCTAGAACCTAACCTACGTTTTAAATCCGTTTTTTCCATCAAACATTTCCTTTCCTTACTCGTAATTGTCAATTATTTTCATTAAAATTTACAAAATAAATTAAAAATAGCATACACACAGTATCCCACAGATATGTCATATGAGTCAATATTCAAAATTATGCAATTATATTCTATTTTCTAATAATTCTATCGTTTTCCCTCCGCTTTTCAGATTAGAATTCTTACTCTCAGAATTAGTGATTCGGCTCAAACCAATCCTTCCTACTTTGCAAGATGACTTATTTTTTTGACTATCTTGAATATATGGAAACTAGAAAAAAGTGGCTGTCTCCTTTTCCACTATTTTTTAACAACTTTTTTTCGTTTAAATCATACGGATTGTAAGCTTGTGCTCCAAGGAAACTACTTCTACAAGAGGCAATCATCGCTGGTAAAGGTTTTAAAAATAGGTTTTTTCTTTTTAAATTTCAAGGCTTCATGCCTATCCGTTGTATTTCAAAAAGACTAGTTGTTATGATTAGTTCTTTCTGTTTTCTTTTGTATTGTTTTTCAAATTTCTCCTATTTTTTACGCTTTTGTTCGACCATCCTTCCTAACGTTTTTGGAACTCGAAAGAGGCTTTAGCTATGCTTTTAGTTTAAGAAGCTCCTTATCTTTTATACATTATTTATCCATTCAATCACTGATTTTAGCAATCAAATCTCAGGGAACGATTCAGTCACTGAGTCATTTTTGCTTGCTTCAATTTTTTTCTTTATTTTATTTTCGAATCCCCTCTTTCTGCTTTATAAATCAAGAAAATCTGCTTGAAACAGCTACAAATCAAGTTATATGGTATACTTAGTACGAGATATAGACTTTAAAATGAAGGAGAAATGCTCATTGAAAACACTTAGTATCGAAAACTTATTTGACTTAAAAAATGTCGCACAACCAGTTCTAACAGAAAAAGAGGTTTTCTATGTAGAAAGTAGTATAAATAAAGAAGAAAATCATTATCAAACAAATATTTTTAGTTTTGACTTTGAAAGTCAGCTTCGTAAGAGTTGGGGCGATTCTGGTCAACAAAATACAACTATTGCACTTTCTCCCGATAAAAAATGGCTCAGCTATTTGTCTTCCAATAATAAGGATAAAAAAATGCAAGTCATGATTATGCCACTATCGGGTGGAGCTGCCACTCAATTGACACATGAAAAATCAGGTGTTAGCAATTATTTATGGTCAGACACAAGTTTTGAAATTTTTTATCAGGTGAGTCAAACAAAAGAAGACACAGAGAAAAAAGTGGCAGATGCTGCAGAATTCCCTAAAACGACTTCATTTACCAAACTTACACATAAACTTGATGGATTAGGTTTTATTCCAGAAGATGAGCGCTATACGCTCAAAAAAGTGGATATTCTAAGCCACGAAACAGAGGAATTTTTACAAATGACTGAAGATTGCCAGTTGGCTTACATCTTTAGAAATAAAAAAAATTTGTTAGTCATTGACCAACTTGATGAAGAGGACGAATGGACTTATGGCCAAACGGTCTATCTCTTCGATTTAGCTTCTAAAACAAAAAAATCGCTTACCGCTTCTATTCCAATGGGGAGCTTTACTTTCCATGAAATGTCAGCAGACGAACGCTATGCGCTTCTTTCGGGGAACGATTTCAAGTATCAATTTGTTACGCAAACCAAACTATATCTTTTTGATTTTCAAACAGAAACCCTCACTTGTTTAACCGATGAGCTAGACTTAGAGGTGGGCGATTTGATTATTGGTGATTTCCAACAACAAGTCCATCCTGTTGAGCCAATGTGGCTGAATAACCAAGAGTACCTATTCCCTGTAACATTGCACGGAAAATTGCAATTGTATAAGGGAAACCTAAAAAAAGAAATTACCTGTCTCTTTGATCAAGAAGTTCATTTGACTGGGGCTTCTTTGGATGAAGCGCGCTATCAACTAGCTGTTACTTACTCCACTACGACTACGCCGAGTATATTAGCCACACTTGATTTAAAAACTGGTGAGCTACAAGATTTATATGATCCAAATAAATCTTTCTTAAAAACCCATCAATTAAGTACACCAGAGCGCTTTTGGTACAAGGGAGCAGATGATTGGGATATTCAAGGCTGGTATCTTGCTCCCCTCTCTAATCAAAAAAAACACGCTGCGATTCTTTATGTTCATGGAGGTCCTCAAGTTTGTTACGGGGAGAGCTTTTTCCATGAGATGCAGGTCCACGCTGCAAATGGGTATGGGGTGATTTTATTAAATCCACGTGGTGGAAATGGGTATGGTCAAGAATTTGTTCGTTCTATTCTGGGTGATTACGGCAACAAGGATTATATTGATCTAATGCTAGGTGTCGATGAGGTTTTGGCGAAACATCCTGAGATTGATTCTGGACAGCTATATGTAGCTGGTGGTAGCTACGGTGGTTTTATGACCAACTGGATTGTCGGGCATACCGATCGTTTTCAAGCAGCCGTTACCCAACGGTCTATTTCTAACTGGATTAGTTTTTATGGTACGAGTGATATCGGACCATTTTTCACAAAATTCCAGTTACAACATGACTTAGACGAATTAGATGCTTTGTGGAGAATGTCACCTCTCGCATATGCCCAAAATGCAAAAACCCCTTTATTAATATTACATGGACAAGCAGATTTGCGTTGTCCGCAAGAACAAGGGGAACAATTCTTTGTCGCTATGAAGAAAAATCAAATAGATACCAAAATGATTCTCTTCCCTCAATCTAGCCACGGCCTCTCTCGCAATGGATTGCCAAGCTTACGTGTGGAAAGACTCAAAAGTATTGTCGATTGGTTTGATGTACACTAATTCTTTGACATTACTTGTATTCCCTTTTTCATTCATTACTTTATTAAAAGAAAAAGCATGAGACAAAGTAAACTTTGCCTCATGCTTTTTTTTAACTATTTGTGCTACTACTTAGCTGCACGTTTTAAATAGGTTCCTTCTTGTGTATTGATTTCTAACGATTCGCCTTCTTCAATAAAGTCAGGTACGTTTACTACTAGACCAGTTTCCATTTTCGCAGGTTTTCCAGAACCAGTAACTGTTGCGCCTTTAATAGAGGGTTGTGTTTCGACAACTTTTAATACTACAGTTGTGGGTAACGTGATTCCAATCACTTCACTACCATAAAATTGGATTTTCACTTCCATATTTTCTAAAATGTATTTTAGTTCTTCTTCAATAATAGAAGTTGGAATTTCATATTGCTCGTATGTTTCTAAGTCCATAAAATTCGCAATATCATCTTGACTGTATAAATATTGAACTGCTTTACTTTCAATATGTGCTTTTTTTACTTTTTCTTCTGGACGCATTGTAGTTTCAGTACTTGAACCTGAGCGAACATCTCTCAGTTTCATACGCATAACCGTATTTCCTTTTCCAGGTTTGTGGTGACTCGCTTCTAATACCTTAATTAATTTTCCGTCTTGTTCAAACGTCATACCTGCTTTAAGATCACTTGCTGCAATCATTTTTATGCCTCTCCTTTATAAAAAAACTCTTTCTTATCTATTGTAGCAAATTTTATGAGGTTATTCTAGAAAATATTTTTCTTACAGTAAAAAGAGTACCCTAGCTGTCCTATTATTTTAATTTTTATAAAAAATCGTATTTCCCTTTTTCATTTATTTATTTTTTCCACCCAACCAAGCTAATGCCTGATTTAATGGCGTCTATTATTATTAATGCTTTGAAAGAAATCCTGCTTCACTTTTTACGCTATGCTCTATTGGGACAAGTGGAACGAATACTCCCTAAACATCCCATCACTTTAGATACTGGATACTTCCTGTTGTCAGTCCACTTTTATCAGCAATCAAGTACATAATAAAAGTAAAGCACGACATAGCTGTTGGGCTATACGTGATTGATCTTTGCCTTCTCAGCTATGTCCAATTGAAAAAATAACTACTATTCTCAAAAAAAAACAACACAAAAATCATGTTGTTTTTTACTTATTTTTATAAAATGGGTGTATCACAATTAAAAACAAATTGAATTACATTAAATAAACTTTACTTTCATATGGCCTTAACGTTACTCCCTTATCCTCGCTATAATTACCAATTAAATATTTTGTGGTATTGTTTTGACCATAATCACGGATCAATGTTTGACTGGTAAAGTTGCTCATTACTAACAATGTTTGATCTTCATGATGACGATAATACGCATAGACTTGCTCATCATTTAAATCGATTTCTTCAAATGTTCCACGTCTAATGATTTCATATTCACGTCGAAGCGTAATCAAATTTTGATAATAATAGAAAATAGAATGATGATTGTTCAATTCAGATTCAACATTAATTTCCTTGTAATTAGGATTTACTGCATACCAAGGGGTCCCTTTAGAGAATCCTGCATTGATTTTCGAGTTCCACTGCATAGGGGTTCGGGCATTGTCTCGGGATAAGTTAGCCAAGTATTTCAGCATTGTTTGGCCATCAATGACACGATTTTGTTCCACTAATTCATGATAAGCATTTACTGAGTCAAGATCTTCATACTGATCAAGTTTGGTATGATGCGCGTTGGTCATACCAAGTTCTTCTCCTTGGTAAATATAAGGGGTACCTTGCATCATATGTAATGTAGTTCCTAACATTTTAGCCGCTCGAACTCGGTATATGGGATCATCGTTGCCAAACCGTGATACAGCCCTTGGCTGATCATGATTGTTCCAATAAAGACTATTCCATCCTTTGCCATCAAGAGCCTTTTGCCATTTGTTTAGAGCAAGCTTTAATTCAGAAAGTTTAACTGGTTCATCATTCCACTTATCAAGGAGAAGATTAGGATTGGGACTTAGTGAAACATGTTCAAATTGAAAGACCATATTAAGTTCATGGTTCTCTGGTCCTGTATATTCGATTGCATCTTCCGGTGTGACCCCAGGCATTTCCCCCACTGTCATCACGTCATAATGAGAAAGTACTTCTTCATTCAT
Source organism: Vagococcus entomophilus (assembly GCF_003987595.1). Classification (NCBI taxonomy): domain Bacteria; kingdom Bacillati; phylum Bacillota; class Bacilli; order Lactobacillales; family Enterococcaceae; genus Vagococcus; species Vagococcus entomophilus. Next base: position 11,894 of record NZ_NGJZ01000001.1, on the reverse strand, counting down.
CTGTTTTAAAAACTCGTTTAGTCTAGGACCGTCGGTAATACACGACATCGTTGCTCCCAGAGTAGCAACTCCTTGAATATCTGGTAACCCTTGTGGTTTTGAAATAAAATTAATAACATCCATTCTAAAACCATCTACGCCTTTATCTAACCAAAAGCGCTCAATTTCAAATACTTCTTGCCGAACTTTGGGATTTTCCCAATTAAGATCTGGCTGTTCAGGGGAAAATAAATGCAAATAATACTGCCCCCGTTCTGGCACATATGTCCAAGCAGGTCCCCCAAAAGTAGATCGCCAATTATTAGGTTCACGGCCTTCAACTGGGTTACGCCAAATATAATAATCAGCATAGCGATTATCTTGGGAGCTTTTGCTTTTCTGAAACCATTCATGCTGATCTGAAGTATGGTTAACTACCAAATCCATTAATAATTTCATGTTTTTTTCATGCGTTTTAAATAACAATTTTTCAAAATCTTCCATGGTTCCATAATCAGGATTAATGGCTTTATAATCCGAAATATCATAGCCATTATCTTTATTGGGTGATTGATAAATTGGGTTGAGCCAGATAACGTTGGCACCAAGTGTTTTGATATAATCAAGACGTTCTGTAATTCCTGCCAAGTCTCCTATGCCATCATTGTTACTATCTTGAAAGCTCTTTGGATACACTTGATAGACGACTGAATCTTTAAACCACTCTTTTGACATATAAAAACCTCCAAATACTTTTTATTTGCTAACAACATTTCGTTTGTTACTCCATTTTGACTGAATTCATACGCCCTTTAATACGCCTACTATTAAAAGGTTTGTGACACTTATTTTTCAATTCTATTTAATAGAAAACATTTGTCGTTCCTCTATCCGACCACTACCAGGCAAAAGAGTCTCTCGTCGCAAGTTTTACACGGCCTTTACGTTTTTTACTTTCGATTTGGAATCTCGCAGTAACTAATAGCCACGGTATAGGACAAAAATTCTTCGTAGATCAAGCATAAAATAATCCCTCCAAACAGTCATCGAATTTTGAATTATATATGTTAGTATAATCCACGCATACATTTAAACAAGTACGCACTAAAATGTTACATAACAACTAAAAAGTTCCTAATGCAGTAACTAACGGGTTGGGAGGAGCCTTCCCCTGAAAAAAATTATTCGCTTGATGCTGAGCTATTTCTAATCTTCTATAAAAAAAATAAGAGTGTTGGTCAGCCAACACTCTTATTTTTTAAACATTTATATCCGTTGGGCTTCCTTCATAGGCCCACTAGTTTCCCAAAATCCCCTAAATCCAGGTATGAAATATCACATCAATCGTTATTTAGAAAGACCTTCTGCAATTTGATCTAAATTCCATTTCATCATAGCATAGTAACTATCTCCACGCTCTCCCTTTTTTGCCACAGAATCGGTAAAAATTTTGGCATAAATTGGAATTCCTGTATCTTTTGACACAGATTTCATCGGACGAGCATCTACACTACTCTCAACAAATAAAGCTGATACTTCCGTTGTTCTAAGTTTTTTCACTAAATTCTTGATTTGATCAGGTGTTCCTTCTTCTTCTGTATTAATTTCCCAAATATAAGCAGACGGAATGTTATAGGCCTTTGAAAAGTACTTAAAGCAGCCTTCACTTGTTACAATCATTTTTTTATTGTCTGGAATACTCGCAAACTTGCTCTTTGCTTCTTGATCCAATTTCTCTAATTTTTCAACATAGGTTGTTAGATTCTTTTTGTAATAGTCTTGATTCTTTGGATCTTTCTTAGCTAGTTGCTTTTCAATATTTTTAGCATAGATGATTCCGTTTTCTAAATTAAGCCAAGCATGAGGATCCTCTTTTCCTTTTTCACTTTGGCCTTCTAGATAAATAACCTCGATCCCATCACTGACAGCAAAATAATCTTTATTTTCTTTTTTATTCGCATTTTTTACCATCTTAGTAAACCATGCATTTCCCCCAGTTTCTAAGTTAACGCCATTATAGAAAATCAAATCTGCATTTGTCGTTTTTTTGATATCTTCTGGCAATGGTTCATATTCATGAGGATCTTTTCCAACTGGCACAATACTATGCAAATTAATTTTGTCTTTCGCAATATTTTTAGTTATATCTGCAATAATCGAATTGGTCACAACGACATTGAGCTTCCCATTGTCACTCGCTTTTTTCTGATTTGTACCGCAACCACCTAGAAGTACTGCTAACACTAACACAAAACTAAAAATCAAAACTCGTTGTTTATTTTTCATTTTTTCCACTCACTTCTTCCTTAAAAAATTTTGTTTTGGAGAAATAAAAAACGCTACTAAGAAAAGTACTGCTGAGGTCAAAACAATGCTTGATCCAACTGCTATATTAAAGTTGTAACCGATAAAAAGTCCTAAAAGTGATGCAAATGCACCTAATGTTGATGACAAAAAAATCATTTTTTTCAGACTTGTTGTGAATAAATAGGCTGTTGCTGCCGGTGTGATTAGCATCGCCACAATTAAAATAGTTCCCACACTTTGCATGGCTGTTACTGCGACCAGTGTCAATAATCCCATCAGTAAATAATGATAAAAGCTCACATTCATACCAAAAGCCTTTGCCATTAAAGGATCAAACGAGGTAATCAACAGTTCTTTGAAAAAGATAAAGATTACCAGTAAAACCAAAGCGCCAATCCCAATTGTTAGCCATTTGTCAATATCTTGTACAGCTAGAATATTCCCAAATAAAATATGAAATAAATCTGTAGAACTATTCGCAACTCCTATCAAAATAACTCCGAGTGCCAAAAACGAGCTAAAAGTAATCCCAATCGCGGTATCGCCTTTTATCGTGCTATTATTTTTTATAAAGGTAATGATCACAGAAGCAAATAGCCCAAAGACAATTGCCCCTATAAAAAAGTTTATCCCCAAAATAAACGAAAGTGCTACACCTGGTAATACAGCATGAGAGATTGCGTCACCCATTAACGACATTCCTCTTAAAATAATAAAGCAACCAACTGCACCAGATACAATCCCGATTACAAGAGCCGTTATTAATGCATTCTGTAAAAAATGATACTGCACTAAACCATCAATAAAATTGGCAATCATTCAGTTTCCCCTCCTACATAGATCGTATCACCATATGCAGCAATCAGGTTTTCTTTGTTGAAGACTTCATCTGTTTGGCCAAACGCCACAAGTTGCTTATTTAGTACCATTAGTTGGTCAAAATAGTCTTTAACTTTTCCTAGGTCATGATGCACAATCAAAATAGTTTTTCCTGCCTGTTTCAATTTTTTTAGCAAGTTCATGATAATACTTTCACTCGTAGCATCTATTCCGACAAAAGGTTCATCTAAGAAAATATATTCCGCATTTTGCACCAAACACCTTGCAAGTAATACTCGTTGGAATTGTCCCCCAGATAGCTCTCCAATCTGTCTTTTAGCCAAATCTTTAAGACCTACTTGGTCCAATGCAAAAGCGGCCTGTTCTTTTTCTTTTTTCCCAACACGTCTAAACACACCTAAATTAGGATAGGTTCCAAGCAATACACATTCTTCTACCGTAATCGGAAATGTGTAATCAATCCCACTTTTTTGTTCTACATAAGCAATTTTTTTTAAACTTTTCTTGACATCTGCTCCGTCAATAAGTGTTGTTCCTTGATGTCCCACAATTTCTAGAATTGCTTTTAGCAATGTCGATTTACCCGCCCCATTTGGTCCGATAATGCCAATAATAGCTGGCTTAGAAATTGTAAAACTGATTTTTTCTAGAGCAATTGACCGGTTTGTATAGGCTACTGATATCTCTTTACATTCCATCATCTATTTTCACTTCCATTTCTAATTGATAATCTTTATCACCACTTTTTAAGGTTAACCTAAAAATTATATTTGGTCAAGTTTAAAGTGCAAAAAAAAGAACCTCCTTTTAATTGGAGGTCCTGCTTTTTTTATTTCTCAATCAATCGCCCAATTGGCTCAGGATTGCTGTAGTAAAACCCTTGATGGCACTCAATCATCTGATATCTCTTAGCTTCTTCAATGGTTTCAATTCCTTCTATAACTAATTTTTTGTTATAGGATTTGGCAAGTGCTACCCACATCAGCACAATTTGTTTTTCTAACTCAAGAGGGACATTTTTTTTCCTAAAAGGCAACAGCGTCACCTTAAGCTCATCGATATATTTTTCATAGGTAAGAACGGTATCAATTGAATTATAGCCAGTTCCTACATCATCCAAAGAGATACTAATCCCACATTGATTTACTTGTATAATACACAGTAACAGACTTTTTTTCAGATCATCCACAGTAGTAAACCGCAAAATATTCTGTGAGAACCAACAAGGTGCCTCAATAATTTCAATGGTCAATCTCGAATAATACGGGCGAATTCTATTCAAGTAATGGAAAAATTCTGGAGATAGTAGCTGATTAAGCGATACATTTACAGAAATTCGACAATTCGTAACTTGCATTAACTTTGATATTTCTGAAAATTGCCATTCCATAAATTGATTTAGTTGATGTGTATTACGCTCTATTTGTTTTAACTTAGAAGCTGGAAAACGTCCGTCTTCTCGAAGCAACAGCTCAATCCCTTTATTATCTTGCTTTTCAAACCCTACTTTTTTCTGGAAATAATATTCGAATCCCATCTGTTCACCTTATTTCTTTTCAATAATATTTAATCTAGTATATTGCATGAACCACATTATACCATAAAATAGACAATAGCACTTTCTTTATACACTATAAAACTGATTAGTATTTTGGTGGAAAATGATCATAAAGCTAATAACTGATGTAAGCAACAATCACTTTTTAAAGTACATTTGAGCAAATGAAAAGAAAGAAACTGATTGAACTGGATTCACCAGATAAAATATTTACACTTTCTATTTTCTGTGGACAAAAAAATAAAAAAAGGGAGCTTGCCAAAGTATTTTTTACTGATATTTGCGTTCCAGTATAGATTGCGCAGTACTTTTTCATTTTGGCGGCACGCTTTTAGTCCCAGAAAATTTGAAGCTACATTACTCAAAAATTTATTCCTGTAAATCTTAAAAGGATTATCGGTGCTATGCTTTTTGTATGCAGCTTTTATTTGCTTTGTTCCAAGCAATGCCTTTACATAACAAAAAAATACTGAACTTATTTAAAAATTCAGCACTTTTTTATTTGTTTTATGCTTTTCGTTTCAAAAGAACAATTCCTCTCTCTATGCCCTCATCAAAGAATTGTCTGATGTAGTATTCCGTAAAAGATTCAAACTTGATACCCTAGGAGAACGTACACTATTTTGATTGTTGTAGCAATCGAATTTTTCTGTTTGTGCTCTATTCATATCCTCTTGTACACTATGCTTCATCATAGCTTCTTAACGTTTCTTCTAATGATGCTACTACGGTTAACCCAACTGCAGGAAGGCCAACCAAAACAGCACTTATTATTTCTTCCCTTGTTGCTCCCAATTTTTTAGCAGACTGAACATGGAAGGCAAGACCGTCATGAATTCTAACTGCCGATAACACAGATATGTAGGCTAATTCAGCCGTCTTTTGATCGAGAGAACTCGCATTAGCATGCTTTTTGACCATTTCTATATAGGCTGGACCACTATCTCCTGTTTCTGTAATAAACTGTTTAAAGGATTGATTCATTTACTTTCCCCTTTTCTTATTTTAAAAACCTTGCCGCTAGTTTATATACTTGGTTCACTCTTTTTTCTGTCAGATCCCACCTGCTGAGTTCTTTTTGGATAAGTTCTGGCTGCTTTTTACTAATATCCCTCAACGCATTCCCCACTGACTTCCTTACATACAAACTAGAATCATTTTTAAGAGCGGCCAACAAAGCGACTGCCTCTTGTGGATTTTCTTTAAAGTAAGGACGACTTGTCCAAATACGGAGCCCTTCTGTAACAGCTCTGCGAACATTGGCTTGCTCACTTTCCAACCATTCCTCAATAACTAAAATGCTCTGTTCATAGCCACAATCACTGCAATATTTATCAAATGCCATCGCCAAAATCTCCTGTACTTCCCAATTATCGTTTTGACTAACTTCATTTTTTAAAAATGCCAATGTTTCTGGAGACTGAGCTGCACAGTTGCCCATGATAAAAACCGCTAACTCTTGAACATAATTTTCTTTATGTTCATAAAATACTGCTGCATACCGCAAGCTTTCTTCCAATGAATGAGTCTGACATAAGCTCTTCGCTTCTTGTCGAATATGTTTGAACCCTTTTTTAGAGAGCACTCTGGTCACAATTTCTTGCTGATATTGTTTATTAAGCATGTTGTCTCCTTTTTTTACGATTCATTGCTCTTTTTCTTTTGCTCTTGCTTGTATTCTTGTATAAACTTTTCTAGCCAACGTAACAAACTCTCGCAGACAATCAATTGTTGTTCTATAATGGTTTTGCCAACCAGTGGGAGCCAACTTAATTCTTTAATTTTTTCTTGATAATATTGTTGTGAATTGAAAAAATTCACTCTCAAATCCTCTAGTAATTGTATCGCTTCCTCGTAGTCCACTTTATTTAAATTGGCTATCACGACATTAAAGTCAAATAGAACAGATACTTCCTTTTTGATGTTTTGATGCATCAATTCCATAAAATAGTCTTTACCAGATGGAGTAATTTTGTACCTGATTTTTTCTGCTTTCTTTTTTCCACTCACAGTTTCTTTAGTGAGATAGCCTTTTTCGCATAGTTGAATAGTTTTTTTATAGACCGAAGGAACACTTATTTTCAGCCATTTTGATACCTGATGTTTTACAATGTCTTTTTGTAGTTCATAAGCGCTTTGTTTTTTTTCTGTTAGCATGCCTAATATAATTAAATCAATTGATGACATTCTCCCCCTCCTTTTTACTATAAACTATATTACTATAGTTTATAGTAAAAAGCAAACAAAATGAGGTTCACTTCTTTTTCGTTCATCGTGTTAAAACGAGTCATTGATTCGCTTTTGCAATTTCCTCCATCATTTGCAAATAATACATTACCTCTCCAGAAGAAAAATAATGATACCATGAATTTAATACAGCTTGTGGTAGAACTTCTAATTCCTGCATAATTTCTTTTGCCCACATGAGTGAAGATGCTGAACCTGCTGTAATTAATTTTTTATGGTTAACTACTCGGTCATGACGGTATAGAGTTGCTCCTGTATAGCGCTTAGAAAAATATTGCAAATATTCTAAAGAATTGCTCGTATGCAAAAATTGATTGAGCAGACCTATTTCAGAAAGGGCCAAGGTTGCCCCACAGATTGCCCCAACTATTTTCCCCTCATTTAAGTAGCTTTCTACCTTTTTTAAAATAGCTTGATGTTTTTCACTCGTCCAATCTTGTGCACCTGGAAGTAGCAATGCTGCACAAGCATCATCTTCCATGTCCTCAATCGTACATTCTGGGATAATCTTCATTCCCCCAATAGTTGTGATAGCAGCTTTTGTTGCCGATACAAACTGAATTTGGTATTGTTGTCCTTTTAATTCATCCGCAACACTCATTGCTGATAGTACCCAGCCTAATTCCCAATCTGACATTGTATCCAATACATAAATATAAATTTTTTTCATTCTGTTTCCTCCATTCACATTTAGAATAAGAATAGCAAAAAAACGGTGACAACTATCTGTCACCGTTTGGGTAGTTCTTTTTTAAGGTTTCTTCTAAATGTCGCTGTACTTTTTCCGAAAAAGAGGCAGGTTCGAGAATCTCAATTTTAGGTCCAAATCCTAGCAGCAGAGAAAACTGGACAAAATCATCCTTTCGCAACCAAATCTTACTGGTAATCATTTCTTCCTGTTCTAGAATAATTTCTCCAGAAAAGTATTCTTCAATTAATCCCCGGTAACATTTCAAGTAGCGGATTAGCACCAGCTGTCGTTCTTTTTGAGCCCATTTTTTTTCATAATTTAAAAAAAGAGTGTTAACCTCCTGATGCTGCTGCCACAATCTTTGTGTTTGCTTAACTTCTTGCATACGAACTAATTTGTACATTCGGTAGTCTGATTTTAAATGATTGTAGCCAAAAACATACCATGAATACCATTTATAGCAAAGCTGGAGTGAATCAATTCGGACATTTTTCGTTTGATTTTTTCGATTTGTGTAAATAAATTCAATTTGTTTTTGTTCTCGTATAGCTTCCTTAATCAAGTTAAGCCTAGAAACGACTTCTGGATGTTCACTTAAAACAGACAAATCCAAACGATCCGCTTGCCCTTCTATTTTTTGATTCGTAAAAATGTGTCTAACTTTTTCGTAAGTTTCATCTACTATTTTTGAACCATAAACGCCTCTTAAACTTTCAATAGCTAGCACCACGTACTCAATATTCTCTTGATTCATAATTTTGGAATTAATGTGATACTCACGATGAATCGAGTACCCTCCCTTAGCCCCCACCTCGGCATAAATGGGTACCCCAGAAAGACTCAACGTATCAATATCCCGTAAAATGGTTCGTTTAGAAACTTGGAATTGCTGGGCTAACTCATTCGCAGTTACCCGTTCGCGATTTAGCAAATAGAACAAAATATTCAACAAACGTTCAATTTTCACGAGAATTCTCCTTAGAAAAGTGTCTATTTCTTATTTATGTTTCGTGTATTGTTTCAATGACTTTTGATTTTTTGCATAAGTTTTTTGACTGTCTGAGTGACCAAAAGCAGAAACTTTGGATTGCTTTTGCTTTTTTTTAAGAAGTAATTCTCTTAATTGCTTTTTCTGTTGATTTTCTTTCTCTGTACTCATTTTTTTCCTCCTTACTACTCTTTTTTTTACCACTTTTTTTATTGGATTCCTTTATCACAAAAGAAGAAAGGTACTCTCTTTTATCTATTATTTTATCAATGCAAATAGTTGTAAAATACAATAAGTAATCCCAGAAGCAATGACTGGTCCAGCAGCAATTCCTTTTAGAAACACTACCCCTAGTATGGTGCCAAAAACAAGCGCAACTGTAATCTGCGGATCGGTTGCAATTAAGCCCACACCTTTTGACGACAGCACCGCAACTAAGCCACCACAAAAAATTGCGACCCATCCGACTGGTGATTTAAACGTTTCAAGTAAGTCTTTGAGCCCGATTTCCCCAGTCGCAATCGGAATGAGAATAGTGATAGTAATAATCGTAACCCCAAAATTAATTCCTCTGGTATGGATCCAAGTAAATAGGTCTTTAGAAAACGGAACAATCTTTAATAGCAACACAAATGCCGTAGCGAAAAGTAAGCTCTGATTTTTTGCTAGAAAAGCAATCAACAAAATAATCAATAAAAATAACCAACTCCCCATGTACTCCCCTCCTTATTTCATACACATTATCATAACATGTTTGACCTAGAGAATCGAGAACAAGCAGGCTTAACCATTTCTCTCAGCCATTTTTGTAGCTGTATTTTTGATTTGTTCTAAAAATTTCAATCTTTTTTGAATCGTGCTTCCTTTTATATGAGGCAACACATCTTGTCTAATTGGACTCACTCCACACGACTTCAATATTTGATTCTTAAGCACGCGCCCATAATCTTGCTGCAAAAAACGGCCATAGAAAAATGGGGCATCATATGAAGTGATGATCCACGCTGATTTATTTTTAAGATAGCCTTTCATCAACATCCCCTCAAAACCATATGCAAAGCCTTTAGTAAATACACGATCAATAAATCCTTTTAAAATAGCAGGCATTCCGCTCCACCAAATTGGAAAAATAAAGATTAAGTGATTGGCCCAAAGAATTTTTTCACGATACTCCTTGGTCTCCTCGTCATATTGTAATTCGCGGCGCTTATGTTCTTTGTCAAAATAAAGCGTTGGATTGAACGCTTCTTGATACAAGTCAATTACTTCAAAAGGCTCGTTCTTGCCTAACCCCTCCTTCACACTTTCTAAAATAGCAGACGTATATCCTTGGTTATGAGGATAGGCATAAATAATCAGATGTTTCATTTTTTACATCGTCCTTTCTTTTCTCTTTATGTTTACTATAATTTAAAAAGAAAATCTTGACGAATCAGTATACTGATATTATCAAGTCCAGTCACTAAAAAAACTTTTTTCTGAAAAAACCGCACGAAAACTATCCGAAACTTGTTGTGCCTTTTGACTTTCTCTTATATTATTCATTGCTGCATAGACCTGTGCTTTTAAAGCATACATATTGCCTAACAAATAATGTGAGTTATGCGCCACCGCAAATTCAGTACCCAATTCAAGCCAGCGGATGCTATCTTCTAATTCTTTTTGATACCAAAAAGAAACAGCTCGTAGAAAATATAGGATTTGCTGATTTTCTTCATAAGGAATTTTATCTAATGCATGAAAGGCTTTTTCAAAATAGACATGGCATTTCTGTGGTTGCCCGTATTTAAGATAGGTCAGAGCTAGAGAGGCATAGCATTGTCTCGTGAGCGTTGAGGCATAAAACTTAGGTTGGTCGATAATCTGTAGCAAAGCCATGCGAAAACTTTTTTCAGCCACCAATTCCCCTTTGTTTAATTGATATTCACAGCAACCTAGATAATAGTAATACGCTTGTACTTGTTCTTGTGTTTGGACTTCTTCTATTGTAGTTTCTTGCAGTAAGAACTGATACAACTTTTGATATTCTTTAGCATTACATAGCTTTTCTAAATATTTATTCGTTTGATCTGTTGAACTGATGTTATAATAATCACTTAATGACAGGTCTTCAATTGAGATAGAAAGACGTGCTGCTAATTGTTGAGCCAAACTTATATTGGGCAAATACGATCCATTTTCAATTGCCGAGATCATAGATTGTGCACAAATCCCTTGGCTAAGTTCTTTTTGTGTCATTCGTTTTTGCTGGCGCAAATAGCGTAAGTTTTCTCCAAACTTTATCTGTTGCTTGCTCATGTTATTTTCCTCTCTTATTCTAACTACTAGACAGATTTTATTTCTTTATAAAAGCCAATTTCATATTATAGACAAGCGCTATATAAATTGTTTTTTATAGCATACCAATCATTTTGAAAAAAGACAAAAAGAATAACAAAGAACGTGAAAAAAGCCATTGCATGACCTTTTTCACGTTCTTTGATTTGTTCTAACTTTTTAGTTTTTCTTTCTTAGCTTGCTAAAGATTGCAGCTACACCAAGTAAAATTGTTGCGCCAATCCCTGTATTGATTACTGTACGTTGTTCTCCAGTCTGTGGCAATTGACTACTTGTTGTTTTGCTGGATCCTTTTCCAGCATGTTTTGCTGTAGTGCTAGTTGTAGTGGCTTGACTTTGATTCGATGAACCTTGCCCTGCTACTGCTGCGTCCTTATTCTTAATCGTAATAATAATTTGTTTCGTAGTTGTATTACCGTCTTTATCAGTCGTCGTATACGTTACGGTGTACTCGCCTGGCTGATCACTTGGAATCTCAGTCAATTCTTTCCCTGACTGATCGACAATTTTTGCCACTTTGACTTCCGTCGTTCCGTCTTCTTTATCGGTGCCTTTGACGTCTTTTAGTGGGTCAATCTTATCCCCGACTTTATACGTTTGATCTTGCGCTTCGATGACCGGTTTGTCGTTACTGTTTACAACGATTTTTGCGTCTTTCGTGGTTGTGTTGCCATCTTTATCAGTCGTTGTATACGTTACCGTATATTCGCCCGCTTGATCATTTGGAATCTCAGTCAATTCTTTCCCTGACTGATCGATAATTTTTGCCACTTTGACTTCCGTCGTTCCGTCTTCTTTATCGGTGCCTTTGACATCTTTTAGTGGGTCAATCTTATCCCCAACTTTATACGTTTGATCTTGCGCTTCGATAACCGGTTTGTCGTTACTGTTTACGACAATCTTCGCATCTTTCGTAGTTGTGTTGCCATCTTTATCAGTCGTTGTAT